>CAYLZR010000514.1:0-1500 GCA_964388145.1 uncultured Gemmatimonadaceae bacterium | reverse complement strand
TCGGGGAAAGCGATTCGTTCGAAAGTGAGCTCCTCGATCGGCGGAAACGCGGCCCGGAATACACCGATGGGCCCGACGCGAACGAACACGGCAAGTAAGCCGGCCAGCAAAAGCAGTGGGAGCACGCCCTTGGCTGCCAGGGCCATACGCCCTTGGTGAGCCGAGCGGGCAGTCCCATCCGACGGCACGCCGCCGGCCGGCGGAGCGTCATTCGCATATGTGATGCTCGCCGAGGAAGTCTCGACGCTGTCGTCGTCTTCGTAGTCGTGGGGGTTCATTCTTGGCAGTGCTCGGGTTCGCTGAGTAAGTCCGTGGCTTCTCTAAACTCCCTGCTGTCAAACCACCGTCAGCGGCTTGACATCGAAGATCCCCATCCACCCGAGCTCGGCAAATTCGCTCTGGTGGGCATGGAACATGTACTTCCCGGGATAATCATAGGTGAACTCGAGGACGGCGCGTTCGCCCTGGCACAACATCACGGTGTCGGTCCATTCGTAGCGTTCGAGATCCGTTCCGGTGCGGTAGAGGCGAAAGAAATTGCCGTGCAGGTGGAACGAGTTCAGCAGATCGAACTCGGTCATGTTGCCGAGGTAGACCCGCACCAGCTCCCCCTGCTCGATCTCGATGGGATGTCGCTGGTAATGGTGGGCCACGGTGTTTACGGCGTAGACCTCGTTGTCGCCGTCGAAGTTGGTATCGAAGCCGTTCATCAGCATCAGCAATTCGTTGGCTTCCGGCCTTCCCTCCGGCGGATCCACGATGAAAGCACCATACAGACCCTTATGCACATGGCGCTTCAAGGGGATGGAGTGGCAGTGATAGAGGTGGAACCCCATCGGGGCTGCGTCGAACTCGTAAACGAAGGTCTCTCCCGGCCCGACTATCTCGAACACGCCGTCCATATCTGCGGCGTGGATACCGTGGAAGTGGATCGTGTGCGGGTGACTTCCCGCGTTGATGAAGTTCACCTTCAGCCGATCGCCTTCGGTGCAACGGATCGTCGGTCCCGGGACCGTCCCGTTGTAGGTCCACGCCGCGAAGTATACGCCCGGCGCGACCTCGATCTCCCGGTCCACCGCGGTGATTTGGTATTCCCGCTGAATCTGGCCGTCCGGGAGTGTCGATACACGGCCGTAATCGAAGGTCTTGAGGAATGCGGTGGCATCGAATCCGTGTGGATTCACGTCACCGTTGGCTCCCGCGAGCCCCTGGGCGTGGGCTCCGCCGGCCCCGCTGAGCTTTGGCTCGGCGTCCTCCGGCCTGGATCCGGCGAGTGCTCCCGCTCCGGCCGCCAGGCCCACGGCTCCGGCCACTCCCGATCTCAGAAGGTCGCGACGTGAGATTCCGGCGTGGGCTTGGCCACGCTTCTCGTCCTGTCTGTCTCCCATGCGAATGTCCTGGTTGAGGGAGCCCCAATATGAAAATTAGTCTTGCCTAATTTTCACGTTAACGAGCTCCTTGTCAAGGATGTCTTATTGAAAGTCGGGCGAATCGATGTAG
>CAYLZR010000513.1:0-1506 GCA_964388145.1 uncultured Gemmatimonadaceae bacterium | reverse complement strand
CGAGGCCGACATTCTCGACCTCGATGGTCTCAGACGGACCCTCGCGGGACACGATGGGGTGGTCCACCTGGCGGCGATCGACTCCGGCGTCAAGGCGACCGACGAGCAATACTTCGGCACCAACGTCCTCGGCACCTGGCACGTGTTGCAGGCCGCCGAGGAGGTGGGCGTACGACGGGCCGTGGTCTGCTCCAGCGTCTCCGCCGTGGGCCTGGGCCCCGATCACCCGCCCGGGGTCCTCCCGATCGGCGCCGACCACGCGTTGGCGCCGACGGACGCCTACGGGCTCAGCAAGCAAGCCTGCGAGGTCGTTGCTTTCGGTTTCGCGCGGCGCGGAGGACTCGAGGTCGTCTGCTTGCGCCCGGCGCTCGTGGTTCGACCCGCGACCGTTCGCGACAAAGCGGCGATGGTCGCCAAGCTTGATGGCGGTGGCTCGCCACCGCCGGCCGACGATCCGATATGGAACGTCAGCGACCACAGCCTGCCGCGTACCCGCGCCTTCGTCGGCTCGGAGGACGCGGCACGCTGTTTTGGCGCCGCGCTGGAGGCGGACGGCGTGAACGGCGGACCCTATTTCGTGACCGCGGCGGACACCATGAGCCCGATGGGAACGCTGGATGTGGTGAAGAGGGGATTCGGCGTCGAGCCCCAGGTGCAAAGACCCGAAATTTACGACGATGACCCCCGTGCTTCCGTTTTCGACATCGATGCCACACGCCAGGCGTTGGGCTGGGAGCCCAAGCATCGCTGGGCCGATCTCATGGCGCAGGTCGCGGACGCGACGGATCGATGACACCAGGC
Organism: uncultured Gemmatimonadaceae bacterium; assembly: GCA_964388145.1. Classification (GTDB taxonomy): domain Bacteria; phylum Gemmatimonadota; class Gemmatimonadetes; order Gemmatimonadales; family GWC2-71-9; genus B3T1B10. The sequence continues at coordinate 705 of CAYLZR010000513.1, read as the reverse complement.
GAAGCGATCCGGCGCCAACGAAAAAAGCCCGGCCACGGGGGCCGGGTGTTTTGGTTGCGGGGGCGCGCTGGATGAGATCGTCATGAATTGGATGATTGCCTGGGAAATACCCGCTACGATCACGGCATGAGCGACATCTTTGACGACGGACTCTTCAGGCCGCCGGGCACCTTCATGGGCCTCGACTACGGCCACGACCTGGATGGCCGGCAGGCGGCGGTGCTCGGCATCCCCTACGACAACGGCACCCACCCACACCGTGTCGGCGCCCGCGACGGGCCGCGCGCCATCCGCGAGGCGTCGCGCCTGATCCGTCGCTATCGACCACCGGACGCCGACTTCGATCCGCTCGAGCGCCTCCGCGTCATCGACTGCGGCGACGTTAAGCTGGTGCCGAGCATGCTGGAGGGCGCCGAAGCCACTATTGAGAAGGCCGTCGGCCTGATTGCCGGCACCGGCGCGGTGCCTGTCAGCATGGGCGGTGACGGCAGTGTCACCATCGGACAGTTGCGCGCCCTCGCCACTCTCCATCCGGATCTCGCCGTGCTGCATGTGGATTCCCACACCGACGCCAACCCCGGTGAAGGTCGCGCCAAGGCCACCGGCAACACCTTCATCCGCGCCGCCCAGGAGGATCTGGTCGACGTTGCGACCTCGATCCACGTCGGCATGCGGGGCACTTTCTACGACCCCGGCATCTTCGAG
>CAYLZR010000512.1:0-1507 GCA_964388145.1 uncultured Gemmatimonadaceae bacterium | reverse complement strand
CGTCACCGTGATCTCGACCCTCGGATGGCGTCGGTCGATCGTCTGCTGCGGCTCATCAATTTATCGTCGTCCATCGTGTTCCCGGTATACAAGATGGCACGGATCTCGGCGCGTTTGAACGGCAATCCCACCGTCTGGTGCTTTGGCTTCTGGCCCTGCACCAACGCGACGGCACCGACCTTCTTGTGGGTTCCCAAGAGAGAGTCGCGCTTGGCGAAGCCTAGGTTGCACGCATTCTTCCCGGGGCGGTTGGCCACGTTTCGCGGCAGTGGCAACGTCATCCGAACCGATTGCTCCATCACTCTTCCCGTTTCTTACAGAAATCCAACCTTGCGGAGGCCCGCTGGTTCGCCCCCGATTGCGCCTAGGGACGATCCGTACTTCGCTGGCTAGAAATCCGGCTCGGGCAGCCACGGCTTCTCAGGATCAGGTGACCGGTTGGGAGTGCGATCACTATCCGGTTGGAGTACACCACCTTCCCGTGCCTCTTCGACCGGGAGTAGTACGCCCAAGGCATGTACTCACCACTGTTCTGGGCACGGCGAATCGCCCACTTGATTGACCCACGACCACCCCACATCGGCAAGAGGAGTGATAGGGTACCCTCATCCCACTGACTCGACGCCTCCAGTACCAAGGGGGATACTTGGGAACACCAACACGATTCAGTACGTGATGAAGAACGGGCGTCTCTACGAGGGCGACACGTTGGACGAAGTCTGGCCTCGGCAACGGCCGTTGGAGGGGATTTACTGGTGGAACGAGGCGCGTGGTGAGTCGAACCGATTAAAATTCGGATGGGCCGATCGGGACCGCAGCATCCCGGCCGACACCGGGACGATTTATCGGGTGGGATCGATCTCCAAGTCCTTTGCGGCCGTTGCGATGGCGCAGCCCGCCGCCGAGGGAGTGTTCGATCTCGACGAACGCCTCAGTGACTATCTCCTTGAGCGGCTCATCCGACGAAATTCGACGGCGATGCCCGGTACTACTCTCACTTTTCTGTAGGGACGTCGTATGCCAGACAGCATCCCCATGGTTTTCCGAAATTACGGCGGGAACTACCAACTCCGTATCGAGGACGCAGGCGATCTCGCCCTCGTCCTAGACCTCGACCCCGCACGTTGGGCCGCAACCAGCGTGCAGATCGACACCCTGCAGTGCGACCCAGCGTTCCTCGGCTACCTAAACGCCGACGGCAGCGGGACCATCCGGCCCGAGCATCTCCGCGCGGCGTTGAGATGGGTCTTCCACATGATCGCCGAGCGCGAACGGATCACCACGCCGTCGGACGTGCTGCGCCTTGCGGATCTCGATACAAGTCACGAGGAGGGTCAAAAGCTCCGGAAAGCCGCCGGGCACATTCTGGACCAATTACAGGCAGAGAACGCGGATGAGATCACTCTAGAGCAGGTGCACACCTTTCGGAATACATATGTTCTTGCCCCACCAAACGGAGACGGCGTGCTCCCGCCGGAGCACATTTCGGATCCTGCTGCGGCCCGGC
>CAYLZR010000511.1:0-1521 GCA_964388145.1 uncultured Gemmatimonadaceae bacterium | reverse complement strand
GCAAGAGGAGCTACCGACAGTACTGTTCACTCGCTCGGGCTTTAGACCTCCTGGGGGAGCGCTGGACGCTGTTGATTATCCGCGAACTGTTGATCGGACCGCGGCGGTATCAGGAGCTGTTGGAGAATCTCCTAGGCATCGGAACGAATCTGCTGGCGGCGCGGCTTCGGGAGCTTGAAGGTGTGAGCATCGTCCGGAGGGTGCTTCTGAGTGCGACACCGTTCGCCTTCTCCGGGGATGGGGAGCAGGACGAGATCAGGCAGTGGACCGAACACTGTGGCATCGACCAGCTCCGCCACTCGCTTCCCGGTCACGCTCGTATGCGCTAGGAGTTCTCGGGCAACTACTTCGATCGACGACCAATACTTGTCAACCAGCTCTTCAGCTTGCGGCAGACTGCGTCTGACATGATCGGTCCCGGCCTTGATCGCCTCTAGAGGGATCGGCTCTCCGCCGTTGGCGAACAGGACTCCGTTCGCCTGAATGACAGATGCCACATCCACGATTAGCTCACCGGTGTCGGTATGGTCCCAGACATGCGGCCTACCACCCGCGCGAGCCTCCGCAATCGGTCCGGCCAGGCTGACCAGGATAGTGGCGCCAACTCGCCTAGCCCACGTCCGATAAGTCGTGGAGCGTTGAGGCCACTTTTCACAGATGCAGTGGCCGTATCTCGTCTTGCTTTGCTGGATGTGTACCCGCAGGAGGCGCGGCCACCTCCCACCAAGCACGTAGCCTATGACTGCGTGCCCTGCTTCGTGCGCGGCTATCGCCTCCGGCGGGGCGGCTCCGCCTCCGCTACCAGGAGCGCGAGCGCCTCCTCCGCCGTTAGCTTCTCGTTCGACATCATCCTTACTCGTTTCGGCGGCGCTTCGGTTGTCCAGACATCACGTCTAGCCGGGGCGGCCCATACGACGGGCCGGTTAGAGCCACGCGCGAGAGCTGATGAGGGGCGTGCCTGGGTGCAAGCCCGCTTGTTCGTTGGTTAGCCGAGTAGCTTCAACGCCCGGTCCAAGTCCTGTTCCGCAACGGCGATGACGACCGCGGTCGTTGGGCCTTTGGCGTGTGCCGTTGCGTAGGCGTAGCGGATACCAATCGACTTGTCGGCCAGTTTCTCGATTTGTTTTGCCAGTGTACCAGGACGGTGCTTCACTTCGATGAAGATCACTTCTTCGGCAGAAAACGAATATCCAGCTTTGGCAAGTGCGTTCTGTGCGAGGTCGCGGTTGGCAACGAGGAGCCGGACCAACCCGCTCGCCCCCTCCCCTTCCACCGCGCAAAGCGCGAGCAGGTTCACAGCGCCGTGAGCCAAGTCCCGACACAGGCGAGCCAGCTCCCCGGTCTGATTGTCCAAGGTGAGGTTCAATTGAGTCGCTTTGGGCATACGGAGTCCTTAGTCTGGCCGATTCTCAACCGTTACCCAAGCTGGTTTCGGCGAGCGCGGTCGAGAGCCGGGCGGTGATCTCGGGCATGGGGCTAAGATGGACCGTCTACCGGGGTTTGGCGAGGCTTCGACGAGTC
>CAYLZR010000510.1:0-1528 GCA_964388145.1 uncultured Gemmatimonadaceae bacterium | reverse complement strand
ATTTCTCGCCGCACCGTCCTCCGCGGCTTGGGCGCGACCGTGGCTCTTCCATTCCTGGATGCGATGGTGCCCGCCCGAAAACTCTGGGGTAAAACGCAGGCGATGATCGACCGAACGCGCCTGGTGTGCATCGAGATGGTACACGGCGCGGCGGGCAGTAACGAGTGGGGTGCCACGCAAAGCCTGTGGGCGCCCGCCGAGGTCGGCCGGAACTTCGACCTCACACCGAGCAGCCTGCATCCACTCGAGCCGTTCCGCGACTACCTGACCATCGTCAGCGACACCGACGTGCGCATGGCCGAGGCGTTCCAACCACCCGAGATCGGCGGCGACCACTTCCGCTCCAGCGCGGTGTTCCTGACCCAGTCTCACCCAAAACAGACCGAGGGGTCGGACGTCCACGTCGGTACGTCGCTGGACCAGTTGTACGCGCAGCGGTTCGGGCAGGACACGCCGATTCCGTCCATGCAACTCTGCATCGAGAACATCAACCAGTCGGGCGGTTGCGCGTACGGCTACACCTGCGTGTATACCGACTCGATCAGCTGGGCTTCGCCCTCCGAGCCGCTGCCGGTGATCCGCGATCCCCGGGTCGCCTTCGAGCAACTGTTCGGAGCCGGCGGCACCGTCGAAGAGCGGGCCGCTCGCAGACGGACCGATCGCAGCATTCTCGATTGGATCACTAGTAGAGTCGCTCAGCTCAAGAGAGAACTTGGTCCGTCTGACCGCGAGCGGATGGAGCGATACCTCGACAACATTCGCGAGATCGAGCGGCGCATCCAGAAAGTCGAGACACGCAACACCGGCGGTGAGGCGCGGGAGCTGCCCGAAGCTCCCGCCGGCGTGCCCGATTCGTTCGGGGAACACGTCCGGCTGATGTTCGATCTCCAAGTCCTCGCGTTTGCATCCGACACGACGCGGGTTTTCTCGTTCAAGATGGGACGTGACGCATCGGCCCGCGTCTACCCCGAGAGCGGGTTGGACAAACCGTTCCATCCGGCTTCGCACCACGGCGGGAACGAGAAGGCGGTGCGGGAGTTTGCCCAAATCAACCGGTACCACGTGAGTATGCTGCCGTACTTCCTCGAGAGCTTGAAGAACACGATGGATGGCGACACACATCTTCTCGACAAGACGATGATCATCTACGGGTCTCCCATGGGTGATTCCAACCTGCACAACCACAAACGGTGCCCGCTCTTCGTGGTCGGCGGCGCCAACGGGCAACTCGCCGGCAATCTCCACGTGCAAGCTGCCCCAGGCACGCCCATGGCGAACGTGATGCTGAGCCTGTTGCACAAGCTCGGCCTCACCGACATGCAGAGCTTCGGCGACAGCACGGGGGAGTTCTCGATGTGAGTGGGGAGTAGGGAGTGGGGAGTGGGCAGTAGGCAGTGGAGGCAGTAGAGGAAGAGATGGACAGGGAGCGGTTAGTCGATTTCTAGGAGCGTAACCAAGTGCAAAAACAAATCATGAAGATCCACGCACTGGCCCTAATTGCCCTCATCGGGGCTGCCTCCACTGCCTC
>CAYLZR010000509.1:0-1529 GCA_964388145.1 uncultured Gemmatimonadaceae bacterium | reverse complement strand
GAATTTGCTCATGCGAACTCGATCTGTTGACGTACTCGTGACGCGTACGTCGCGATCGCGGCCCACCAGGCGGCGGCGGCAAACACCCCTAGCAACCCGACCGAACCCACGTAGACCAGAATGTCCAGTTCGTCGCGGGCCAGCATCCCGAACGCCCCGAGCGCTGCGTCCGAGGGGATCCATGCAAAGATCCACCTCGGCGTGAGACCGAAGTACGACACCATGGGCAGCATATACAGGGCGATGGGTGGGATCGTCCCCACGAGGAAGCGGGGGAAATCCCGAAACACGGTCGAGAGCATCAACCCTATGGCGCCGGAGATGACGGCGATGAGCCACAGGGGCGGGATGACGAGGAGCACCCGCCCATCGACGCCCTGCACCCCCGCCTGGATCAGCGCCGTGGCCACCGTGGGAACGACCGCCGAGCCCACGATCAGGGCCGACACGTATTCTCCGCTTCGCAACGGCGTGACGACCAAGGCCACCACACTCCGTTCACCCTTTTCCAGATAACGCTGGGCGGCAACCATGAAGATGCCGAGGCTGCCCGGCTCGCCGAACATGAACACGGGCAGGAACAAGGCGATGAGGTGGTCGGGAAGAAACACGCGAAAGACGATCACTGCGAAGACGGCGATCGCGAAATAGACGTGGGGAAATCTGGCTCGCCACTGGAGGGTCACCACCAAACGCACGGCCAGCCACACACGACGGCTCACATCAACCCTCGGCCGGTGACGTTGAGAAAAACATCCTCGAGCGACGGCTCCAGGGTGTGCATGGTCGCGATCTCGCGGGAGAGAATCGCATCGGCCAACGCCTGCTTGGACACCGGATCGTCCAGACGGAACTCCTCGGATTCCGGAGCATCCGCACCGGACTGATACTCGACGCGAACCACACGTCGCTGGTATCGCAACTTCAGCGCTCGCGGCGAATCGACGACCTCGAGTTTGCCGTCGTTGATGAACGCCACCCGATCGCACAACTTGTCCGCCACGTTCATGTCGTGCGTGGTCAGGAAGACGGTGACGCCGTCATCGGCGCGCGCCCGGATGAGGTCCCGAATCTTCACCGCGTGGTGCGGGTCCTGCCCGGTCGTGGGCTCGTCGAGAAACCACAACCGGGGACGATTGATCAACGACCGGGCCAGCACCAACCGCATCTTCATCCCCTTGGAGAACTCCCCCACGCGTCGCGAATCTCCCACCGGAAGATCGAACAACTCCAGCAGACGGCCCGGCTCCTCGGTGGGCACGTCGAAGAACCCGCGGTAGAAACCCAGGTTCTCCTCGGCGGTCAATTTCTCGTAGAGGTTGGGAAACTCGAACGACACGCCGATGTGGTTGTAGAAATCGGATCGCTGCGTACTGAGATCCCGTCCGAAAACCTCGACCCGGCCCCGATAAGTGGGGAGGATTCGGGTCAGCACCTTCTGCGTGGTGCTCTTGCCGGAACCGTTCGGCCCCAGGAACCCGAAGATCTCCCCCTCCTCGATGGCGAAGTCGAAACCCTGAAGAACGTCC
>CAYLZR010000508.1:0-1535 GCA_964388145.1 uncultured Gemmatimonadaceae bacterium | reverse complement strand
CTGGATACCGTGAGCGCGATCTCCGTAGTTGCTGGCAGTTTGTGGCAACAAAATGGCCTGTGTGCCGCTCCGCCCGAAGATCTTGACCGGGTTGCGCTTCACCCTCAGAATCGGGTTTGGCGACTGCGAACGGGGAGGGTATTCATGGGCGTCACCTACGCGCGGGAAGACCGAATCGCAACGATTACCATCGACGGACCCGAACCGTGTCAGAGGAGAACGCATGTCAGAATTGACAGGCCTTGATTTCATCGTCGACAAGAGCGCTTGGCACAAGACACGTTTCGTCGAGACGGAGGTATCTACGGACCTCGCACCGGGCCAGGTGCTCTTCCGGGTGGACCGCTTCGCCTTTACGGCCAACAACATCTCCTACGCGATGGCCGGGGACCTGCTGCGCTACTGGTACTTCTTCCCCAAGGAGGAGGGCTGGGGATGCCTCCCGACCATGGGCTTTGGTGATGTTATTGCCTCGACGCACGGCGAGGTTGCGGTGGGGACGCGATGCTCCGGCTTCTTCCCCATGTCGAGGTACTTGCTGATCGAACCGGCGGCGGCAAATCCGAGCTCCATCGTGGATGGTGTTGCGCACCGTCGGGAGCTGGCACCGGTCTACAACCAGTATCAGCCTGTGGCGAACGACCCGCTCTACTCCGTCGAACATGAAGACGTACTGGCCTTGACGCGAGGCCTCTTCACGACTGCCTTTCTCGCTGAGGACTTCCTTGCCGATAGCGACCTCTACGGCGCGAAATCGGTGCTGATCTCGAGTGCTTCGAGCAAGACCTCCATCGCGCTCGCCTTCGTAGTGGCCCGGCGAGCTCAGGCCAAGGCCGTCGGCCTCACCTCGGCGGCTCACCTGGAGTTCGTCAAGCGCCTGGGATTATACGACCAGGTATTGACCTACGACGAGATCGGCGCGCTCGCCGATGATCCCGCGGTCTTCGTCGACATGGCGGGCAACACCAAGGTGACCCGCGGGGTGCACGAACAGCTGGGCGCCAATCTCAAGTTCAGCCAGCGCATCGGCGGTACCCACTGGCATGCGGGCGGAGACGACGGCGACATCCCCGGACCCAAACGCGAGTTCTTCTTCGCGCCGGGTCAGATCAAGAAGCGCATCGTCGACTGGGGGCCCCAGGGTTTCCAGGAGCGTCTCGGTGCCTCGCTTCAGGCCTTCATCGAGTCGAGCGCGAAGTGGCTGCGGGTGGAGCGGGGTTACGGACGCGAGCAGGTGGAGCGCGTTTACGGCGCAACACTCGAGGGGAGCGCGAGCCCGGCTCAGGGCAACATTCTTTCGTTGTGGGACGACGAGCGTTCTGCGGCCGGGCGCTGAGGCCTGGTTGGTAGCCTAAGGCCCTACCGGGGCTTCGGGGGATCCGGGAGAGACCAACTACGGCGTACGGGGGCCGTGTAAACTGATCGCCACAGGTATCGATGCGGGATGACGAAGGCGGGGCGTTCAGATCCAATGATGGATCCCAGGAATCTCAAGAAGTGGTTGATCATCATCGCCGTCCTATACCTCGTCTTTC
>CAYLZR010000507.1:0-1539 GCA_964388145.1 uncultured Gemmatimonadaceae bacterium | reverse complement strand
CCCGACGACAACCCGATCTCATTCCGCCATCCGACGGTGCTGTAGAGTGAAAAGCCACGAATGTCGCGGTCCAGCTCGATCCGACAACGATCCGGCAAACGTTCTCGCGGGCGGAGTCGCAGGGTCGGGTCCGGAGCGCCAGTGACTCTCGGGACGGGCGTCGTAATGCCGGCCACTATCAACCGAAGCTGCTCGGTGACCTGTTCGCCGGTAAGCTCGGCACGCCGCATGTCGCGGACAAAGCCGTCCAGATCACAGGCGTCGAGGCCGCGGTACGCCTGCTCCACCAGACCGATCGGGGCGCCCATCGCCCATAGCGAGGTGATCATGCGGCTTCCCCAACTCTCGGGAATGATCACGAGCGCACGATCCACACCCGCGGCTCTCAACTCCCGTTCGGGATGAAGCTTGAAGGAACTCAGCCCGGTTTTATAAATGTCGACTCGTGTCGGAAGGATTCCAATCCATCCCCACGCGAGAACGGCGAAGGCCGCAAACGCCGTTGCCACATCCAACCTCACAAACGCGGTCGAACGCCGTCGCGCCGTGCTCATCCCCCAACGCCAAGCGCGCGCGGTGCCCAGCACGAGAAACGGCGCCGACATGAAGAAGAACCGCGGGCCCAGGAAGACGCCCGCATGCCAGTAAAAGAAGTAAAGGAACGGTGCTGCGATCACCCCAAGCGCCACGATGAGATCACTGCGACGCCGGTGACGGTCAAACAGGGCCCATACGGCGAGGGGCAGAAGCGCAGGGATGGGCCATTCGTAGAGATAGACGTGGAGCCGCCGTACCCCCACCACCAGATTACTCAGCGCCACCGACAGAGTGAAGGATTCACCCCACGGGTCGGTATGAAAGCCGAGGCCGACCGCATCACCGTACAACACCGTGAAACCGAGCGTGAAGGGATTGCCGAAGAGTTGCCAGTTCATGTAACCGACCAGCAGCACTATCGGAGCGCCGCCCAAGACGATCCAACCGACTGATCTCCAGCGTCTGCGGAGGACCATCCATCCGATGAGCGGCGCAAGGGCCGCCACGCCGTCCAAGGGACGCGTCGCCCCCGCCGCCGCCAACGCGAGACCTGCTGCCAGGAAGTGCCAACGGCCCGGGTGCTTCGGAGCGAAGACTGCCGTCCAGGAGGCGAGGGCAAGGATCGTTGCGCCAACGTGACTGACGTACGTACCCGACATGAACAACACCCAGGCCGACGCGGCCCACAGGAAGGCGGCAACCAATCCCGTCTTGGGACCGTACAGGCCACGACCCATCAGGTATACGAGAATCGTCCCGATACCGCCCAACAGGGGATTCACCAGCCATTCGGCTCGGAGAAGTAAGCCAACGGCCAAGAGGACGGTCTGACCGGGGGGGTATTGGGACATCCACGCGTCCCCGGCCACCAGCGTGTTGATGAGCAAGAACGCCTCGGCGGGATCCGGTACGGGTGCGGCGAGGCGGCCGGCGGCGAACGCCCGGGCATGAAACAGCTGCGCTATCTCATCGACCAGGTGGGGGTTCCCGGCAAACACACCC
>CAYLZR010000506.1:0-1541 GCA_964388145.1 uncultured Gemmatimonadaceae bacterium | reverse complement strand
CAGTACGCGGTCTCGAATTCCTCTCGCATCTGGGGGTGGACCTTGCTGGCCTGTGTGAGCACGTGTTCGATCCGCCCCTCGAAGGACATGTCGTTCAGCCCGGCGGCCCGCCCGCCGGCGTAGTAGCCGAGCAGCACTCCCTTTTCGGTGAAGTAGTCGTTTGAGGGGTAGGAAAACTCGCCGAGTTGCAGACTCCTCCCAAAGATGTGACCGCCAAAGATCCCGTCATCCTCCTCCCAGAAGCGCCGCTTCATCTGCAACCCCATCTTGGCGCTCGTACTATGGAGGGTTTCGTTCACGGCTGCGGCCATCTCGGGCGACAGGTCGACATCGATGCCCTGCAGTACAGCCATCGGCAGACAACACACGCAGTAGTCCGCAACCTCTTCTCGTGTCTCGCCGGTTCTCGTGTCTTTGTAGACGACCCGCACGGCGTCTTCGGTCTGGTGGATCGACTGCACTTCGGCGTTCATGGTGATGTAGTCGCCGATGGCTCGCTGGAAGGCGAGGGGGATCTGCATCATGCCGCCTACTGGTTGAAACACGGGATGCGGTCCCCCGGTCCCGGAGTTCAGCGAGCGGACCCGGTTTCCAAACCCGGACCGGAGCAGTGCACTCAGGTCGTAACGATCCTCTGACCCGCGCAAGTTGGGCGGCCGGTACAGGTGGTCTTCGGAATCGAGGTAGCCTGCCCTGACCAGAAATTCGACCAAGAGTCCCTTGTCTTCTTCGTTGAGCGGTGCGTCGATCTGCCCCTGGTCCATCGCCTTGGCGAGCAGCTCCGTCGTGGATCCCCAGAGGTCGGCTTTGACCTCCCGCAAACGCACTCTCCTGCCGGCCAGAGGTCCGCGTTCGGAGTCTTCTTCCCACATGTAGTTCGCGTCGGTCCAGTTCACGAACATTTCCAGCGGCACACCCAGCTCCTTGCAGTAACCCAGCACGGCCTTATCGGCGTTCGGAATTCGCCACGCGCCCGCGTTGAAGTACTGCCCTTCGTCGAACCGGCACACCTGGCGCTCTCCCCCCACCTCGGTGTGCTCGGTGCCGCGACGGACGGTCCAGCAAAGGCCGCCCACAAAATCGCGGGCTTCGAGGATGCGGTAGTCGTAGTCCAACTTCCCCAGCTCGTACCCGACCGTCAGTCCCGAGATTCCCGCCCCCAGCACGATGACCCGCGTGTCGGGCTGCCTGCCACGCAACACCGGACGGGCACCCGCGGAGGTTCCCATCAGACCCCAAGCGTCCATGGTACCCATCACCAGGGATGAACCACCGATGAAGCCGAACGCCTGCAGCACGTCGCGCCTGGTCATCAACGAAGCATTCTTTTTCAAAAGGCTCCTCCTAAACCGAAGTGGCGGTCATAGAATATCGTCTTGAGGTCGGGGCGGCCAGGCTGCCACAGATGACGCTGAAGCTTTGAGGACGCAGATCCCACAACCCCGCTCCGACCGATCCGTGCTCAAGACAATCAATCCGCGGCAGCCTAGTCGTAGACGGCGCCGAAGCGCTCCCGCTGCTCCGCGCTGCCCAAGGCGACG
>CAYLZR010000505.1:0-1547 GCA_964388145.1 uncultured Gemmatimonadaceae bacterium | reverse complement strand
GTCCGCCACGCCAAGTCCAGCTGGAAGCACCCCGAGTTGGCCGACCGGGACCGGCCGCTGAACGAGCGCGGCAAGCGCGACGCTCCGGTCATGGGAGGCCGGCTCGCGAAGTCGGGGTATCGGCCCGATTTGATCCTTTCCAGTCCGGCGAATCGCGCGTTGACCACCGCGCAGGTCGTCGCGGAGGCGGTGGGATTCGGTCTTGCCGATATCATCGTTGACGAGCGGATTTATGGAGCTGGGGTCGCCGGCTTGATTCAATTGCTCCAAGCCACCGACGACCGGATCGAGCGGGCCATGTTGTTTGGTCACAACCCGGAGATCACCGCCATGGTGAATCGACTCGCCCGGGTGACGCTCGAAAATCTGCCGACGTGCGGCATGGCGAAATTGCGGTTCGGTTTGGATAGCTGGGCGGACCTGGGATCTGAACTGGCGGTGGAGGCGGACATCGATTATCCCAAGAGGGAACATTGACAGGGAAGGAAAGAGCATGACGCCAGACGCCATAGAAGCCCTCGCCGCGATCATGGGCATGACCAGCCTCGGCATCCTCGTGCTGGTGGGGATAAAGATGCGGTTCAATCACAAGCTTCGCATGCGTGAAATGCCCACAGGCGAAAACGAGCACCTCACCGAGGCGGTGGAGCAACTGCAGGACGAAGTCCGCCTGATGCGGGAGGAATTCACCGATCTCCACGAGCGCGTGGATTTCACCGAGCGCATCCTTTCCGAGGGCAGGGCGAGGGACGCGATCCGTCCGCCTAAGTCAACGCCGGCTTAACCCTGACGGTCCCACGGCGATTCCTGATCGCCTACCGCCGATGATATTCAAAAACTCGCGTGGCCAAGGCCCGCTACTGGTGGCAACTTTGCTTTCGGTTGGTTGCTTGACGACTGTGACGGAGCAACCATACAACCCCTTCCTCGTCCCAGCCGACACCGTCAGGTCGGTCGTCAATACCGTCATTGTCACGCCCGCCGTTCCTCCCGAGGGTGTCCTTGTTTCCGCGAGGGCTGCGAGTCGAATCGATTCGGTCATCGAAGCGCGGTTGCGGCAAGGCGGCTACTCCGTGGTGCCCGCCGCCGAATACTCTCGTATCTGGGACGGAATCCTCCGGCAGATGGGTGGGTTCTTCGACCCGATTACCGGACAGCGCGACGAGGAAAAGTTCGGGACGGCGCGAAAGGAGCTACTGCGCGAGCTGAAAGGACGATTCGATACGCAGGTCTTGTTGTATGCCGAACTCCAGGTGGTTGACGCGTCGGTGGACAACGGTGTGGCATCATGGGACGGGGTCACGCACGACATCCGTGGAAGCGACGGGCTTATTCGCAGCGAGTTCTATGACACGTTCGAACGAGGCGACTTCGGAGGATCCATTGATGGAGTCATCAGCGCCGTCACCCTGATGGTCGCAATCGACGGTCCCGACGGCAAAGAGCTGTATCGCAATTTTGGCGGGGTCGAGGTGCTCGCGCGTCGACGAGGATTGGTCGTCGAGACCGAGAGCGACTTCGAATTGCGCGCCGAGGTCGAGCACGTC
>CAYLZR010000504.1:0-1555 GCA_964388145.1 uncultured Gemmatimonadaceae bacterium | reverse complement strand
GAATGACCAGGTTCGCCTTTCCAATGCTCTGCGCCGGGCTGCTGTCCTTCAGCCTGGCCACCCAGACGAGTCGCACGCCGTCCGAGCACCCAGACGGCGTCCCCGTGACCACCCTCGCTCGGCACGTGGTCGATACGTCCTCGTCCGAGTCGCTCAACATGATCATCCTGCGTTACTGCGTGGTCTGCCACAACGACATCGCAAAAACCGGCAATCTGTCGCTGCAAACGTTCGACGTGGGCGCGGCGGTAGAGAACGCCGAAGTGGCGGAGAAGATGATCCGCAAGCTGCAGGCCGGCATGATGCCACCCCCCGGATCGCCGCGGCCGGTGGCCGACACGCTCAACCTGCTCATGACGGAGCTGGAAACCCTGCTCGACGACGCGGCTGCCACCAACCCGAACCCCGGCCACCGCACTTTCCAGCGCCTCAATCGCGCCGAATACACCAGCTCGATCCGTGACCTGCTGGCGCTCGAGATCGACGCCGGAGATTATTTGCCGCTGGACACGAAGAGTGCCAATTTCGACAATATTGCCGACGTTCAGATACTCTCGCCGACGCTGATGAGCGCCTACCTGAACGCGGCCGCCGAGATCAGTCGCCTCGCGGTCGGCGATCCGGACGCTTCGAGGACCTCAACAACGTATACGAACTCGGGCTACACCACCCAATGGGATCGCGTGGAGGGCGCACCGCGCGGAACGCGCGGTGGGATTTCCGTCGTGCACAACTTCCCGGCCGACGGCGCGTACGTGTTCACCATGGCCTTCGAGCACACGACCACCGGCGGGTTTTACGGCGGCACCACTCAAGGGGAACAGATTGAGATCTCTATCAACGGCGAGCGCGTTGTATTGCTGGAAGTCGACAAGTGGATGCATACGCGCGATCCCAACGGCGCAACCATGGAGACGGACCCGATCTTCGTCCGCGCCGGACCGCAAAGAGTATCCGCCGCTTTTATTCGAAAATCCGAAGGCCCAATCGAAGACCTGATGTCCCCGCATGAGTGGTCTTTGGTAGATAGACAGATTGGAGTCAGGGGCTACGGGGTCACGGCCCTGGCGCACTTGAAGGATCTCGTCATCACCGGACCGGAGAACCCCACGGGTGTTTCGGAGACACCCAGCCGCCGGAAGATCTTTTCCTGCCGGCCCACGTCGGCCGACGAGCAGCGGGCGTGCGCAGAACAGATCATCTCCACCTTGGGCACCCAGGCTTTTCGGAGACCGCTCACCAGATTCGATCGTGACGGCTTAATGTCGTTCTACGACGCAGAAGCAGCCGAGCATGGTTTCGAAATTGGAATTAGGACGGTCGTACAGGCGATGCTCGCGAGCCCCGACTTTGTGTTCCGCTTCGAAGAGCCACCGACCAGCGTCGAACCCGGTGAGAGCTATCGAATCAGCGATCAAGACTTGGCGGCGCGCCTGTCGTTCTTCCTCTGGGGTGCGCCTCCGGACAACGAACTGATGGCGTTGGCGGGGGAGAACTCCCTGTCAGATCCCGGCGTGCTCGACGGTCAGGTGAAGCGGATGTTGGCGAACCCGCG
>CAYLZR010000503.1:0-1555 GCA_964388145.1 uncultured Gemmatimonadaceae bacterium | reverse complement strand
AGTCGCCCACGGTGAAGTTTCCCCGGGTGCTCGGCATCGAATGCGTCGGTGAAGTGGTTGCCGCACCCGGCACCAAGCTGTCCCCCGGGACGCGAGTTGCTGCGCTGATGGGTGGGATGGGGCGGCAGTTCGATGGGTCGTACGCAGAGTTTGTTCTCGTTCCATCGCAGCATGTGTTTCCGTTGAAGACAAAGCTGGATTGGAAGATCCTCGGAGCGCTGCCCGAGATGCTGCAGACCGTCCATGGCTCGCTCCATACCGGCCTCGAGATTGAGCGCGCCAAGAACCTCCTCGTGCGCGGTGCGACATCGTCCATCGGCTTCGCAGCCATTGCTCTCGCGCGAGCGGCGGGTCTCGAGCTCACGGCGACCACCAGAAGTGTGACTAAAGCCGATGAACTTGTGGCCGCCGGAGCTACTCACGTAATCGTGGATGATGGATCCATAGTGCACAAAGCCAGAGCGATCTACCCAAAAGGTTTCGACCGCGTCCTCGAGTTGGTGGGGGCCACGACATTGCTGGATTCACTACAGGCGACGCGACGAGGCGGCATTGTGTGCATGACCGGCATACTTGGCGGTAAGTGGGTGCTATCGGAATTTCGCCCAATGGCAGATGTGCCGACTGGCGTAAAGTTGACCTCGTACGCCGGCGAGTCGTCCGATATCACATCCGCACAGCTTCAAGAGTACGTCTCTCTCGTTGAGTCTGGTGAGCTGGTGCTCAAGCTCGGACCGACCTTTCCTTTCGAGAAGCTCCCCGAAGCGCACACCACGATGGACGAGAACAGGGCCAATGGTAAGATCGTCGTGGAAGTTGTCTGATCCTTGCAGTGTCGGCGTCGCGTCATTGGTGAACGCGCGGCCCAGCGCTGCTAGCCCCTCGCCTTCCTTGCGGTGGTCTTCCTGCCGGCTCCCTTCTTTTTCCTCGCTGTCTTCTTGCCCGCAGCCGTCTTCCTTCTCGTCGTCGGCTTTCCGTCGGTTGTGTGAGAGTCCGAGTGCGGTCACGCCGGCATGTGGCCGCACTTGGGCAGGTTAGTGGTATCTCGGGCCTGCTACTTGTCCGAGTACACCCAATCTGGGCGGCGCGACATGAGAGTCCGCAGGTCCATGCGAATCTCCTCGGACGTTGGGCGACCGAGGAACCACCAACCGTTGTAGATCTTGTAAATCGACCGATCTCGATCAAGGATAAACGTGTACGGGATGTATACCTCGCCGTGGGCCGGGTCCGTTCGATCCACCATCTGTAGCTCGTGCAAGAGCTTCCTGTCTGGATCCATGAGAAACGGCCAATCTGCCGCGAGTGCGGTACGGGTCTCGGTCGTGTTCATCCGGTCGTCAACTGACACCGTGATCATCTTACAGTAGTTGACGCGGAACTCCGCCTGCAGCTCGTTCACGTAGGTCGTCAACTGACGACGATCCTTCGGTCAGTAATATCCGCGGCTGAAAATCAGGACGGTGGGGAAGCCGCGAATCAATTTGGACAACTTCTGTGATTTGTCATCTTGATCTGGGAGTTCGAAGTCGGGAAACGTGTTTCCCACCTTCAA
>CAYLZR010000502.1:0-1559 GCA_964388145.1 uncultured Gemmatimonadaceae bacterium | reverse complement strand
TAGCGATAGCTGATGGTAGTCATTGAACCAGCTTACGTGGCACACCGTCACCCGCCACCTTCAAATTTGTGACAAGCCCTGCCATCGAACCGGGCGTACCACTGACAATCAAGAGTTTTCCGTCCTCGACGATAAAGGCATCCGGGTTGGGTTTCAGCACCTCCCAGTGATCAGCCAGTTCCTCGCCCTTGAAATCATCGCGGAAGACCTCCTTTGGGCCCTTCTTCTTCGGTTGCGGCGGTTGCGGGGCCGCCTGCGCCACCTGTTTCACCTGGGCGATGGCCTTCTTCAACTCGCCGGCATTGGCGGCGCTGAAGTACTTGCCGTTGCCCATCTTGGGAATGCACTCGAGCTGCGCCCGCTCCTTGGCGCCGACGTCGAAACCGACGACGTGTACGCGCGGCTTGATGTTCGCATTGGCGATCACGCTCGCCGCCATGCAAACGTCGCCGCCACAGGTCTCGATACCGTCCGATATCAGTACGACGTGGTTGTTCTGCCCTTCGAATTTTGAAAACGCAACCATGCTCCCGAACAGCGCATTGGCTATCGGCGTCTTGCCTGTCGGTTGTATACTCCTGATCTTTTTCACCAGTTCGGCTGGCCCGTCCGCGCCTATCGAGGAAAGTATCTCGATATCGTCGCAGGACACCTTGCTTCGGTGGCCATAGACCATAAGCCCGACTTTCGTGTCCTTCGGCAGGTCCGTTATCAGATCAGTGAGTACATCCTGCGCGGTCTTGATCTTGGCCACGCCCTCGACCTGACCCCACATGGAGTTCGAGCCGTCGAGGATGAACAGCATGTTGGTCTGCGCGATGCCAGGCTTCGGCACCGCCAAGGCGATCGCGGCGGCCGCGGCGGTCATCGTAAGGCGACTTAGAATGGGCATTTTCTGCCTCCCCGTTGGTTCCCGAAAGGAAAGCCCTGACGCATAATAAATCATAATATACTCACAAGTGCGGTCGGCGGCAAAACCATGCTGATTGGCGGTGTTCAAATCCATCCGGGTTTTGGCTGGGATCGGGCTGCCTGCCGCCGCCCGCGTAATGTCCAAAGGTGACGCTATGTTGACGAGGAGACGCGTTCACATTGCCGGAACACTGGCGGCCGCCTTCGTTCTGTTCCTGTGCGCCGGCACCGGGGCGGTGAAGGCGGAGGGGGTTCCGCAGCATCTGGCCTCGATGGCGAAGGCCCTGTATGCGGGTGTCAAAGGCGAATTGAACGAGGCCACGGGCGATCCGCAACAGGACGCCATCCGCCGGCGGGCGCGGCAGATCCTCAAGGATGCGGGCGTGCGCTACTGGGCGCAGGGGCAAGTACGCCAGAAAGGGGCCGCCGCCGCCGTGGCCAAGGCGCTGGAGATGGACATCTCCAAGCCGGACCAGTGGGCAATACTGCGTTCAATACTTGGAGAGAGCGACCGCGACAAGCAGATCGACAAGTTACGCCAGTGGGCCAAGGACGCCGGGAAGCCAACCGAGGGCCCGGCGTTCGACAAGGTGGTCGCCAAATTCGACGAGGCGCGCGCGGGCGCCGCGAAAGACCTGACCCGGCAC
>CAYLZR010000501.1:0-1561 GCA_964388145.1 uncultured Gemmatimonadaceae bacterium | reverse complement strand
ATTACAAAACCCCGGTGACCGCGGCTTGGCCGATCGAGGACGAAAGCGCCTTTCTGACCGGACTGAACAACGTAAGGCGGCTGGACACGCTCACCGTGTCCCTCACGCCCGAGACGCTTCCGACCGAGCCCGAGGTGTGGGTGATGCGGTACCGGTAGGAAGCCGAGGGCCAAGCGAACGCGTGGCGGCGCCCTGACCGGGGAATGCTGGCGGGATTGCCTTTCGCCCGTGTTCTCTTATGGGCAATGTTGATGATCGCGGCGCACGCGTGAGGTGCGGCAGAAGAATTAGTCGTCCACGTGCACACGGCTGGTCGTTCTTTGGAGTTACACTTTGGGGTAGACGAGAAGATTGGAAAAGGCGCGACGATTTAAGAACGCTGGATAAAACGTTCCGCCGAGCGCGCACGGGAGAGGTTGATGTTTGGGCTCAAAAGATATGTTTCGGCGGGCCTCGGTCTCGCTTGGCTGGTCGCGGTGTTTCCCTCCACCGCAAGTGCGGCCGACCACTGGCAGGAAGCGCGCATTCCGGGAGCCTCGATGGACGCGCTCGTGCTGGGCCGCGACCTCGACGGCGACGGCGACCCCGACGAGGTCACGATCCGCCTGGAGGTAATCGAAGTCACGGAGGAGGTCTATCCCGGAGAATTCGTGAAATTCTGGGTGTTCGCGCCCGAGGGCCAGGGCATGACTCCGGTTGCCCGCGTGCCGAGCCCCACCATCCGCGTCGAGGAAGGAGATCGGGTTCGGATTGTCCTCCTGAACACGCATTACTTCCCGCACACGATTCACCCCCACGGGACCATTCACCCGAATGCCATGGACGGGGTACCCGACATTACCCAGGCAGCGGTGAAGCCTGGAGAGTCATTCACCTACGAGTTTGTGGCCAAGAACCCCGGCACGTTCTTCTATCACTGCCACGTTCAGCCCGACGTCCATGTGCTCATGGGCCTGGTTGGAATGCTGATCATCGAGCCCAACCGGGCGAACAACAATTTCACCCACCTCGTCGTCGGTGCGGGGCGGATGCCGGATCTCGCCAAGGCGACTCAGGAGGAGGGGTACGATCGCGAGTATTCCTTGGTCTACATGGATATCGACGCCCGGCTGAACCGCATTCCCGCCGCGTACAAGGACCCGCGCGAGATCGAAAAGCGCATGCACCGCGAGTACGATTCGACCCAGCGCCGGCCGAATATCTTTCTACTCAACGGCCGCTCGTTTCCCTTCACCCTGCGCGACACGCCGATCGAGGTGAAATCGGGCGAGCGGGTCAAGCTGCGCATCCTGAATGCCGGCGCCCGGCCGATCAAACTGCACATCCACGGCCATCATCCGACGCTGACGCATCTTGACGGCTATCCGGTGCCCGCCGGCATGCGTTACACCCGCGATGTCTTCGACGTCGGCGCCGCCCAGCGCATCGACCTGGAGCTCAGGCCGGGGAGCGACGACTTCTATGCGTCGGGACCGGGGGTGTGGATCATGCACGACCACACCGAGCATACCGTCACCAACAAGGGGATCAGCCCCGGCGGCGACATCACCGCGATCGTCTA
>CAYLZR010000500.1:0-1565 GCA_964388145.1 uncultured Gemmatimonadaceae bacterium | reverse complement strand
GGAAGTGAAAACCGGACAGTGACTTACGCGTTGCGAAAGTGCGCTCTTCGAAGGATGTTCTGGGTGTGTAACAAAAAACGTCACAAAAAACCTAGCGGCTACGATCCTTTCAGTTTCGCTCTGCCTGCAACTCCTCCGGATCGAACACCCACCCCTCTTTGATCACCCGCCAGATCGTCTGCGTGTTCTTGATATCCTCCAAGGGATTCGCATCAAGCAACACGATGTCGGCGAGCTTGCCGACTTCCCGCCTTCAACTTTTCGAAGAGGTTGAGTGCTTCGGTTCCGGCGTGTCCGCCATGCCCGAGCGTGAATCCGCCATCACCACGTCACGCCCCGGACCACTTCATACTACCTGCGGTCGCCTGCGGCGATCCTCGGTCCGCTTGCCTAACGGCCGCGCGTCAGAGTCTCTCCAAGAGCTGCGCCAGCGCCTCTTCCAGCATCCCGGCGAGTGTCTCTCCTAACTCACGGTTGGCGCGTTTGAATTTGAGTCGTATGAGACCTGCTTTCGCATTCGGGACTTCGCCCACGCTCATCATGTCGCGCGCCTGTATCCTCATCTCAGCGCCGCCGAAGAATCCGCGTTTGAAGCTCACCGTCGACACTTCCTCCAGCGAAAGCCGACACTCTTTGGTGCCGCTCTTGTTGAACAACATGTTCGTGGTTTTGAACTGCATCACGATATGGAAGCCTTCCAGGTACACGACACCGTGGGTCTCGTCAAGGACGGCGTCGGGGTCATAGTAGTAGCACGGGACGGAGGGACTGACGACAAAATCGGCCGCGTGAGCAAGTTCGACTGCCTCGTCACCGTTCGTAAGTTCGGCCACATCCGCCGCGCCCGGCACCGGCATCACGGAGGTAGGGTCGAAGTCGTCCTCCTTCACTTCGAGGCGTAGTCGATACTCCACGTCGGAAGCGTACTCGGGGCCAATAACGGTGCTCGACCCAGGTGCGCCGAGATTTCTCTCCACCAATTCGGCCAAACTGGCGAGCGCGTCCGGGGGTCCGTAGATGCCGTGGTCGTCGATGCCGGGACAGTTCCACCGGTACAGAACCAGGTCTTCGTAAGGCCCAAGGCGAATGCCGTGTTCGCTTCCCTCCTCTGTCTCGGCACAGCGACGCAGTTCGTCCGCCAACTGACCCAGGCCCGCACGGGAGCCAACGAAACGCCAGAAGCGCCGCTCGTGGTCGGGTTCGTGGTAGAAACCTAATCGTCGCCAACCGTCTCCCGTCTCGGAGGTAATTCCTATGGTGTCTCTCGCCCGTGCCACGTCAGCTCATTCGCAATCGTTTTTTGGACAGGTTTGAAGGTTACGATGCCCGCGGTTGGATCGTCGGTCGGACGATCGGACCAACCGAACCGCTTCGTCGATGCCGAGTTGCGTCTCGCGGTTCAGTCGCTCGCGTAGCGTACCGCCCTACCGCCGTCCCGCCCTACATCAGCGCCTCACGCGCTCGGATGACATCCCCACATCTTCCGCTGAAGATCGGGGGAACGTTGAAGCGAGTCAGTTCTTCTTGTCCCCTACGCCGCTTCCCCGTATCGCATCCCGTGCCTC
>CAYLZR010000499.1:0-1566 GCA_964388145.1 uncultured Gemmatimonadaceae bacterium | reverse complement strand
GATTGGGAGATTCGAAGAACGGGATCTTTGCCTGGTACCAGTCCCAGTCCCGGTTGTCCCACCACGTTTGGCGGTCGAGAATCTGCTGTTTGTCGAGGATGGATCCTTGCGAGCACGCCGTGACGATGACGGCGATGGCGATGGGAATGATGGGAGGTGTTCTCATTTTCATGACCGGTCCGCAAAGGGGCGTTGGATGTGGCCGCACGGAGAATGTGCACCTTTTCCGGTTGCTCCTCCAGGCCGCGCTGGACGAACGGCTGAGACGACGGGATATTATGGGGAACCCTCGGAGGATATCATGCATGTGCTCGCCGCGACCCTACACGCAGCCCTGTCCCTGGCGATTACGGCACCGATAAATTCAATCGATACCCTTACAGTCCGCAAGTTTCCGATCGAAGCGTCGCCTCTCACACTTCGGGGTGATGTCCGCCCGCGGCAATACATAGGAGTGGTTGGCCGCAAGGCCGCCTGGCTAGGCTACGAGACCGGCGAGGCGGAGCTTTGGGTGCACCCTCTCAAGCTCGCCAGGGACTTTCGACTCGATTTCAAGATCCCCGACTACGTCGAGGCCGTACCGGGCACCAGCGTGGCCCGCACCGTCGAGATCCGGCCGGAGCTGACTACCATCACATATTCGCACGCCACGTTTACGGTGCGGCAGCACATTCTGGCGCCGTTGAACGAACCCGGGCTGCTCGTATTGCTCGATGTGGAGACGTTCCGGCCGCTCGAGATCATCGTGAGCTTTCGGACCGTGTTCCAATACGCGTGGCCGGGAGCGTTCGGCGGACAGTATACGTTCTGGAATGCTGAAGAAAAAGCGTTCGTCCTCTCGGAAAGTCTCGGCGAGCTAAACGGCGTTATCGGATCGCCGTGGGCGGCGACGGCATCTTCGCACCCCGCGCACGCTCTCGCCGACGCGCCCAACATGTTCACGATTCCCATCGATACGGCGAGCATCCGGCGTCAGTTCGTACCCATCGCGATTGCCGCTGCCACAGCACCGCGCGATTCGGTATACACGATCTACCGGAACTTGATCGCGAGTGCGGAGCGACTTTACCGCGAGCGGCGGGCACATGTCACGGATCTCTTGAGCCGAACGACTTCCATCGACACGCCGGATGACGAGCTGGACCTCGCACTCGAGTGGTCAAAGGTGAATCTCGACGAGCAGCTTGTCTGCAATCCTGACCTGGGGTGCGGGTTGGTGGCAGGATGGGGAACGTCGGGGACGAGCACGCGCCCGGGTTTCGGGTGGTTCTTTGGTGGGGACGCCGCGATCAATACGTTCGCGATGGATGCAACGGCGCAGTGGGACGTCGCCGCGCAAGGGCTGCGATTCCTCGCCGAGTACCAGCGTGACGACGGGAAGATCACGCACGAGATCTCGCAGAGCGCCGGACGGATCCCGTGGTTCACCGACTTCCCGTATGCCTACTTCCACGCCGACACGACCCCGTACTGGATCGTGGCGGTCTGGCGCTACTGGCGCGCCAGCGGCGACGTTGGTTTGGTGCGGGAGCTGTGGCCCGTCATCGAGCGGGCTTACGCGTGGTG
>CAYLZR010000498.1:0-1578 GCA_964388145.1 uncultured Gemmatimonadaceae bacterium | reverse complement strand
TGGGAGTCGACGCGGCGTGCGGTCGAGCGTCGAATGACGCGAGTTCGCATAGAGCGGACGCGAGCGGAGTGGTAGGGAGGAGCGGGCGTCAACCCACAGAGGCTTTCGCCCAACGGACTGTGATTCCGCCGCGTTTACCAGTTTCGCCACGCCAGCACCTACCGACGGCGAAATCTTGGTACCCGAAGGGAAAAACGCGTTACCTCGCAACCGTTGTCGAACCGCCCGACCACGATACGATCTCCTCGCTCAGCAACGTCACCAATCTGTTGCAACCTGTAACCCGATTACTGCAAAACCGCTGTGCCTCCTGGCAGCAGCTCGTCCGCAGCTGCCACGCTCTTGGGTTCCGGGAATTAGGCGAACGACGTCCGCCTTTGGACCACGGGTAAACCCGCGGCTCGGCCATCTGTCGCTAAAGCGACGTCGCCCATCAGTCCACTTCCAGCTCCCCGCTCCCTGCTCCCTGCTCCCTGTCGAGGCGGGGATCCACGATGATCTTTAGAGACTCCTTCCCCTCGACCATCATCTCAAATCCCCGCTGAATTTCTCCCAGCGGCAGCGTGTGTGTCACGAGTTGATCCATGTCCGCACGACCAGACGCGATGACTCCCATTGCTTCCTCCAAATCGCGCGGCGCCGCGCCGTACGTGCTGGTGAGCGTGGTATCGTTGCGCCAGAACACGTCGTCGAACCTGACCGGCAACTCCACGTCGGGACCCATCGGCGCAAAGAATAGGATCGTCCCGCCGCGATCGAGCGATGCAAACGCCTGATCGATAGCGGGACGAGCGCCGGTGGTGGCAATCACGAAATCCACGCCGCGGCCCAGCGAGTCGCGGACAAGTTTTGGAACGTTGTCACGCGCATCGAACACCGCGTCGGCGCCGAGCTTCTCCGCCATCGCACGCCGGGCGGGTTGGGGATCGGTCATGAACACCTTCGCAGCGCCGCGAACACGTGCTGCAAAGAGGTGTAGGCAACCAGACACGCCGGAGCCGAGGATGAGCACACTGCTTCCCTCGCCGACGTCGATCTTGCGTTGACCGCGCAGCGCGCACGCGAATGGCTCGACACAACTCGCGGCGTTGTCGGACACGCTGTCGGGAACGCTCAACGTTCCCCGATCCACATTGACCGCCGGCACGCGAATGAAATCGGCGAAGCCACCCGGATCCCAATTCGTGGTGCGCAACAGCTCGCACATGGTCTCGCGGCCGCTTTTGCAGTAGTCACACTCGAAACAGGGTACGTGATGTGTCGAAACGATGCGGTCGCCTTCGGCAAAGCCAGACACACCATTGCCGGTTTGGACGACCGTGCCTGCGACCTCGTGACCGAGCACGAGCGGGGCGCGGGAAAGGCGATACCATTCGAGGAGGTCGCTGCCGCAAATACCGCTGGCGTGTACCTGCAACAAGAGTTCGCCCTCCCCTATAGAAGGAAGAGGGCGAGTCTCGAGTCGCAGGTCGCGGTTGTTGTACCACACCGCGACGCGGTTGTCAGCCGGCAACGCCATGCGCGTTAAGCGGGCTGCGTTTCGCCGGCGTGCTTCAGCTCCTGGAGCATTTCGTTGGC
>CAYLZR010000497.1:0-1585 GCA_964388145.1 uncultured Gemmatimonadaceae bacterium | reverse complement strand
AGAGCACGCCGAATTTTAGTTGGAGCACATTCTGGGACGGTGTCGCTCACCACAACGAAGAAGGGTGGTTTGCAGAGATACGTATTCCGTTCTCGAGCCTCCGTTTTCAAGACGACGCAGGCCGAGTGGTCATGGGCGTCATTGCCTGGCGGCGTATTGCGAGGAAGAATGAGCTGATCATCTTCCCGGCCATCCCGCCTCGATGGGGCTTGCTGCCGAGTCTGACCGGGGCCTCCCGCGCGCAGGAAGTCGTGTTGGAAGACGTGTACCGCAGGACGCCGCTTTATGTCACACCGTACGGATTGGGCGGAGTCGGACGGACGCGGTCGCTCAATGACGCCGAGACCGCGTACGACCTGGTTATCGACAATGCCAGCGAGGCGGGCCTCGACGTCAAGTACGGTATCACCAACAACCTCACGCTCGATCTAACGGTTAATACCGACTTCGCTCAGGTCGAGGCGGACAACCAGGTCGTGAACCTCACCCGGTTCTCGCTCTTCTTTCCCGAACGTCGGCTCTTTTTCCAGGAACGCGCGAGCGTCTTCGATTTCCCATTCGGAGGCGTGGATCGGTTGTTCCACTCTCGTCGGATTGGTCTGGTGGAAGGGAAACGGGCTCGCATCTTTGGGGGAGCGAGACTCGTGGGGCGGGTTGGCGCATGGGATGTTGGTTTTCTCGATATGCAGACGGCTGAGACGGCGACGTTGCCGTCCGAGAATTTCGGGGTCGTTCGACTGCGGCGGCAGGTGTTCAATCCAAACTCCTACGTCGGCGGCATCGTGACGAGCCGCGCGACGGTCGATGGAGGGTACAACGCCGTCTACGGACTGGATGGGATCGTCCGGCCGTTCGGGGAGGAGTATTTGACGTGGAACTGGGCGCAGTCGTTCGACGATGCCGACGCTGGCGGCGTCGACGTGTTCGACCGCTCGTTCGCCCGGCTGCGATGGGAACGCCGCGGAATCGACGGCTTCACCTACGGGTTCGACATCTCGCGGGCGGGGGACACTTTCAATCCGGAGATGGGGTTCCTGAGCCGGTCGGACTATGTGCGAGTCGGCGACAATATCTCGTATGGTTGGCGGCCGGGAGCGGAGTCTATTCTCTTGCGGCACACACTCACTCTCAACGGTTTTGCATTTCGCCGCAACGCCGGGGGACGGGTCGAATCGGCCGAGGTGGGCTCCCAATGGGCTTTCGAGACGAAGGCCGGTCACATATTGACGCTCGCCGGCGCGAAGATATACGAGGATCTCGATGAGTTGTTTAGCCTGTCCGACGACACCGACGTACCGGCTGGGAGCTACACGTTTCACACCGGGTCGTTGCGCTATGAGGCTCCCAACGCGGATCTGTTCCGGCCCAATGTGAGAATCGAGGCTGGATCGTTCTTCGACGGCTGGAGGGTGTCGGCGTCCTTCACGCCGACCTGGAACACGTCACGAAACCTGCTGCTGAGCGGCACATACAGTGTGGACCGGGTCCGCTTTTCGCAACGCGATCAGGCCTTCACGGCTCACGTAGTGCGCGGACGGAGTCAGGTCATGGTGAACCACGCCTTGTCGGGCGTAGCCTTGATCCA
>CAYLZR010000496.1:0-1585 GCA_964388145.1 uncultured Gemmatimonadaceae bacterium | reverse complement strand
GCGCACGTGGTGAGCCCGGTAGTGGGCCGGCACGTCGCGCCGATGTACTGCGGACGATCCGAGAAATCGAATCGTACGACCTTCTCCACGAGGCGGCCGTCGTCGGGATCGGTCTCGGTCTCGACGGTTTCGATGATGAAGTTCGGCAGCGCGTGACGGCGCGTCTCCCGACGGGTCACCATGTCGACGATGGAGATGTTGGTACCACCGGAGTTGGCCACCATTACCATGTTGGCGTTGGCACCCAACGTGTCGCTCGGCCAGAGGGCTATACCCAACGGCTGAGAGCCAATCGGAATCGCCGGTGCGAAGAGGCGGGTGGCGATGTCGAACACCTCGAGCTGGTTGAGCGTGATATTCGTGAGATAGACTTCACCGGCGATCCCGCGATTACGATTCACGATAGCGTCAGCGACGACACCACCCTGCGGCAACTCGCTCGTTCGGCCGGCCACCACGGTGATGGTGTCGGTTCGCCCGACCCACGCGACGGGCGTTGATCCGTCAAACGAATTTCCACCGCGGTTGCCCGCCACGTCGATGGCAAACGTCCTGACGACCAGTTGTGTGGGGAAAGCCGACACCACGGCGTCGAGCCGCATGGCGAATGTGGCTTGTTCATTCGTATTGGTTCCCGCAAAGTCGACCGAGTCACCACTTAGGGTCACGGTAGCGGCAAGGTCGGTAATAGTATATCCAACTCGCGCTACACCGCCGAGATCCGTCGCCTTCACAACGATCTCGTCATCTACCTCTACACGCAGCTCGTGGCTGCCCAACACCAACGGGAACCCTGTGTCGATGCCACCAACGGCCACGATCTCAATCGTGATCGATGCGCCCGATCCCGGGTTGCCCGCGGAGTCCAGACCCACGGGGAACAACGTCAGGAAGCCTGGAGCGGTCCCGGCGGGAATCGAGAGCACGAAGCTCGCGATAGTCGTGTCGGGTCGCGATCCGATGGGGAAGATGATCTTGTCGCTGGCGGTCACGGCGCCAGTCGTGTTGTAACCGACCTCGGCGATCGCACTGCCTTGGGTGATCGCATTGCCCTCTGCGAGGATCTCAACGACCACGTTGAACCCCGCGGCGACTTGCGAGCCGTCGGCCGGAGCCGTCACGGTCAAGCCCGGGCCGGCGGTCAGCTCGACTTGGACAAACACCGTGTCGACGTTTCCTCTCGCGTCCTCCACCACCGCCCGGAGCGTCGCAAGCTCGGGAGTGGTTTCTCCCTCTGTCGCAAGCAGGTAGCGGATCAACAATGTATCGACCAACCCGTCACGGAGATTGTCTATGACTTTTGGGTCGAATCGCGGGACGATCGCCTGGGTACCGAGCAGCACGCTGCCGCGGAACGCGACGCCGTCGATGGTGACTTTTCCCAAGCCGTCGGCGTTGTTCAACTGCAGATGCACACGGACGCTGTCGCCCACCCGCACCGCTCGCAGCGACCCTGCGGTATCCGGCAAGACGAACGTGGCTAGTTGAAGATCGAAGACTCTGGCGGTGGCGTCGTGGGGGTGGCGGGTGTGCCCGGAGCCGTCGTGGGCGTTAGGATGGGAAGAGCACACGTCTGAACTCCAGC
>CAYLZR010000495.1:0-1585 GCA_964388145.1 uncultured Gemmatimonadaceae bacterium | reverse complement strand
TCCATGGGATGATGCGACAGCGTCTGGTGAACGATCGTCTCATCCAAGACCAGGTCCGCACGAGCAAGTTCGGCCTCGACGTCTCCAATCGACCATTCGGTTTGGGCTTCTCCGCTCATGGGCAAACGCCCTTCGCGCACTTCGGCAAACTCGGCTTTGGTCCACTTCAGCGTGCGGAACCCGGCTTCCTCCGGGTCGCGCGACCGCTGATAGTAATTGCCGCCGGTGCGCGCGTTGGGCCCCTTGGGGCGCAGGCTCTCCAGCGGGTCGATCACGAAGGGGAGGGGCTCGAAATCGACGTTGACGCGGTCGATGGCGTCGGCTGCCGTGGTCTCGTCTACCGCGGCGATGGCGAGAACGGGTTCTCCCTCATAGAGGGGCTCGTCGGTGAGGCATTGCTCACCAGGAGCATTCACCTGGGGAACCTCGTCGGCCCTGAGGATGCCGAGCACGCCGGGCATGTTGAGTGCTTCGGTGGCATCCACGCTGCGCACCCGGGCGTGCGGCATCGGGCTCAGCAGCAGCTTGGCGAATACCATCCCCTCGGCGCGGAAATCCTCCGCGTACTTGGCTCGCCCGGTAATCTTTGCGACCAGATCGGGCGGTGCGATGTCTTGTCCGATTAGTGCCATGGTCGTTCGCCCCCTATCCGCGACGGCGGGCGTATTCGGCGGCCCGCATGGCTGAGTTCAGGATCTTGTTGTAGTCGCCGCAGCGGCAGAGGTTGCCGGAAAGGGCGTGGGCGGCCTCTTCGCGTGTCGGGTTGGGATTGTTCTCGACCAGCGCGGCCATGCTCATGATGAATCCGGGCGCGCAGAAAGCACACTGGAATCCGCCTTCGTCTAGGACGGCCTGCTGGACGGGATGGAGCCGGGTTTCGGAGATTGCCAGTCCTTCTATAGTGGTGATCTCCTGGCCTCGGACCGAGTGTGTCAAGTTGGAACACGAGTACCGGTTGACGCCATCGATCAGGACGGTGCAGGCGCCGCATTCGGCCCGGTCGCAGCCCAGCTTCGTGCCGGTCAACCCGAGTTTGTACCTGAGCGTCATCGCCAGCGTCTCGTGGGGGAGCACGTCCACCCGCCGTTGCTGTCCGTTGACGTTCAGGGTGATGAGCCGTTCGACCGCTCCCTGTACGGCCGGCTGGGCAGACACGCCCGACGCTCGGAACAGATAGCCGGCCGACGACACGGCCGCTCCCGCGGCGATCACGCCCTTGATGAACGTTCGCCGGGGGACCCCCCCTCCCCCCCCTTCTCGCTGCTCAGGGTCGACGATGAGATCCACGTCTGCCATCGAACCATCCCCTCCGTCAAAGAGGCCAGACTCCATTATACGTCGGGTTCGGCCGATGGGCGAGTCGGGGCGGGTTGTGACACAGGCCACGGCATTTCACTCTGCCCACAAGCATTTTGTGGCCCTCACAGATCCCTGAAAATGGAGAAGAACGATGAAAACCTCGAGTCTGGGCATTGCCCTCCTCGCCTCGGTAGCCGTTGGCTGCAGTGACTCCGCCGCCGGACCCGGACCCAACGGTGAAGCTACACCAGCCCTGCTCGTCGGTACGTGGGTTGGGAGTTCCTAC
>CAYLZR010000494.1:0-1588 GCA_964388145.1 uncultured Gemmatimonadaceae bacterium | reverse complement strand
ACGGCAAGACCGGCGGCGAGCCCGGTGGCCACGCCGGCCGCGACCGGGGCCGCTGGGCGCTGTACGGCATCGACGAACCGAAGTCGCTCGCGGACGAACTTCCGAGTCTTGAAGTACCCGAAACCGCCAAGCCCGAGTGCCAATATGAGTTCAAGGCCCATCTGAGTGCCCTCCTAACGTCCCAGTACGAAACGTATCATTTCTGAGTTTCAGGAGCCAGTGCTCGTCAACTCCAATAAAGTCTAGCCCCGATCTCGCGTCACCCAAACCCTTCTTCGACATTTCGGGCTCGTCCTACAGATCTAGTGCCTTTCGCAATGCGCCGACGTCGTCTGGGTCGTTATACAGATACGGTGCGACCCGAAGGGCGTTGCCGCGCAACGAAATCGAGACCTGTTCGGCGGCCAACCGCTCGCGGAGAGCCGTCTCGTCCATACCATCCGGAACCCGGAATCCGAACATGTGCGGGCTGCGCCACCGCTCTTCGGTCACCTGGAATCCGGCGTGCTCCAGGTCGTCGACCAATCCACCGATCAGCGTTCGACAGTACTCGCCGACGTTGTCCACGCCCCACTCGTGGAGCTGTTCCAGCGCAGCAACGAACATCGGGATCAAGATGAAGTTACTCGTCTCACCGACATCGAACCGGGACGCGCCCGGCCTGTACTCGTCCTGGTAGTCCACCAAACGGTTGAAGTCCTCGCTCCCCACGCGTGCCAGCCAGCTTTCCTCCAGCGGCACACCGTCGTCGTAACGCGGACCGTAGTACGCCGCTCCGATGGAGTACGGACCACCAAGCCATTTGTATGCTGCACACACTACGGCATCAGGCTGAAGAAGCTGCACGTCGAACGGTACCGCACCGATGGACTGCGTCCCGTCGATCACCAGTGCTGCGCCGACCTGGCGGGCGCGGTGCGCCACGGCATCGAGGTCGAAGCGTGTTCCATCGGTCCAGTGCACGTTCGGAACAGCGACGACCGCAGTCGCGCTATCAATGGCATCGAGCAACTCGGCATTCCAACTTTCCGCTCTCTGGGCCGCCTCGGTTCCGGGAGCGATCACTTTCAACTCGGCGCCGGTCTCGCTGCATCGCCGTCGCCACGGGTAGACGTGGGACGGATACTGGTCGACGAGAGTCACCACGTTCTGTGCAGCAGTGAGGTGCGTGTTTCTGGCGACGGCCGAGATGCCATACGACACGGCTGGGATGACCGCAATCCGTGCAGGGTCTGGTACACCGATGAGCGACGCCATCAACCTGCGTACGTCGTTGGGTCCCTGAAAGAAATCGTCCGGCGTGATGTCCCCCGGCATGTTCTTGCGATGAATCCCGTCAATCCCGGCCGCCTGCACCCGCTTCGAGAGTGGGGACATGTACGCGCAGTTCAGGTAATGTCGCCCACGCGGTATGGAGAACAGGTCTTTCTTGCAGGAAATCATCGTCGAGTTGCGTTTGGGGTAGACCCCAAGGTATATGTCGCGTCCTTATATAAGGAAGACGGAGGTCGAAACGGTGGTCCTGGCGCGGTATGGCGGGACATCACCTCTGAGGTTACGATTTGGCACCTTTGCGGCGCAGAATGGT
>CAYLZR010000493.1:0-1594 GCA_964388145.1 uncultured Gemmatimonadaceae bacterium | reverse complement strand
CTCCCACACTGCGCGGTCTCAGCGGCGGTTTTCTGAGCAGGCTTGAGAGGGAAAGCGACCGGATCCCCAATAGTCTGCTATGGGTCAAAAGCGGGCATAGAGGCTCTAAGTCCTGAACGTCCGCTCTTAGCCATAACCGGACATCCGCACACCACTGCACCATGAACTCATGACCTAGTATCGATGCTCTAAAGAAGAAAGCCCCGCGCGAGGCAGGGCCTCATCTGAGTGAATGTTCCTACCGGGCTGCGGCGCAGCGACCGGAAGAGCCCGCTTCGCGGACGTTTCTTTGCATCACGACCAGCGTTTGGCGATGCGGATGTCGTCGCCCTCGATCCGCACCTGGTAGGTGAGCACGGGAGAAGTGGCAGGCCCCTTCAAAGGCAGGCCCGACTTGACGTCGAACACGCTGCGATGCCAGGGGCATGTGACCTTGAAGCCCCTGAGCTTGCCTCTGGCCAGCGGGCCGTTAAAATGGGGGCAGAGGTTGCCGAATGCGTAGAACATGCCGTCGACGTTCGCCACAACGACCTCCTCGCCGCCAAGGTCAACGAGCTTCATCTTCCCCCGCGAAATCTCCGAAACCCTCGCCACGGCTAGAAACTCGCCCATCGTAAGCCCTCCATAGCCCCGAACAATTTCGCCGAAACAGCATCAAGGATATAGTGTGCGATCGGCGGTCTCGACATCCACCGCGCCGCTAACCTGCTCGTGAAGCAGCATGGTGAGGACGCGTCTATTCACGCGGCTATGCGGAGGCGGGCGCGGACCCATAAGAAGATCAAGGGAATCACGAAATAGGAGATTGAGATGTTAGAATGGTTGACAAGGTGTCGTCAGAATAAACTGTTCTGGCCCGTTACAATTGGTGCGCTTGCTGTTTTGGTAATCCTGCTCGCATCTGCTGTGAGGTGATCCCATATCAGATTACCCATTCTTACCATCGTGGACGGCGAAATCGTGCCGGGGCATTTTGAGTAGCGCGGCGCTGCGACGGCCGGAGTTTGGCGTTAAATGCAAGAGCTTCGCACTTGGCAGAACGCAACAATGACGGCTAACTCCAAAACAGCCGCGCGCAAGCGCGCCAGCGCGCGCCGCTCCGAAAGCGCGGCCCGGAAGCGTGCCGAGCGCGACGCGTGCGCTGTCTGGCGGGCCTGTCTGCGCTGTGGGCGGCCTTTCCCCAGCGAAGGCATCCACAACCGTCTCTGCGGCGGGTGCCGCCGTTCGACACTCAGTGGCGGCGTCTTCGACGAATACGCGCTTTAATCATATGACGTGAACGCTGGTGCCGCGCCGCGCGCCGAATCTACTTGCACATGACGCCCGGCCTGCGCACATTGGGGGCATCGGTTACACATTACCCTGGCGTACCCGCTTAGACGCTTTTGCTCTTCTCCGAGTTACCCCGAGAAATGGTGGAGCCATACGACACCGCGACGCGGCTGGAAGCGGTTCGCACTAACCCGATACTTTGAAAGGACAAGACGAGACATGACCACCGGAACGGTAAAATGGTTCGATCCGAAAAGGGGGTATGGCTTCATCGAGCCGAGCGACGGCTCCAAGGACGCCTTCGTCCACATTTCCGCCGTCG
>CAYLZR010000492.1:0-1602 GCA_964388145.1 uncultured Gemmatimonadaceae bacterium | reverse complement strand
GCGATGGGCGCCTCACCGTGAGGCAGGGCGAGACGAGCCACGCCTTCCATGTGCGCGGCGGTTTCTTACAAGTGGTCAGGGACAACGTCAGGGTCGTCGCCGAACATGCGAGGGCCGAGGAGTGACAAAACATGCGAACAGCGGTTGCAATCATAATCGCCACCGTCGTTTCCGTATCCGGCGCGACCGCACAGTCCAGTGGGTTTCCCTCCTTTAACGCTCCGTATCGAGCCTTCAGTGATCATGAGGCCGGATTCGCGGTATCGTTCCCGCGTGCGGATGATGTAGCAATCGAAGGTCTCTACCGATTTGGTAGCGGCAAATTCGACATCGGCATCCGGGGTGGAATCTTGTTCATCCGCAACCGGTTCCGCGACGACGAGATCGTAGCGATCGGAATTGAGGCGCGCCAGCGCATCCTGACGCACTCGGACGACTTCCCGGCAGACGGCGCGCTGATCTTGGGCATCGGTCTTCAAACCGGAGCCAGCAACGATCTCATCCCGTCCGTCGGCGTTTCGTTCGGACGGCGCATCGACCTCGAGGACTCCGACGTAAGCATCATCCCCTTCGTCCAGCCGCATCTGTGGTGGTTTATGGGCGACACGGACGACGTCGCTTTTAGTCTTGGACTTGGCGCGGACTTCCGACTCTCTCCGCGGTTTGATCTGCGTGTGAGCGTCGGCGTCGGCGACATCGACGGCATCAGTGTTGGGGCCGTGTGGATCAGGTAGGAACGAAACGCGGGCGCGAGTCCGCGTTCCGAATTCTCAGGAGGCTTCAATGAAACGCTTTATGACGTTTGGTGCAGCTCTCATCGTGGGCTTGACCTTCATGGCCGGTCCGGCTGTGGCCCAAATGAACAGCATCCCGGTGATGTTCAATCCCAAAGGTGGCACGGGCCTGTTGGTGGCGCTCGACTTTGGCAGGGGAATAAACGACGAGTCCGGCAAGAACACCGCTCTGGCGTTCCGCAGCGCGCTCGGCGTCGGCCCGTTGACCATCGGCGGTGGCGTCGGGATCGTCAACCCCGACAAGGGCGGCCTGGTTGGTCGAGAGACCGAGAGGCAGTACATGGGCAACTTCGCGCTGCGTCTATTCGGCGGCGGGTTGTTGCCGGTGTCGATAAGCTTCCAAGGCGGCGTCGGCGTCCTCGATAACAGCAGTCTCGGTACCAAGGTTGTCACCGTGCCCATTGGTTTGGGAATCGGGTTCAGCGTCCCCACGCCGGGGTTCAGCTTCGATCCCTGGATCGCCGGGCGATATGCGTTCGTGCGCAATGAAGGGACATTCCAGACAGCCAATCAAAATTCGTTCGGTATTTCGGCGGGCTTGAATTTCAATTTCCTCATGGGGCTCGGGTTCCATGTCGCGGGTGATTGGCAGACGAATCCTTTGAAGATCATAACGTCGGGCTCGGGCACGCTCACGGTCCCCGAAACAAAGCCGTTTGTATTTGGTATCGGCTTGAACTACACCTTTACGATTCCGGGCTTGCCGGGAGTGCCGATGGTGCCGGGGATGTAGGCCGCACACCGCACCCTTCTAGGCAGGGGAGGCAGAGGAGGCGGAGATGAAGACGCTGGGCGTCACTCTGAACGA
>CAYLZR010000491.1:0-1608 GCA_964388145.1 uncultured Gemmatimonadaceae bacterium | reverse complement strand
ATGCTCCAGTCCAACTCCCGGTTCCCCGTCAGGTCACCGCCAACCCTATCGAGACGGCAATCTCGGGAGCCGCCATCTCTCCGGACGGGACCTATCTCGCGTTTGTCGATCCGCGCGGCCTGCATCTCCAGGTCCTGGGTACCGGCGTGACGCACACTGTCGAGATCGACGAGCCGATCGCGCCGTGGGAAGTTTCGTGGTTCCCGGATGGAACTCGGCTGTTGGTGCTGGCCGCCGGCGAGAAGGGCGACCGGAATCTCTGGTCGGTAAGCATGCTCGGCGGGCGGCCAACGAGAGTGACGAATAGTGTTCTTAAGGCCGCCGTGTCGCCGGATGGGCAACATATCGCACTGATCTCCGGGAGGGGCGCTATGGACAGATCGTTCCGGGAAGTCTGGCTGGTCGGTCCGAACGGTGAAGATCCTCGACACTTACTCACGGCCGAGCCGCAGGAGAGCTTCTGGCAACTGGCATGGTCGCCGGACTCGAGGCGCCTGGCCTTCGGCATTCGGAGGAGCCAGGGATTAGGTGCCGTAGTGGAGACCATTACCGTGGACGGCACAGAGCGAAGCGTGCTCGTCGAGGATGTCAGGCTCCGTCAAAACTGGACGGGTGTCCTTCCGTTTACATGGTGTGCCGACGGCCGTTTTGTTTTCTCTCTTCGCGACGGGCCCACGCACCAAGCCACATCCAACGTGTGGGTGGTGCCGACCGACGTGGGGCAAGGAACTATGATCGGGGAGCCACGGCGTGTGACACAGTTGGCGGGCTCCAATGTGCGGGGGCTGAGTGTCGCCGAAGATTGCTCGACCATGATCGCCATGCTGGTGCGCAACCAGGCCGACGTGTGGGTGGGAGAACTCAACTCCGCCGGGAACCAATTCATCGGCGAGACTCAACTCACCTTCGATGAGCGCGTGGATACGCCTACAGGGTGGACTCCGGATGGTCGGTCGGTGGTATTTGCATCCTCCCGCGGCGGAAATTACGACCTGTATCAAAGACCGTTGGATGCCGATGGCCCGCTGCCCATACTAGTCGCTCCCGGGGATCAAGATGGTGGGATCACGAGCGCAGATGGACAGTGGCTGTTGTATCGTTCCGCACAGGAGATTCGACGTCTTGCGTGGTCGGGAGGGGCGCCGGAGGTCGTGTTGGAGCGAGGAGGTCTTCGAGGTGTTCGTTGTCCTCAATCGGAAGCATCGCGTTGTGTCGTTGGCTATTTCGACGGTGACGCCTTCGTCTTTGCGTCGTTCGATCCCGCCGGCGGTGAGCCTCGTGAATTGACGCGCATCTCTTACCGCACCTTCACTGGATGGGATCTTTCGCCTGACGGATCGACCGCCGCGGTGGTCCACAATGATGACAATGTGGTGCGTCTCATCGAGCTGGCGTCAGGGCGGGAGACGGCAATCGAGGTGGACGATTGGAGCAGTTTTGAGTTCGTGGCCTGGGCGGCCGATGGGAGTGGGCTGTTTCTCGACGGCAATTCTAGCGAAGGAGGATTTAGTCATCCTCTGATTCGCGTCGATATGGATGGACAAGCGCATGTCTTGAGACAACGGCCCAATGAATGGCATGTGTATCCGGTCGCGTCGCCCGACGGAC
>CAYLZR010000490.1:0-1610 GCA_964388145.1 uncultured Gemmatimonadaceae bacterium | reverse complement strand
GCCGTACACTGCGTTCGCGGCAGCTGCGAACTCGAAGTCGGATGCGGAGAGACCGCCGACGTCGTGCGTGTTGAGGTCGATGACGACGCGGTTGTAGACGTTGAACCATTCCGGATGGTGACCCTTCGCCTCGGCGTGCAAAGCGAGGGAGGTCATGAACCCAAACGC
The DNA here is from genome assembly GCA_964388145.1 of uncultured Gemmatimonadaceae bacterium. Lineage (GTDB taxonomy): Bacteria > Gemmatimonadota > Gemmatimonadetes > Gemmatimonadales > GWC2-71-9 > B3T1B10. The sequence goes on along the minus strand of CAYLZR010000490.1, from coordinate 1,442 downwards.
CTCGACAAAATTCTTGAACTGAAACTCTCGATGCAGCTTGCCATCGGCGAGTTCCCATCCGGGGATATCTCGCAAGCGAGCCTGAATCTGTTCGTCACTCAATTTCTCGATATTGCCCATTGTCTTCCTTTGATAAGGAAATACTGCCGCTGATTGATTGTTTGAGCACGGATTTGTTCGGGAACGGTCCCGTTTGCCGAGTCGTTTGCGGGACTATCCGTGCTCAAAAGGTCAATCCGTGGCCGTTTTTCATCGAAGCGGTTTACAAGGGCCGGAACAGCTCGTGGAGATCCACAGCTAGCGGCTCGGCGGCGCCTGGTGGATGCCACACAGCGCGTTCCCGGTCCACCTGCGGCAGTTCATCGTGCGGCGTCCATACCTCCACGGATCGAGTGTCGGGATCGACGATCCAGTACGCAGGGATGTGCACTTCCTGATAGAGCCGCCGCTTCGTGAACCGGTCGTACCGCGCGGTGGTGGGAGACAGCACCTCGATGACCAGGAGCAGGGTCTGCATCTCCGTCCATTCCATGGTCCGGGCCTCTTCGAGATCGACGACGAACAGATCCGGTTGCACCAGCGTGTCAGGACTCCATGAGATATCGGCGGGAGACAGGAAGAGATGGCCAACGGCGGACTCGGCGAGAAAATCGTCCAGCCGGCGGTTCAGCCGCTGCAACACTTCCTGGTGCCATGCCCGCGGAGCTGGTGTCACGAGCAACTCCCCATGGACGGTTTCGTACCGCTTGCCGTCGTCGGGGAGGGCGCGGACCATATCGGCGGTGTAGTACACGGGGGCGACCATACCCATAAGGTGGCCTCGGCGGTTGGAGGAAAGCAACTCGGCGACATGCCGAGACGTTACCGCCCACCCTGTTAGAGGCATCATCAAGACGCTGCGGGTTGGATCGGAAAATTGCGAAGGCTGACGCCCCATCCAGGAAGGGCTGTTTGTGCTGAAGAAGCGGGATCGGCGGCTGTTCTAGCTACTCGGAGGGGTGCTCTCTCTGACGGGTCGGTTGTGAACCACGAGTAAACTCGCAGCTCGGCCATCTGTCAGTGAACTGACGTAAACAAACGTCGCTTTCAGCGACAGATAGCCGTAGCCGTCGTAGAAAAACAATCTAAGATTCGCGGATGGCCGGCACGACCACGAACCCCGCCGCACCAAAGTGATGATCGAGTGTCAGGGCCTCGCGAACTCCGCGTTCCGACATCACCTCGAAGCTCACCGCATCCGCAAAAGAGAAAAGCTGGTCGTCATACCGCTCGAGCCAGTGGGTGATGGCGCGGTTCTCGAGGTCGGCGGTGGCCGTGACGACCTCGTTCGGCCGCTGTCGCACGGCGCGCAGGAACGCCAGCGCTGCCTCGCGCCGAGTACGTGCCAAGAGCAGGGCATGCGTCTCGGCGATGACGAGGTTGGTGGTCACGATCCGAGCACG
>CAYLZR010000489.1:0-1618 GCA_964388145.1 uncultured Gemmatimonadaceae bacterium | reverse complement strand
GAGGTTCAGCATAGAGCCGGCTTTGTCGTTTGTGCCGCTGGCTCGTCCACCACCGAAGGGCTGCTGGCCCACCACGGCTCCGGTCGGCTTGTCATTGACATAGAAGTTGCCGGCTGAGTACCGCAGCGCCCGGTGGGCTTGTCGTACGGCCGCACGATCGTTCGCGAACACCGCCCCGGTGAGCGCGTACGACGAGGTGCCGTCGAGCAACTCGAGGGTATCCTCCCACTTGGTGTCGTCGTACACGTAAACCGTGACGACCGGACCGAATATCTCCTCGCACATGGTGCGGAAGTAGGGGGTATTCGCTAGGATGATCGTCGGTTTGACGTAATAACCCTCGGAATCGTCTGCATCACCGCCGACGATGATCTCGGCATCGCCCGACTCGCGTGCATACTCGATGTATTCCGTAATGCTCGTGTACGCGGCCCGATCAATCACCGCGCACATGAAGTTGCGGAAATCGGCGGGGTCACCCATTGCAATGTTTTCGACCGCCGATACCAGCCCGTCTCTCAACCTGCTCCACATACGCTTCGGGACATACACGCGTGATACTGCGCTGCACTTCTGTCCCTGGTATTCGAAGCCACCCCGAATGATCGCCGTGAGCAACGCGTCGGGATCCGCGCTCGGATGCGCGATAATAAAATTCTTGCCGCCCGTCTCGCCTACTACACGCGGGTATGACTTGTAGTCAGCGATGTTGGCGCCAACGGTTCGCCACATCGTTTGGAAGACTTGGGTTGATCCGGTGAAGTGAATTCCCGCGAGGCTCGGATGATTCAACGCGACCTCACTGATCGTCGATCCGCTCGCCGGCACGAAATTGACGACGCCCGGCGGCAACCCGGCCGCTTCAAACAACTTCATGAGGTAATAGCCGGTGTACACCGTGGACGACGCGCACTTCCAGACGGAGGTGTTGCCCATGATCGCGGGTGCCGTCGCCAGATTGCCGGCGATGGATGTGAAGTTGAACGGCGTGACCGCCAACACGAATCCTTCGAGGGGCCGATACTCGATCCGATTCCACATGCCCACAGGCGATAACGGTTGTTCTTCGTACAGTCGCTCGGCGAAGTGGACGTTGAACCGGTAAAAGTCGATGAGCTCCGCCGCTGCGTCGATTTCCGCTTGGTGGGCGGTCTTGCTTTGACACATCATTGTGGCCGCGTTGAGCGTGGAGCGCCACGTGGTGGCAAGCAGATCCGCGGCTTTCAGAAACACAGCCGCGCGATCGACCCAATCCCATCGTGACCACTCCTCATGGGCCTCGGCAGCGGCTTTGATAGCTTCCTCAACATGCTCGCGGCCGGCCCGATGCCACCGGCCCAATCTGTGTTGGTGACAATGCGGCATCGTCGCATCGACCAAGTCCCCGCTGTAGATCTCTTTCCCGCCTATGATCGCCGGGATCTCAATCTCCTCCCCGGCCATGGAGTCGAGTTTTTCCTTCAGCTCTTTCTTTTCCGGGCTGCCCGGTGTGTAAGGCAGGATCGGTTCGTTGACCGGAATCGGTACTTGAATGTCACCACTCATCGCCCATGCACTCCTGTATCACGAGGTGAGGACGATCCCCACCGTGCTCTTGATTGGTCCAAGTTGAGAAAAG
>CAYLZR010000488.1:0-1621 GCA_964388145.1 uncultured Gemmatimonadaceae bacterium | reverse complement strand
GACCTCATCGGCGGCAGCCCCGAAGAAAACGCGCAGAGCCTGCGCGCCACGCTCGGCGGCGAAGCGGGCCCTCACCGCGACGCGATCACACTGGGCGCGGGTCTGGCGCTGGAAGTGTGCGGCAAGGTGTCCTCGTTGGGGGAAGGACTCGAAGCCGCGCGTGCCGCCATCGACGACGGATCCGCCAGCAAGTTGATCGAAGGGTTGAACGCATACTCAGCCACCCGAAAGGAAGCCAATGCCTGACTTTCTCTCGCAGATGGCACGCAGCAGCGCAAATCGCGCGGCAAAAGCGAAACGGGCGGAGTCGGAAACCGATCTGCGCTATCGCGCCGCCGACCGGCCGCCTCCCCCACCGTTGCAATTGCACGCGAGCTGTTTCGATCTGTTCGCTGAGGTGAAACGCGTGGCGCCGTCGGCGGGTGTGCTGGCGGACAGTGACGATCCCGAGGTCGTGATCAAACAGGCCGACAGCTACGTTCGCGGCGGCGCCGCCGCGCTTTCGGTGCTCACCGAGCCGGAAATGTTTCGTGGAAGTCTGGACGATCTCGCGATCGCCGCACGTGCGGTTCCCGTGCCGGTGATGCGCAAAGATTTCTTGGTCGATCCGTATCAGGTGTTCGAAGCGCGCGCGGCCGGCGCGGCGGGGGTGTTGCTCATCCTCCGCCTGCTGGACGATGAGCGCTTAGGGGAGATGATCGATGCCGCATCCGAGGCGGGATTGTTTGTTCTGTTAGAAGCGTTCGACGCCGGAGACCTCGGCCGCGCCGGTGATCGCGTCCCGATCTCCAATAAAGACGACATTCAGACCCTCGTCGGTCTCAACGCGCGCGACCTGACCAGCCTCGAGGTCGACAATCAACGACTCGCCGATCTGGCAGGCGCGTTTCCAAAGGGTGTGCCCCGGGTAGCGGAGAGCGGATTGGCGACGCCCGAAGACGCCGGACGCATGGCGGCGCTGGGTTACCAGGTGGCGCTCGTCGGCAGCGCGCTGATGCGAGCCGACGATCCGTCCAAACTCACTGCGGCGATGATCGACGCGGGCCGCACGGAGTCGTTACGCGAATGCGCGTCCGCATAAAGATCTGTGGCATCACCGATCCCGCCGCCGCGGTTGCCGCGTCGGACACGGGAGCGGATGCGGTAGGCTTTGTGTTCTACCCGCCGTCGCCGCGAAACCTCGAACTCGATGCCGCCACGGACATGGCGCGTCACGTCTCGCCGCTCGTAACGCGAGTCGCGGTATTTCGCAACCCGGAAGCCCGAGACATCATCAACGTCGCGTCGACGTTTCACCCGCACGTGATACAGGTCGAGCCAACCGCCGATATCGTGGCGGCCATCCCGGACAGCGTTGTCCTGCTGCCCGTGTTTCACGAGGGACGGCATCTGGAGAACGAGGTGGCCGCTCTTGCGGGCCCGTCCGGCACTGCACCGACAATCGTGTTGGAGGCCGCCGGCACGGGTGGTCGCGGGCTGGCACCCGATTGGGATCGAGCGGCGAAGCTTGCAAAGTCTACCAATCTCGTTCTCGCTGGGGGGCTGTCGCCCGACAACGTGGCGGACGCGATACGCACCGTGCGACCTTGGGCGGTGGATGTGAGCAGCGGTGTGGAGTCGA
>CAYLZR010000487.1:0-1631 GCA_964388145.1 uncultured Gemmatimonadaceae bacterium | reverse complement strand
CACCAGCGCCCGCGTCCCCTCGGCTTCCTCGATGCCGTAGATGGCGGCGATGTTGGGGTGGTTGAGGCTGGCGAGGATCTGCGCCTCCCGCGTGAACCGGGCGAGGCGGTCAGGATCAGCCGCGAAGGCGTCGGGGAGGATCTTCAGGGCGACCTGGCGGTTGAGCTGCGTGTCGGTCGCCTGCCAGACCTGTCCCATCCCGCCTTCACCGAGGAGGGCGGTGACGTCGTAGTGACCTATGCGCTCGAATCGCATTTGATCAGGCCAGAAACTGACGCGGGTGTCGCGCCGTCGGCGGCCGGTGCCTAGAATCGGGTGAGCATCCGGGACCCGAGGCCGACCTGCACACTGGTGCTACTCGCAAGCCCGCGTCGTAGCGTGGTCCGGGGAGTCGCGGTTTGGTCACTGGTGACACGCCGTGCGTGATCCCGTTTAGGAGAATGCTCTCCACACCGCCTCCCTGGTCCCGGATGCCTCTCGCAGTATGCAGGAGCCTCCGATGAAGCACAATCTCCGCCGCCACGCCGCACAGACCCGCCGCACCTCCCCGTCACTCCTCGAGCGTCTGCAGGTCGATGTCGCCGGCATCGACTGTGGCGCGGCCGAACATTTCGTCTCCGTCCCGCCCGATCGGGACCCGGCGCCGGTGCGAGCGTTTCGGACCTTCACGGCCGAACTCCAGCGCCTGGCCGACTGGCTCCTCGCCTGTGGCATCACCAGTGTCGCCATGGAAGCCACCGGGGTCTACTGGATCCCGGTCTACGACATCCTCGAAGCTCGCGGGCTCGAGGTCCTGCTCGTCAACGCCCGCCACGTCAAGCACGTGCCGGGCCGCAAGAGCGATGTCCAGGACTGTGAGTGGCTGCGCGAGCTCCACAGTGTCGGCCTGTTGCGCGGCAGCTTCCGGCCCACGGCCGCGATCCTCGCCCTCCGCGCCCTGCTGCGCCATCGGGACACGCTCGTCAAGAGCGCCGGCACCTACGTCCAACGGATGCAGAAGGCGCTGATCGAGATGAACCTGCTGCTGCCGCGCGTGGTCAGCGACATCACCGGCCGCACCGGGTTACTGATCCTCCGCGCCCTCGTCGCCGGCGAGCGCGACCCGCACGTCCTCGCCCAGCACCGCGACCCGCGCTGCAAGGCCACCGCGACGGAGATCGCCGCGGCGCTCACCGGCCACTACCGCGACGAACACGTCTTCGTGCTGACGCAGAATCTCGAACTCTTTGATATGTGTCAGACGCAGCTCGCCGCCTGCGATACTGCCATCGAGGCCCAGCTGGCGGCCCTGACTGCCACCGCCGACGCCCCCTCCACCCCACTCCCTCGCCCGCGCGTCACCCGCCGTCACGGGAACGAACCGGCCTTCGACCTGCGCACGCCGCTCCACCACCTGACCGGCGCCGACCTCACGCAGATCGATGGCATCGCCCCCTATACCGCCCTCAAGCTGCTCTCCGAGATCGGCACGGACATCAGCCGGTGGCCCAGCGAAAAGCATTTCACGGCCTGGCTCACGCTCGCCCCCCAGAACAAGATCTCCGGTGGTCGGCGCCTCAGTTCCCGCACTCACCCCTCCGCCAATCGCGCGGCCGCCATGCTCCGGATGGCCGCCCTCAGCGTCGTCCGGG
>CAYLZR010000486.1:0-1633 GCA_964388145.1 uncultured Gemmatimonadaceae bacterium | reverse complement strand
AGGACAGGGTCTTCGCCGTAGACAACCGCTGCCCGCACATGGGGTTCCCGCTCGATCGAGGAAGCGTCCACGACTGCATCCTGACCTGCCACTGGCACCACGCGCGCTTCGACCTTGCGACGGGCGGCACGTTCGACCAGTTCGCGGGAGACGTACGCTCGTTCCCAACGAAGGTCGTCGACGGAGATGTGTTCATCGACGTCCGCCCGAAGGGCGACTACGAGACGCAGATGAGGGACCGGTTGCGCCTCGGCCTCGAGCGCAACCTGACGCTCGTCGTCGGCAAGTCCGTCATCGGGATGCTCGCCGCCGGCGTCGATCCTGCCGTGCCGTTCCGCGCGGGCCTCGACTTCGGAGCGACGTACCGCCGCGGCGGCTGGGCGATGGGCATGACCATGCACACGTGCCTCTTTAATCTCCTACCGACGCTCGACGAGACGGACCGGGCGCACGCGCTCTACCACGGCCTCTCGGCGGTCACGCGCGAAGCGAGCGGCGACGCACCGCGGTTTGCGATTGAGCCTTTGCCCGACGCCACCACCGACGTGGCGACCCTAAAACGGTGGTTCCGGCAGTTCATCGAGGTGCGCGACGCCGAGGGGGCCGAGCGATGCATCGTCACCGCCGTCCGCGCCGGCGCGGATCACAGGCAGATGGCAGACATGCTCTTCGCTGCGGCAACCGACCATCGCTATATCCAGATCGGGCACGTCGCCGACTTTACCAATAAGGCGTTCGAGGCGCTCGACCACGTCGGTTGGGAACACGCGGAGAGCCTTTTGACGACCCTTCCCAGGGGGTTCGCGAACGCCGACCGAATGGAGGAATCGAACACGTGGCGCCACCCGATCGACCTCGTCTTGATCCTTGAGGCGGCGTTCGAGATCCTGGAGCAGGCTGTCGAGTCGGCGGACACCAAGCCGGGGCGCTGGCCGGAACGCGAAGCTCTGGTCGAGACGGTCCTCGCCGCCGACCCGCAAGCGAGCGTAGACGCGCTTATAGACGCCCTGCGCTCCGGCTGCCACCCGGTCGAGCTGGCGAGTATCGTCACCTACTGCGCGGCGCGCAGGATCGCCCATTTCCACAAGAGCAACGAATTCAACGACTGGGACACGGCGCTGCACACGTTCTCGTTTGCGCACGCGATCGAGCAAGGACTGCGCAGGTCGCCGAGCGTCGGCACGCTTCGCGGGGTGCTCGACGCAGCGATGAGCGTGTACCTGGACAGGTTTCTCAACGTGCCCTCGGTTCCGCTTCCGAAACCGCAGAACCGCGCCGACGACCCCGATGCGGTGCTCGAGGAGATTCCCGCGATGCTGGACAGGCAGCAACAGATCGCCGCTGTCGGGCGCGCGGTCGGGAGCTACCTCTACGGCGGTGGCGACCCAGACAGGCTGATCGCGCTGCTCGGACGGATGCTGCTACGCGAGGACCGCGACTTCCACACGATCCAGACCTACGAGGCGGCGGTGCGGCAGTTGCAACTCAACCGGGACGCGCCCGAGGCGCCGCACTTCTTGATCGCGGCGGCGCGGTATCTGGCCGCCCACGCACCGACCGTGCGCTCGCAAAAGCAGACGTTCGACATCGCGGCGCGTTTGCACCGGGGCGAGAAGGTCTTCGAGGACGACGC
>CAYLZR010000485.1:0-1635 GCA_964388145.1 uncultured Gemmatimonadaceae bacterium | reverse complement strand
AGGAAGTTCAAGGAGGCGGGAACCTGCTGGGAGCGCGAGCGACCCTTGGAGCGGACGTGAGGATGTCGATGCCCGACCGGCGGCCAGCGATTGGCATCGTCAGCTATGGGCGCGGCAGCGATCCAGACAAGTACTTCCTCCCCGTCGCGTACGTCTCGGCGGTCCGGCGCGCTGGGGGACGAGTCGTGATGATTCCTCCCGGGGACGGGTCCGCCCCGATAATCCTCAACGGTGTAAATGGAGTGATCTTCGCCGGCGGGGGCGACCTGGATCCGAGCCGCTATGGACAAGCGGCGCACGACGAACTCTACGGCGTCGACGCTGAGCGCGACGCCTTGGAACTCGATCTTGCGAGCGAGGTGTTGGCCCGGCGGATACCGTCGCTTGCCATCTGTCGCGGTCTTCAGATCATCAACGTGGTCCTGGGTGGCGATCTCGTCCAGCATCTCTCCGACGGCGTTCCGGACGGAATCGCACATCGGGCCGGTGTGGGCCAAAGCGTTCTCCACCACGTGCGTATCGCTCCCGAAAGTCAACTGGCATCGGTGTGCGGAGCGACGGCGTTACAGGTGGCGTCGTCGCACCACCAGGGACCGAATCGCTTGGGTGATGGGTTGAGACCCGTGGCCTGGGCCGACGATGACACGGTGGAGGCCCTCGAGGCGGACGGCCACTCCGAGCTCCTAGCCGTCCAATGGCACCCCGAGGAAACTGCCGATCGGGATCCGGCACAGCAGCGTCTGTTCGACTGGCTGGTCGACCGCGCCTGCTGCACGGACGGACACACCTAGGGCCGCGGTCTGTTTTCGTAGGGAATCCCACCGCCCGTGCGTTGGTTGGGAGGTCGGTCTCATGATCGACCTCTCTTTCTTCCGAAATGATAATTTAGCTGACATTCCGCCACACTTTCACGTATCCCGATCGCGAATCTGAGCGGATGCTGACCGAGGCGAGGGAGGAGGGTGGCTCAACCAAGCGGGCCTCAGGAGTGCAACCCGCGGTTTCAGCGGTTGGTAGCGGGTCAGAACTAGTCGCTCATACTGGCGCTGCTCCCCGGCATAGCCCCAATGTGATAGGGGAAGGGGGGTGGTATGAAAGACAGTGAGTGCGTGCAGCTCCTCCAGTGGGTGCTACCGCGATTGCGCATGCGGTGGGCGGGCTTCCGCAAGGTGCGCAAGCAGGTCTGCAAGCGCATCCAGCGACGGATGCACGAGCTCGAGCTGCACAATGTTGCGGCCTACCGAGCGCATCTCGAGCGTCACGGTGACGAGTGGCGGGTGCTCGACGGATTGTGCCGGGTTACCGTTTCCCGCTTCTACCGCGACAAGGGTGTCTTTCGGTTTGTCGAACAGGAGGTCTTCCCCGAGCTTGGCCGTGCGGCACTTGCCCGTGGCGACCACACCCTGCGGCTGTGGAGCGCCGGTTGCGGGTCGGGTGAGGAGCCGTACACGCTGGCGCTGTTATGGGAGTTCGGGGTCAAATCACGTTTCCCCGCACTCGGTGTTCGCATCGTGGCCACGGATGCGGATGACAACCTGATCCGTCGCGCCGCCGAGGCCCGCTACTCCGCGAGCGGTCTGAAGGACCTTCCCGTGATGTGGCGCGACGCAGCGTTCGAGCAGAGGACTGGGCTGT
>CAYLZR010000484.1:0-1640 GCA_964388145.1 uncultured Gemmatimonadaceae bacterium | reverse complement strand
ACCTTTTCCTCATCTACATGGCCGCAGCCCCCAGACCAGTCAAGAAATTCGACCGCTCGATCGTCGAGGGGCCCATCCCCGGCGCGGTGTGGAAGCTTGCCTGGCCCACGATGCTCCACAACGTCCTCGGAGGGCTTCAGGGCATCGTCGATCACGTGATGGTCGGCCACTATGTGGGGTATACGGGCAACGCCGCCATCGGCGTGGCCTGGCAGATCTTCATCGTGGTCATCGTCTTCATCATGTCCCTGTTCGTGGGAATGGGTGTGCTGGTAGCTCGGTTCGCGGGGGCGAATGAGCCAGAGAAAGTGAATCGCACCGTCTACCAGGCGCTCCTCACCACCGCGATCATTTCCTTTGGTGTGTTGGCCCCGGTGGGCTACGTGTTATCACCGTCGCTGTTGGGATTGGTGAATGCGACGCCGGCGGTTCAGGCAGAGGCACTGCCGTACCTTCGTATCCTCTTCCTGTTCAGCATCGGGATGCTGGTGTTCTTTCTGTTGGGCGCTGCGCTCCGTTCCGCCGGCGATGCGAAAACGCCGCTGCGTTACGGCGTCGGGCTCACGGTTTTGAATCTGGTGTTCAACGTCATCCTCATCCGGGGCCTCGGGCCTATTCCGGCGTTCGGCACGACCGGCGCGGCCATGGGCACCGTGATCGCCGGCGCGATCATGGCCCTGGTCGCGCTACATCGGCTGTTCTTCTCGACGCGCTGGGTGGTGCACTTCCACCGTGGCATGAGTTTGAAGCCGGACTGGCCGATCGTGCGATCGTTGTTTCGATTTGGCATTCCGGCCGGTTTTCAAGGCGTTGCGATGAACTTGGGTGGCGTGATTTTGTTGGGTTTCGTTGGTTCATTGCAACAGAGCGGACAGGCCCAAGCGGCCTACGCCGTAGTGTATACACAACTCTTCGCGCTGATCACGTGGACGTCCAACGGTCTGATGGCCTCGGCCTCGGCCATTGCCGGCCAGAATCTTGGAGCGGGGCATCCCGATCGTTCGGTGCACGGCGTGCACGTCGCTTCGCTGATTGGTATCGGCGTGGCCGTGATTATTGGCGCGCTGTTCCTTGCGATTCCGCGATCGCTGCTCGGCGTTTTCGGTATGGAAGACCCAGTGGTGGTGAGTATCGGCGTGCAGTTGCTAAGGTATCTGAGTGTGTCGGGCCTCTTCGTTGCGGTTGCGCTTGCGTATACGGGCGGACTGCAAGGCACCGGCGATACGAAGAGTCCCCTCTACATCTCGATCGTTTCACAGCTCGTGCTGCCGATCGGTTGGTGTGTGGTCATCCAAGCGACGCGAGGGCTGAACCCGGCGGACATATGGCTGGCAATCCTGCTTGGGCACATCACGCGCTGCGTCTTGAGCGTCATTCGATTCCGTCAGAGGAAATGGCGGGATATCGAAGTGGATATCGGGCCGGCGCGATAAAACGGCCACGGATGACGCTGAAGCTTTGAGGACACGGATCCACCCCACGCCGCGCTAATAGAGCGGACCCCGGGCTTTAGTCCGGGGATGGAGAGCGCTGCTGGGAGGTGCGCCTCGCCGCTTGATGTGATCGCCTACCGCCGCTGTGCCCGTTCGTCCCGAATGAACTCTCCTGAATTGGCATTATACACACTCGTCCGCACGATT
>CAYLZR010000483.1:0-1643 GCA_964388145.1 uncultured Gemmatimonadaceae bacterium | reverse complement strand
CCTTCGTGGTGGGGTCTTACCGGAGGTGGCGCGCCACCTCGTCTTTGTGCGTCGCCAGGTACTCGAGATCGAAACCGTATAGCCGTGCCGCATTGCCACACAACACTTGGTGGGCCTCCGCCGCCGAGAGCCGCGCTTTTATCTCCCCGATAGGGCGGCAGCTGTGTGGGAAGGTGCCCTCGTCGTGGGGGTAGTCGTTGCCCCACAGCAGGCAGTCGGTACCCGTGAACGCGACGTTGTTGAGCGCCACCCGATCGTCGGAGATGGTGATCGCGCCCTGACGCAGGAAATACTCGCTCGCGCGCAACGGCAGCTTCTTCATGTCGAGGTAGCGGCGTTCCTGCATCTGATCCATCGCCTGCAGTATCCACGCCAGCCACCCGCACTCGGACTCGGTAACCACGAATTGCAGTTCGGGGTGGCGGTCGAGCACGCCGGCGCCGGTGAGCTCCACGATTGGGGACATGCCGGTGGCAAGCCCGATCACGGTGCCGAGCAGCTCCTTGCTCCAGGCCGCGTTCTCCTCCTTACCGACCTGCTTGGCCTTTTCGAAACGATCCTGGCTGAGATCGGCGACGCTCGCGAAATCGCCTCTGAGGGCCATATTGCCGCTGAAGACGTGGAAGTTGAGCGGGATCCCCGCCTCCTCCGCGAGGCTCCACAACGGCTCGTACAACGGCAATCGGTACGGCTGCCATGGCACCACCGCCGGGACGAACAAGGTACAGAAGCCCTTTTTGATGCAACGCTCAGCCTCGGCCAGCGTCTCTTCGATGTTGTCGATGGCAAGCATGGCGGCCGGCTTGAAGCGCTCCGGCTGTCCGGCAAACGTGTCCCAGACGTAGTCGTTGTAGGCGTGCGCCCAAGCGTGATAGTAGGCGACGGACTCGTCTCCGAGCGAGCAGCACAGCCCAATATTCGGGAAGACGACCTGCGCGTCGATGCCTTCGATCGCCATGTCGTGCAGTCGTCGGTCGAGATCCGTCCCCTGCGAGGGATCGGAGCGGAACTCTCGGAGCAAGTCCTCCTCGGTCGGGTTGCATCCGGTCTGCCCGTATACGACCTTGCCCTTGACTTTGAACTCCAGATTTCCGTCCGCATCGACGCCGAACTCGGGCAGAGTGTCACGGAACGCCTCTGGTAGCCGCCGGCGTAAATTTTCGGGTTCGCCGACGTGGGCATCGGCGGTGATAACAACCACCGGCAACGTATCGCGCATGTTCGCCTCGTCGGCCCTTGCTCCCATTACGTCTTCCCTCCTTGTCAGTTCGATCGTACTCGACAATCGCCGTGAGGGGCGAAAGAGCCTCTACCGAAACAAACCCATCTACGCCCACTTTTATGAGTACACGCCCTCGTCCTCGCCGTCGAACAGCATCTCGAGGATAGGGCATTCGGGAACCGTGCCGCCGCGTCGAATGTCCGGAATTGGCTAAAAACGGACTCTCCGGCCATGTTGCCGGTACGTCCGCTCTTACTCCGAAAGCCGACGTTCGAGCGCCGATGTCCGCTTTCGCGCCGATTTCGTCCGCTTCACCCCCAAGAGCAGACCTCGCCAGTAGCATGGCGAAATGTCTCTTCCTGTCATAAAGCGGACATCAGAGCGTTCTGGCAACACGGAAACCGACAATGTTCATGCGGTC
>CAYLZR010000482.1:0-1655 GCA_964388145.1 uncultured Gemmatimonadaceae bacterium | reverse complement strand
AGAGAGTCAACGCCGGACCCGGGAGACCAACCTGCGCAGAAACCAATATTGGGTGAGGCAGCTGATCGGACATGTCACCGACGGTACGGACCCACGACAGATACTACGAGGATCCGAGCTCGTCGACGGGCTCGACCCCGAAACGGTACTGAGTGCTGCGCTTCGTTTCTTCGACCTGGGGAACTACCTGCATGCCGTGTTGTTGCCGGAAGCAGGTAATGAATATTGAATATGCCCATCATCGTGGGAGTGGCCGGTGGGACCGGTTCGGGGAAGACAACGGTGGTGCAGCGCGTGGTCGATGCCTTGGGCGAAGATCGTGTTGCGGTGATTCAACACGACTCGTATTACCACGACCGCAGCTCCATTGCCCCGGAAGACCGCCTCAAGATCAATTACGACCACCCCGACGCACTCGAGACATCACTGCTTGTCGAGCATCTCCGCGAGTTGGGGGCCGGGCGTCCCATCGAACGCCCGGTATACGACTTTTCAAATCACACGCGCCGCCCCGAAACCGTAACGGTCGAACCGCGAGCCGCGGTTATTGTGGAGGGGATCCTGATCCTGGCCGCGCCGGAGTTGCGGGATCTCATGGACATCAGGGTGTTCGTCGATACCGACGCCGATCTACGTCTCATCAGACGCCTGGAGCGCGACGTCTCCCAGCGGGGCCGCACGGCCGATGCGGTGTTCGATCAGTACCTGGACACCGTGCGACCGATGCACCTCGAATTCGTGGAGCCCAGCAAGCGATGGGCGCACATGATCATCCCGGAGGGTGGGTTCAATCGAGTAGGCGTGGATATGCTGGTGGCCGAGGTGCGAGCCGCGACCCATCCATCCTGAGCGACGAATTACTTCCCCCGTCCCAACAGTTCAGCCCGATATCTCTCGCTCTTGCACCGACCGCGTCAGTGCGGACGAGAGGTGGTGCGCCGCCAAGCCGAGATCGTTGTCGGTCCACGACTCCGCCATGCTTGTGATACATGGGAGGAGCACACGCTCGACGGCCGTGCGGGCACCCAAAGCGTCCGATGCGGCCAGCAGCGTGTTGTGTAGCTCGCTCGCACCGTCCCGTCCTACCGCCGCAAGGGCCTTCTCTTTGAACTGTTCGGCGTTGGCCTGTCCGGATAGTGACGGTGACAGCGCGTCGCCTCCGTGCTCGGCGATGTTGTCGGAAGACACCAGATCGCGCAGCTTTGCATCCGTCAGGCCGGCGACTTGCGCGATGCTACGGCCCGCCAACGTGGCGCGTTTGAGCGACCGCAGACGCGCGATGTCGGCATCAGAATAGAGGCGTCGTCCGGATGGGGTGCGTGCCGGCTGCACCGCTTGGTAGCGTCGCTCCCATGCCCGGAGGACATCCGCGCTCAAGTCGGTGCGTCTTGAAACAACCTGGATTGGGTGCTTCGGTTCGGTGTTCGTCGAGGGAATGTTCATTTGACAAGGCTCATGTCTAAGTAGTTTCTAAGAAATCACATGAACAAATCGAAGTTAACCGTGGTGCTTGCGGTGTCTAGTGGGACTTTGGGCCCAATGCCTGCCCGTCTGCCCGTCTGCCCGTCTGCCCGCCTGCCCGCCTGCCCGCCTGCCCGCCTAGACTCCCGCGATCGTCGCCACGCCTGCCACCGCCCGATCTATCTCATCCATCG
>CAYLZR010000481.1:0-1659 GCA_964388145.1 uncultured Gemmatimonadaceae bacterium | reverse complement strand
AGCTGTCATTGGTTCTCTCATACAGAGGTACCAACGGCTCCGGGGCGGTGTTCCGCGAGGTGCGGGTTGACGCCTGTAACACTCTTGATCCGACCTCGTGCTACGCTAGAAACCCAACTCCAGTGCGCAGCCTTGGGTCGGCGGCGGCACGCGCGCGTTGCACTCCCGAACCGGGAATGGGAATCGCGAGAACCGCACGAAGGTCGTACCCGCATCAATGGGCAGGGCCGTCAACCGTCCGTAGCGCCGCATGTCGATCCAGCGGTGCCCCTCGAACAGCAGGGAATAGCGACGGTTGTACAGCAACTCGTCCGTACGCTGGGTATCCGTCATGGCTTGCCACGCGGCGAGCGCAATCGGTGCCAATCCACCCGACTCCTGTCGGATGAAGTTGATGTCGGGCAGCGCCGCATCGATTCCCGCCGGGGTGCCCAGGCCGAGGTTGGCGTCGGCGCGCAGGAGGATCAGCTCCTCGTTCCTCATGTACGCGATGGGCGCCGAAGGTCCGTCGTAGATATCAAAGGCCCTGTCGGTCGAGACCCCTTCACCTGCCTGGTCGTCCACCGAAGGTATCTGCACCACCTTACGCGCCAGCCGCGCATCACCAACCTGCGCGTCCGTCACGATGGATGGGTGGGCAACGATGATGAGACGTGACGGATCGAAGATCCCGTTCACGGCATCACCCGGCGCCGAGCTGAACGCGTGGTACACGCCCACGTTCAGACCCGACACGCCGATGCCGGCCCCGTCGTTGAGGAAGGATTCTCCGAGGGAGGTAAGCACGCCCGCCCAATCCTGTTGGTAGGCGTTCACTCGTGCTCGGAGCCCCCTGTTGAACATTCTGAACGTGGCGGGCGTGTCGAACCCGTTGAACCCGCTACTCAACTGGAACGGAAAGGCCACGCCTCCACTGGTGAGGTGGCCGTCCGCCTCATCCAATAGGTGGACGATGCGTGTGAGCACCGCGTCTTTGGTCACGATCGGGGCGGGGCCGGCCATCGGGTCGCCACCCACGTCGATCGGCGCGCCGAAGTCGTCTCGTGTGTTGATCACGAGCAGAAAATCGTGTGCCTGAATCGTCTTCGCGAACCCGCGGATTGCTTCCGCTTCCTCCGTCGTGAATGCACGACCCGCGGCGTCGAGCGCTTCCTGGGCGATGTTCGCATTCCGAATGTTGGCGTAGCGGGGCACCCAGTGGGCGCCGCCGAATGCACGGTTGCCGCCGTCCAACGGCCCACGTAGCAGACCGGTCATGAACTGCAGGTCCGACGGGTCGAAGTTGTACGACTCGCGCCCCAGAATACCGAGCGACGAGATGTACCCCGACCGTGCGGACAAGCCGGCGCGCGCGCCGACCATCAGGCCCTGAGCCAACATTTGTACGTTGGAGCGGACCGTCCGGCCGGTCATGATCACCTCATCCAGTCGCAGGATGTCGGCCTCCAGCACGACCTGCACGCTGCTCGTATTGGCGGCGACGGTAACGTCGAACCGCTTGTAGCCGATGCGTCGGATGACGAGTGCGACAGTGCCGGTCGGCACCCCGATCGTGAACGCACCGTCGGCGGCGGTCACGGTTGAGATGGTTGTTCCGCTCACCATCACCTGAGCCGATACGACCGGCGCATTTGTTACCGCGTCGGTAACTCGGCCGGT
>CAYLZR010000480.1:0-1661 GCA_964388145.1 uncultured Gemmatimonadaceae bacterium | reverse complement strand
GCTCGGCATCGGGATGAATACGGCCATCTTCAGCGTGGTGGACGGCGTGCTACTCACGCCGCTGCCGTTTGACGATGCCGACAGGTTGGTATGGGGGTATTCGACATTCAGTGGCGGTAACAACGCGTCGGTCTCGCCACCGGATTTTTGGGATTACCGAGACCAAAGCACCGCGTTCGCGGCTCTCTCCGCACGTCGAGGGGGCGGGTCGTACGCCCTCACCGGCATGGACAAGCCGGAACAGGTTCGTGGGCAGACCATAACGGCGGGTTTTTTCGAGACGTTGGGGGCGGCACCGGTCGTCGGGCGGATGTTCCTGATGGAAGACGAGAGCGCCGCGACGTCCAAAATCGTCGTGATCAGTTACGGGTTTTGGCAACGACGGTTCGGCGGCGAGGCGAGCGTGCTCGGGCGAACGCTGACATTGAACGAAGAGCCGTTCGAGATCGTCGGTGTTGCGCCGCCGGGTTTTCAACTCTTCAATGCCGTCGACTTTTGGAGGCCGCTGGCGTTCGATGTGGGCGGCGCTCTCATCCGTCGCTTTCATAACCTGCGGGTCGTGGGGCGCTTGGCTCCCGGCGTTTCGATAGAGCAGGCGCAGGCGGAGTTGGACGTCATCTCCAAGCGGCTGGAAGCGGTGTACCCGGAATCCAATGCGACGTGGCGTATGGTGATCGTCCCGCTGCAACAAATCGCGGTGGGAAACGTGCGGGTCTCGCTGTTGGTGTTGTTGGGAGCGGTGGGTCTCGTGTTGCTCATCGGGTGTGCCAATGTGGCGAATCTCTTGCTGGCCCGAGGTGCTGCGCGTGAGGCCGAGATGGCGGTGCGGACGGCTCTCGGCGCCAGCAGTCACCGGTTGATGCGACAGTTGCTGACCGAGAGCTTCATGTTGGCTGCGTTGGGTGGGGTACTGGGAACCGTACTTGCGGTGGTATCGGTGCGTGCGCTGAGGGCCTCCGCACTCGACGGTCTCCCGGGCATCTTCGAGGTTGCTGTTGATTACCGAGTATTGGCGTTTGCGTTGGGACTATCGGTGATCACGGGCGCGGTGTTCGGACTCTTGCCCTCTATTGCCGGTGCCAAGACCGACGTCAACGCCGCCCTCAAAGAAGGGGGACGATCGGGCAACGCTCGCGGCAACACGACGCGCGCGGCCTTGGTAACGGTCGAAGTGGCGCTGTCGATGGTACTGCTGATCGGGGCCGGCCTGCTCATCCAAAGTTTTTGGAGATTGAACAACGTCGATCCGGGATTCGACATCGACAACGCTTTGACGTTTAGAATTTCTCTTCCATCGGTGCGCTACGACACGCGGGAAAAGCGAACCGCTTTCATGCAGCTCGCCGCCGAGCGCATCCGGGGAGTGCCTGGCGTCGTGGACGTGGCGGTCACGTCGGAACTCCCGCTCGCCGGATCCGCAAACGACACGTATCTGGCCGTTCCCGGTAGACATCAGCTCGGCACCGATACCCAGTTCAATGCACAGACACGTTCGGTGAGCACGAACTTCTTCGAGGTGATGGGCATCCCGTTGATTCGGGGGCGGCAATTCGCCGAGGCCGACCGCGTTGACAGCCCAAACGTCGTGATCATCAATGAGCCGTTTGCCGCCAGGATATTTCCCGACGAAGACCCCGTTGGCCAGCGATTGTTGATCGACT
>CAYLZR010000479.1:0-1663 GCA_964388145.1 uncultured Gemmatimonadaceae bacterium | reverse complement strand
TCGGAGAGCGGGAGTGAGGCATCCAGCTCGTGAATGACTTGTCGCACCGAGGGAAACACACTGATGGCGTCGGTCGATGTGCGTACGATGACGAACATGAATCGGGAGGCGCCCAATGCCTGTGGCCAATAGACGGTTCCCTCGTCGGGCGCATCCAGGCCCATGAGCTTGACGTTTCCCACGACCCCAACGACGGTACGCGGATTGGTTGTAGAGCCGCCGCTGTAGAATTGTCGACCCAGCGCGCTCTCGTTGGGATAGAACCGCCTCGCCCACGCTTCGTCCACGATCGCCACGGGAGGACCGGTGTTGTCTCCATCGTCGAACACTCGACCCTCCAACAACGGGATGCCCAGCAGCTCGAAATATCCCGGCGTCGGTCCGACCCACGGTGTAGCGGGTTGTGACTCGTTGGGCGGAGTGGGTTGGTCCCACAGGTCGAAATTGTTGGTCATGTTGATCCAGTCCGGGGGCCGGCTGTCCGCTAAGACCACCCCTTGCACCCCGGGGAGCGCCTCGATGCGCGTAAGCGCTTCAACCCAGAAACTGGTAACGTCGCTTCGCTCAGGGTAGGTTGCCGCGGGCAACGAGATCGCCGCGGTGAGAACACCCTCGGTGCTGAACCCGGGATCGACCCGTTGCAGATTGGCGAGCGTGCCGATCAAGAGGCCGGCACCGATGAGGAGCGGCGCTGCCACGGCGAACTGCGTGATGACCAGCGCTCTCCGAAGTCGTCGCGGCCCCACGCCTTCGGTCGCCGACCGGCTTTCCGAGCGGAGTGCCGTGGCGAACTGTGTCTTTGCCCCGTGCAGCGATGGGATCAAACCAAAAAGCAGGCCGCTGCCGAGCGTAATCGCGAGCAGGAACCACACGGTGGCTCCGTCCAAGCCGACCTCCTGCGTGCGCGGAATGAAGTCAGCGCCGACCGTCGTGAGGAGCCGGATGCCGCCGACAGTCAGGACCAGTCCGAGTAGAGCTCCGGCAAACGCCAGGAGCGTGCTTTCGGCCAGCAAGTGTTGTAACAGGCGTCGTCGTGAAGCACCGAGTGCCGCGCGCACGGCCAGCTCGCGGCCGCGGTACGTTGCACGCGCCACCAACAGACTGGCGGCGTTTGTGGAGGCAATGAGGAGCACGAACGCCACAGCGCCGAGAACGATGGCCAGCGTGGCGCCAACGTCACCGACGATCAACTCCCTCACGCCCTGCATCCCCCACGACGCTCGCTGATCCTGGTAGGAGGCCTGCCAAACCGGGAACAGGCGCTTGTTGATGGCCCGGAGTTCCTCTCGTGCCGCGGACTCGCCTATGCCCGGTGCCAACCGTCCCAACGCAGTGATAAAAAACGGCCCTTTGCGGGGCGGCACCCCCCACTCCACCGCAGCGAAAAATTCTCTGTTGTGCTCGAAGGGTCCGACGTCGGGCGGGAGCACGCCGACGAGTGTATAGCCCTGTCCCTGGAACCGCAGCGTCTGACCGATCGCGTTCTCGTCACCGTCGAGGTGGCGCATCCAAAAGCGGTGACTCACGACCACCTTGGGCTCGCTCCCCCGCGCTCCGTCACCTTCGGCGAAGAGCGAGCCGTGAAGCGGTGTTATGCCGAGTAGTGAGAAGTAGGTCCACGTGACGAGCTTGCCGTTGACGCGTTCCGCAACATCATTGTGAT
>CAYLZR010000478.1:0-1674 GCA_964388145.1 uncultured Gemmatimonadaceae bacterium | reverse complement strand
TGTATTGCCGGTTCGCGATTGCTCGTACAAGAAAGCATCCACGATCAGTTTGTTGAAAAGCTCGTCGATTTCGCCAAGACCGCCAAGATGGGAGATCCGATGCAACTAGAGACCCAGGTCGGCCCCGTAACCAACAAACCGCAATACCAGAAGGTGCTTGATTACATCGGTATCGCTAAAGATGAAGGTGCCGAAACCCGGCTCGGTGGTGATAAGGCGAACCGACCCGAATGTGGCGACGGTTGGTTCGTTGAGCCCACGATCTTTACAGGCGTGAAAAACTCGATGCGTATCGCGCAGGAGGAAGTCTTCGGCCCAGTATTGTCGGTTATTCCATTCAAAGACGAAGATGAGGCGGTCGCTATCGGTAACGACGTTGTCTATGGGCTCGCCGCTGGCGTGTGGACGCGGGATATTCGTCGCGCCATTACAATGGCGGAACGTCTGCAAGCAGGGACGATATCTCCCGTCAACCGGGCTCGATGACGAGCCGGCTCGCACCTGTATTTCGTGCTGATTGAATGGTAATGGAAGAAGGAGTTAGGAGTTAGGAGTCAGGGAACGGCTGGGGGTGCCACCGACAGCGAGTCCCGGCCCGGCCGGGACGAGTCGTCGGTGCGGAAGCAGGAGCGTCGTGAGATCGGCACGCACGACTCGTCCGCCCCGGCAGCCCGGGACTCCCTCACTGTGCGTGGCACCCGTTATCATCCCAAGCGAGCCCGCCCGTCCTCGGGCCGGGCTGACGCCCGCGCACAATTCGCTGCCCATCGCGCAACCACCCGCCAACCCATCCCGCACGTCAACCGGGCTCGAGGACGAGCCGGCTCGCACGGTTGTGCGCGCCACAAGTCACAACCACCCCTCCCCGTTTAGCGGGTGACGCGAAGCGTTCCATCCTTAATGCACATGTTTTCCCCACTCCATACCGCGATAGTATTCTTGGTACGCTCCGATCGTGCCACTGCTACTTCGCAAACGCACCGCCAAACTCGGAGCATGGCTTGACGATGTTCAGCAGACGTGGCTTGGATGGTCCTTGCCGCCGGCGGAAAGAGCGATCGCCGAGGCGAACTGGCGACGCGATGATCTGGCCGCGTATTGTCGCCGCTGCGGTTCGAGTGTGGGCGCCGGTGAAGCGACCGACACTGGGTGCGGGTCGTGTCGAAACGAAGCAACGCCCGTCGCTGGAGTAGTGCGGCTCGGTCCATACGTCGATCCTCTGCGCCAATGGATACGCTCAATAAAGTACCAGCGTTGGTCGGACATGGCGGAGCTGCTCGGGCGGCAGTTGGGCGTGGCCTTGATCGAATCAAAGCTCCTGGACGTGTCGCGTTGCGTCGTCGTGCCGATGCCCATGCCCTGGCAACGGCGAGTCTATCGAGGCATCGACCATGCCCTGGCGATCGCCGGCGCGACCGCCGCCGAGCTTCGCGCGCCGCTGCTGCGGGTGTTGGCGGCGGCCAACGGCACACCCCAGGTGGATCTGTCGCCGACCGACCGGCTGCGGCGCGGGGGGCGGGGTATTCGTCTTCGCAGACGCCCCGGCGGATGGGACCTTCGTCACCTTCAGATCGTGCTGGTCGACGATGTGCGGACGACCGGGGCCTCGATGCAGCGGGCGGTGAGGGTTCTGCGGCGATCTCACCCGGCCGGCGTCATCGCGGCTGTCCTGGC
>CAYLZR010000477.1:0-1682 GCA_964388145.1 uncultured Gemmatimonadaceae bacterium | reverse complement strand
GGCTGGCAGGCAACACTTGTGGATCGATACAGCACGAAATAATTGACCGTGAGCAGGAGCCCGGCGAGGGCGAAGACCCACTCTTTGTTTCGTGTCAGGGGGACGAGCCAGGGTGCAGCGGCACCTAGCGACGCAACGACGGAGCCCGCACCTAGCGCCACCAGCGTGATGGGAAGAGCACAGCACACCAGCGTGCCAAGCACAGCGACGGGTGTCGCGCTCAGCAACACCTCTCTCCACCGGCCCAAAACCATATCCGCCACTAGAAGAACAGAAAACGCAGCCCTAACGCCGCTCGAACGCTGACGTCGGGCTGTGTCCCGTTGAAGCTCTGGATGGCCGGTATTTGCACACTGCCCTCGATCAGCAGTTGCGGGAACAGTACCCATTGGAGTCCGGGGCTCAGGTACGCTAGGTGGCCACCGGAGTTTGGCATCGCATTACCCGCTTCGTTGTTTCTGCTGGCAATTGATCCATTCCACTCGAGGTAGATCTGTAGCGTTCGGGTCCGGATGTTCTCGATGTACGCCGGGATGCGAAAGCCAATCGAAACGTCGTATCGGGTGGTGGAACCGAAGCGGAACCCATCGTTAGGTGCGTGTCGAGCGTGGCCGACATCCGCGTTGATACCCCACCGATCCCGTACCAGAGTGCCCACCAACGTGATGCCACCGGACACGGCCCCCGTGCCAAGCTGCAAGGGTGGGGGTGCGAGTCCTCCGTCATCGAGGGTCGCCCCCGTCGAGCCTGTGGGGAGGCCGCCGGAGAGGATGACCGCGAGCCGAGTCGTACCGCGGAAACGGTCTCTACCGTAAAATGCCCATTTAACGGAGAGCGTCGCGTCGCCGAATCCGGCATTGGAGTAGCTAACGCTTCCGGCCTCGGTACTCCCAGACATCCGCTTGTACACGAATGGGAGGCTCACGAACGTCGTGACTCGCTGGTGGGGAGCAAACGGCAACACCACGAGTGGTGAAACTGACACCGTGACGTCTCCCCGCCGCTGGATCATCGAGAAGGTCCTCAGCCCCCGCTCTTCGAATGCGGTGGTGAGCGCCGATTGCGTGTGGAAAGGCAGTCCCTGCGCTGCAAGAGGCTGGGACGCGCCCGGGAGAACCGCCAACAGGAGAACAACCCGGTTCATTTTGAGCGGATGCGATTTACCTCACGCAAGGTGAAACCGGCTTTTGTGACGGTCTTCTGAAAGGTTACTTCTGATGCTTGGTGTCCCTCTTTCTCCCGGATTAGTACGAACCCGTCGCTCAATCGAACGATCACCGAATCGACCGCGGCGATCTCGCGTAAACGCTTTTCGAGACCGTATGCACAGAACGGACAAACCATGCCGTCCACCCGGAGCACGACGGTAGTGCCCGCAAGGACCGAGTCCGTCGCAACGATCTTTGCTGCGGTTCCGTCTTGGTCTTGTGCGACGGCCGCGGCCGGCAGCATGGCTGCTGCTCCGATTGCCGCAAGACCGATCACCACTTTCTTCCTTTGTTCCATCCGTCAACCTCCCGAAGACCCTATTGCCAAATATAAACCTTGGAGCACCCTCCAAGGTCAAGGGCTGCATTGCGAACCACTGCGTCAGCCGCCCTTACGCCGCGGAATCTCGAGGGTCGCCCGTTCACGGATGCGAAAAGTGAAATCGACCGTGTGGACTTCCTCTTCTTCACCCT
>CAYLZR010000476.1:0-1690 GCA_964388145.1 uncultured Gemmatimonadaceae bacterium | reverse complement strand
GCGGTGAGGTCAGTCTCGAAACACCCCAGGGGCCCAAGCGCCTGAGCTTCGACCACATCCTGCCTATGACCCGTTTTGAGCAGGAGGTGCCCGTCGAAACCTTGAAGGCTTTCGGGCTCAAGTACGAAAACCGATGGAACCTCACGCGTCTCTGGACGTTCATTCCGATTCTGTTTCTTGTTGCCGCCTTTTACACCGCACTCAAGTCTTGGGGCTGGGAGTATCGCTGGATGGGGCTGTACGCGGGAGATTTCTACCCGATTCTTTACAGCCTGCTGGTCGTAGGTTTCGGCCTCAAGGCCATGCACAAGTACGCCTTCGTGTACAACGACAAGGCCCAGATCAAGCGGTATCTATCGATGATGTTCTTTCAGGTCATCTTTTTCACGGTGCTTCCCCTTTTCGTCATCCGAAACGGAGGGGCATGGGGACTTGCGTACGTCTGGCCGCTTTCGCTCCGGCCGGGCAATTGGCAAGATTGGGCCCACACGAAGGAATTCTATCTTGCCTGGGTGCTGTTCATCACCTTGTTCGCCCTGCCGCTCAGCGTTTGGCTGAGAGGCAAGAGCTATTGCACGTGGATTTGCGGATGCGGAGCGCTCGCCGAGACCGTGGGTGACCGGTGGCGGCAGTATTCGCCGAAGGGAAAGGCCAACACGGCCCGAGAGAAACAGCTCATCTATGTCACGGGTGTCGCGGTCGCTGCCACCGTCCTGGTGGCGATGGGTGTCGACCATCTCGGAGCGGGTATCACCATCTCGGGCGTTTACACCTATACCGTGGACCTGGCTTTGATCGCGATCCTGCCTATCGCCTTCTATCCCTTCTTCGGTGGCAAGATATGGTGTCGGTATTGGTGTCCGGCCGTGGGCCTCATGAATCTTTTCCACCGGGCCAAACCGAAATCGATCCGAACGTTCGGTATCGCCAGCCGAAAGGAGCGCTGTATCGCCTGCGGAATGTGCGATCGGTTTTGTGAGGTCGGCGTTCCAGTCAAATCCTTCGCGCTCAAAGGCCGATCCTTCGATATGTCGAACAGTAGCTGCATCAGTTGTGGGATTTGCATTTCGGTTTGCCCGACGCGCGTCTTATCGTACTCGACCGTCGTACCACTGACGATCGCGCCCACCAACGGCTGATTCCCTGGAACCGCACGACAATTCACTTGGTTTTGCCGCAGAAGCTCTCTATTGATCTTGGGAGGGCAGAAGCCGTCGCGCGAAGTGAATGGGCACGCCGAAATTGGACCCGCCAAAGTCGCGGGTCACCGCGAAGTTCACGCCGATGACGGTGCCGTCGGGTCCGAACACCGGGCCACCGGAGCCGCCGGACGTCGTCTCCGCGTCGTAGACGAGTCTTCGCTCTCGCACCTCGTTCAACGCACCCTGCGTGATGACCGGCGAGATCGCCCGCCGTTTGGCTAGCTCCGCGATCAGTTCCTTAGTGTTCGTTGCAGCCGACAGCACCTCGGACACGAGTTCCGGTTCGGCACGGGCCAACATCGCGTTCAGGCCCGTCGGGTAGCCCAGGAGGACGACGCGCTCTCCGCGCGTCGCCTGGAGTTCACCCGAAAACAACGGGAGGACCGGCACATCCTTAACGGAAACTTGGAAGACGGCCACGTCCACTCCGTCTGTGCTGAGACGAATCGTCGACGGGTCGACTGTGGTCGGCGGCTTGTCGGGGAACC
>CAYLZR010000475.1:0-1690 GCA_964388145.1 uncultured Gemmatimonadaceae bacterium | reverse complement strand
GTCGACCAGCTCTTTGCCCAAAACGTGCGACGCGACCGCGCCGTGTGCCCCCGTTCAGAACGGGCACTGGTTCAGACGCGAGACAAATGCGGCGAAGAGTTCACATTCGCCGAGGCTCCACTCTTTGCTTTCTCGCATTACGGCATGAGTCAAGTCGCCGAATGGCTTCCCGAGGAACCGCGGCCGATAAAACAACATGCGCATGACGTCCGGCGGGTCGGAGCGCATCATCAAACGCATCATCTTCAGGATCAGCTTGTGTTTCAGACCGTGACCGTTATTTAACTTCGTCGTCAGTCGCATCACTCCCCCGTCTGACGCTCGCCGGTGATAGCGGCGAGTGCTCGCTCGAATCGGGTGTGTGCCGCACCGGTGGCGGCAGCAACCGTCAACTCGAAGATCTGATCCTCTGAATAGCTCTGCTTCAGCGCTTCGACCTCACGGTCAAGCGTCTTGTATGCATGCTTTGCGACTTTGTCGACCCACGCCCCGAGCGGATCCGGCAGCGTTTGCTCTGCCTTGCCCCCGCCGCTGAGTTCGCCGGCGCGAGCGGCTACGGCTCGGCGCAAGGCGGTGTCTGCGTGCCCTGGGCCAGCCAATACGCTATCGATCAGGTTCTTAATTTGCTGCTCGAATCGAATCATCTAACCTCCGACTTTGCCCACCTTCGCCCTCAACTCCTCGAAGAAATTTTCCACCACGACCAAATCGCTCCGTTGCGCTACGTTGTCCGGGGCGCGAACCATCAAGAACCGCTGATCGTCGGATGTTACGTCGAAAAAGGTATAGTTGGTCGAAGTGGTGTACTCGGGCCCAATCGAGAAGAGCCGTTCGGTCGTCCACACAAAATCCGGACCCGGTTCAATCTGCGCTGTGACCAATTCGTTCTCGAGGGTCAGGTAAAACAGCTCCCTGCCGCTATGAGCCCACAACGGCGCCCGCCCACCATTCGATGAAACCTGCCACTTGCCCCCCTCGGTGTTTGGGAAGGGACGCACGTATATCTCGTTGCTGCCGCTTTCGTCCGATTCGTACGCCAGCCAGCGACTATCCGGTGACAGCGCGATTGCGCGTTCATCGAATCGACTCGTCACCAGTGGCATGGGAAGGGTGTCGACGCCGAGTCGAAGTCCCCAAATGTCCCGACCTCCCACTTGCCCGGCCACACCGCCGGTTCGAATGACCAACCATTTGCCGTCCTGCGACCAAACGGTCTCCAAGATGCTTTGATTCCAGTCCAACAACTTCTCCGCCACTCCGGTCCCGTCCGCCCGCCGCAGGTACAGTTCATACCCGGCACCGCCCCGGTCGGATATGAAAGAGAGAGATCGACCGTCAGGCGTCCACCGAGGGCGAATGTCGTTGTTTGCATCGAAGGTGAGGCGTGACGACGGGCCCGCGTCTAGACGTTTGACATAGATATCCTGCCCTGCATCCGTGTTGAGCTTGATGGCCAACCGGGTCCCGTCCGGCGACAGTGACCACCCTGCATTGCCGACCGCCGATAGTCGCCAGCCTGGATCGACCGACGTCACGGCGCCACTGCGCCCTACCCACACGGCCTCGTTGGTGGCGGCTCCCTGTGCGGCACCCGCGACATAGATCAAGCGGCCCGTTTTGGAAAGCGCCAGATCCACGGACCCGGCTTGCCTGACGGCAATACCCTCGGCCATAGGAACGGCCGTCCCCA
>CAYLZR010000474.1:0-1692 GCA_964388145.1 uncultured Gemmatimonadaceae bacterium | reverse complement strand
ACACAGATGATCATCCGTGTTGTTAGGAAGCATCCGCACGTTGTGTACGAAGCGCCTCGAGGGCGCCAACGAACTGGTTCAGCATGCCGCTCAGCACGCCTACGAACCCCTGGAGCGGCCCTTGGAACGCCCCAACGGCCTGACTTAGCAACTCTTCACGGGTCCCTAGTTTCGCGAGCTGCTGCACCTCTTCGGGGGTGACCCGTTTGCCGTCCACCAAGCCGGCTTTGACCGTCGGCTTGTCTTCCGTCTCCTTGCGAAAGTCGGCCAACACCTTGGCCGCACCCACGGGCTCGGTTCCCGCAAACACGAATGCGGTCGGGCCGGCGAGTACGTCGTCGAGCGTGTCGATCGACGCTTCGTGGAGTGCCCGCAGTGCGAGCGTGTTCTTCGCCACCAGGAACTCGACACCGGCACTCCGAAAACGCCGGCGCAGGTCGGTCATGTTTTTCACAGACAGCCCGGTGAAGTCCGCCAAGTACATCGTGGGCGACTCGATGATACGGGTCTTCAGCCCTGTCACGAGCTTGTCCTTTTGCTCTTTTTTCAGTTTCATCGGTATTGCGCCGTCTCCACATCCACTCCAGGCCCCATCGTGCTCGAAACCGACACCTGTTTGATGTACGTCCCTTTCGCCGCCGGGGGCCTTGCGCGCACCACCGAGTCCATGAACGTGCCGAGATTTTCGGCCAGCTGCTCGGCCGTAAACGACACCTTGCCGATCGGCGCGTGCAGATTCCCGGTCTTGTCCACCCGGTACTCGATCTTACCTGCCTTGATCTCCTTGACCGCCGCCGCGACGTCCATTGTGACCGTGCCCGACTTGGGGTTGGGCATCAGGCCGCGCGGTCCGAGAATCCGGCCGAGCTGGCCCACCTGGCCCATCATGTCGGGTGTCGCGACCACGACGTCACAGTCGAGCCATCCACCCTTGATCTTGTCGACGTACTCGGGACCCACGAGATCGGCGCCGGCCGCCTCTGCTTCGCGCGCTTTGTCGCCCTCCGCGATCACGAGAACCCGGACGCTCTTGCCCGTGCCGTGAGGCAACACCACCGTGCCACGCACGATCTGGTCGGCGTGCCGCGGATCAACTCCGAGGTGCACCGCGATGTCGATGCTCTCGTCGAACTTGGCAAACGCCGCCTGCTTCACCGCGCCCACCGCGTCGCTCGGTGCATGGGGCTTGCTGCGGTCGATCGTGGCATTGGCCGATGTGAATTTCTTGCCGCGGCCCATCAGTCTATCACCTCGACGCCCATCGATCGCGCCGTACCGGCAATGATCTTGATCGCGCCGTCGATGTCGTTGGCGTTGAGATCCGGCATCTTGATCTCCGCGATCTTTTGCAGCTGCGCCCGGGTCACCTTGCCCACCTTTTCCCGGTTGGAGGTCGGCGACCCTTTGTCGAGCCCTAGTTCCTTCTTGAGCAATACCGCCGCCGGCGGCGTCTTGGTGATGAAGCTGAACGTGCGGTCGTGATAGATCGTCAATTCCACGGGAATGATTATCCCCGCTTCTTTTTGGGTCAGGGCGTTGAACTGCTTGCAGAAGTCCATGATGTTGACACCGTGCGGGCCGAGCGCGGTACCAACGGGAGGTGCAGGATTGGCCTGACCGGCAGCCACCTGCAGCTTCACAAAGCCTATGACTCTCTTCGGAGGCATTTTTCTCCTTCTAACGCCGGGGTCA
>CAYLZR010000473.1:0-1701 GCA_964388145.1 uncultured Gemmatimonadaceae bacterium | reverse complement strand
CTCCTCGTGGGTGAGGGCGGGATTGCCGGTTACGCGGACCCGGACGCCGCGCTCGGAACCGAGCGCGCGCGCCGCCGACCGGATCGCCGCCAGGGGACTGCGGGCGGGGAGGGCGTCGCCGAAGTCGAGGACCGGGTGGGCCAGCACGATCCGACGGGTCACGACCTCGATGGCCGTGCCCTGGAACATCAGGTCCTCCCAGGAGATCGCGAGGGGGTGCTCCTCGTAGATCTCGACGGTTGCGTCGCTGAGCCGGTCCAGGATGTCGGACCACATCGCGTCGTCGCTGCCGTCCTGCTCGAGCCGATCGAGCCCCCGCTGGATCAACGTCGCCAGGTTGCCGATGCTGCCGTCCCGCTCCAGCTCGCCGATGATCGGTTGGATGCGCACGAGGTGGTCGCTGAAGCTGTAGAGCTCGTCGACGCTGCGGTAGAGCAGGGCGTTGCGCTCGAAGAATTCACCGCCGCCGGGTAGGTAGACGTCCTCGAAGTTCTCCCGGTCGCTGGCGAGCGCCGCGACGAGGCGTTGCGCCGCGTCGCGGGCTGCCTCCGGCGTCTCTGCATCGATCACGATCAGCAGCGCGTTCTCGAGGTCCGGGAAGACCTCCACGAAGGCGTCGTGGTTCTTGCGGGCGGGCAGATCCTCCGGGAAGAGCTCGATCGTGTTCGAGTTGATGCCGAGGCCGGTGGCCGCCAAGCCCAGCGCGGCCGCGCTCACGGCGGCGCACAGAACGATTGTCACCCAGGGTCGCGTCCGAACGAGGCGCACCCAATGGGTGAGCGGACCCGACAACACGCTGTCGACGTTCATCGCACCGTCTCGGTCGGGGGGAGATCGGATGGTGAGCGCGGAAGGAATCGAACCTTCAACCTAGGGATTAAGAGTCCCTTGCTCTGCCAATTGAGCTACGCGCCCACCCGTCCGGACAGTAAGGACGAGCGACGCGTGCGGCAAGGCCCGGAGCCGTCAACGGCCGCCGTAGCCTCCGCCCCCCGGCGTCTCGATGCGCAGTCGGTCTCCGGCGGCCAGCTCGACGGTGCAGCACCCGGAAAGCTCCTGGATCGCGCCGTTGCTCCGCACCACCCGGTTTCGCCCGGTCGCCCCGGGCTCGCCGCCAGCCAGGCCATACGGTGGAAACGCCCGCCGCTGCGAGAGCAGCGACACCGTGACCCCCGCCCGGAACTCGTACTCGCGGATCAACCCGTCCCCACCGCGCCAACGCCCGCCCCCACCGGAGCCCGCACGGAAGCTGAAGCGCACCAGTCGCACCGGATGGCGCGTTTCCAGGACCTCGGCATCGGTGATTCGCGTGTTCGTCATGTGAGTGTGGACGCCCGAGGCGCCATCGAATCCCTCTCCGGCCCCCGACCCTCCGCCGATCGTCTCGTAGTAGCCGAAGGTCTCGTCACCGAAGGCCACGTTGTTCATGGTGCCCTGGCTCGCCGCCACCTTTCCCAGAGCGCCCAGCAGGACGTCGACGATGCGTTGGGACGTCTCCACGTTTCCCCCCGCGACCGCGGCCCCCGCCGGCGGGTCGAGAAGCGAGCCCGGCGGCACCGAGATTTCCACGGGATGCAGGCAGCCTCCGTTGAGGGGAATGCGCTCGGCGACCAGCGCCCGCAGGACGTAGATCACCGCGGCCTGAACCACAGCGCGCGGGGCGTTCAGGTTGCCCTTCGAGGCGGGCCCGGTGCCCTTGAA
>CAYLZR010000472.1:0-1707 GCA_964388145.1 uncultured Gemmatimonadaceae bacterium | reverse complement strand
TCACCGCGACGTTGCGACTGTGCTTCACGTCGCGGGCAAGGTATACCGTGGCCATTCCACCCCGCCCGATCTCACGCTCGAGGTCGTAGCGGCCGGCGAGTGACGCCTTGAGGGCCTCGGGAATTTTACTCATGACGTGGAAAGTAAACGCCATTCTCGCGCAAGTTGAACCACGCGATCTACATCGTCTTCATTGGGGCATGGAAGGAGGGTTTAAGGTGTTCGGCTGTGGGTGTTAGATCTTGCACCGCCGCATCTAAGATCTAGAACCTAACACCAACACCCTTCCCTATATCGTGAGGTCACTCAATCAATTTTTGGTCCCCTACGCCCTCCACCTACCACGATTTCTGTAACCGCACCGTTCTCGCGAACGAATCGTACCGGTGTGCCGTCTCTCCGCAGGAAGAACTCCGTGTCCGATTCCGCCAGCAGCTCCACCGT
This sequence comes from uncultured Gemmatimonadaceae bacterium, assembly GCA_964388145.1. GTDB lineage: Bacteria > Gemmatimonadota > Gemmatimonadetes > Gemmatimonadales > GWC2-71-9 > B3T1B10. The sequence continues at coordinate 1,263 of CAYLZR010000472.1, read as the reverse complement.
CTGCGATGCACCCGGCGGCGTAGCCATCAGCTTACCGTCGACATAGGAGATCTCCACGACATCATCGCCCTCGAGCCTATACCTACCGACCAGCGCCTCGTATTGTGCCGGCTCGAGCGTGACGACCACTTTCTCGTCGGGTGCGATGCCGTCCCAGTCATACTCCGCAAAGATCGTGATGAGAAGCTCCTGAGCGAGGCGTCCGCCGGTGTCAGAATTGGTCATTACCACCACGCCCCTGCCCCCCTCAATGAACGCCGTGAGCTGGCAACGGAACCCCGCGTTGGAGCCCCCGTGACCAAAGCGCTTGCCGTCCTCTGAGATACTCAGCCCCAGGCCATGGTTGTTCATCCCTGGTTGGAGCATTTGCCGCGTCATGTCCCGGGACAACACCCGACCGTCGCCGACGTAAGCGCGCTGCACCTCTATGGCGTACGTCGCGAGATCGGTCGGCGTCGTCCACAAGCCCGCCGCCGCCATTTCCGGATAGATGTGCCAATCGCCGTCCCACTTCGATCCATCACCCCGATACGCCGTCGCCGCTTGAGCGTGACGGCTTTCGGCGAGCGGCTGCTCATAGCTGCTGTTCGTCATGCCGAGGGGTTCGAGCACTGTTTCAGACATGAGCTGCGGGAACGTCTTGCCGTCGACGTCGCTCATCATGAGTTGCATCACCGTATATCCACCACCCGAGTAGCGCCAACTCTCGCCCGGCTCCTTCCATACCTGGATAGGATCGGTGTTGCCTTCTCCGTCGAGGACTCCGACGGTAGACGGCACGGTTTCGCCGCGTTCGTAGCCGGGAAAACCCCACACGGTAGTGCCGGCCGAGTGGTTGACCAAGCCTCGGAGCGTCACTTTGTGTGCGGTCGTGAATTCATTGTCGAGGATCTGCCAGCTCGTGAGTCTCTCGTTCACGTTCTGGTCGAGATCGAGACGTCCTTCTTCTACAAACTTGAGCGCTGCCATGGCGGCAACCGGTTTACTGATGGATGCGGCTTGGAACAACGTCTCGATCGTAACAGGAATGTTTCGCTCCTTGTCGGCGAAACCATACCCCTTTGCCCATTCGATCTCACCATCGTTGATCACCGCAACGCTCACACCGGGAACGTTCAACTGTTCCATGCGTTCCGTGAGGGTGGTCGTGGGAACGGGCTCTCCCCGGATGACGAGAGGTGGGATAAGGGCGTTTTCGATGTTTGCAATGTGCTCATCGACGGACACGCCGGAGCTACACGCCGTGGCAACGGCGAGAAGTGC
>CAYLZR010000471.1:0-1710 GCA_964388145.1 uncultured Gemmatimonadaceae bacterium | reverse complement strand
CCCTCCAGGCTTTCAGGGCGATTTCCACACCCACCCCGCGGCACGCGCCGCCTACAGCGAGGGAGCAGGGCCGTATCGGATCGTCCCCGACGCCATCGCCATTCCCAGAGACATCGATGATTTGTCGCTGCTCGTGAAGTTCGCCGGTGGGGAAGGACACCCCTTGGTTCCGCGCGGTGCGGGAAGCGGGATGCCAGGGGGGAACGTCGGGCGTGGTATCCTCGTCGATTTGCAGCGTTTTCGGAGTCCGCTCCGGGTATCGATCGATGCGCGTGCCAATACCGGCGCGGCCGTGTCGTGGGGATTGATCAACAGCGCCGCCAAGCGCATCAAACACCGCCTTCCACCGGATCCGTCGAGCGGCGCCTACTGCACGATCGGAGGGATGGTGGCCACCAACGCCGGCGGCGCCCGCAGCTTGCGTTATGGAAGCATGCGACGATGGGTTGAGGGGGTGGAGTTCGTCACGGCGGATGGGGAAGTGGGTTGGCTCGCGCGTAACGGACGGAGTCGTCGCCACGCCCGCCCCCGTCCCAAACGCGGACAGCGCCGTAAGCTCGAGGAGCACCTCGCGGTAGACGACCGTTTCGATTCTGACGCCAAGCCAGTGCTGCTTGGTCAAAGAGCGACCATCACCGATCGGTTTCCCAATACCACCAAGAACTCATCTGGCTATGCGCTGGACGAGTATCTCAAATCCGGTGACTTGCTCGATCTGGTCATCGGTTCGGAAGGTACATTGGGGTTCATCACGCGGGTCGAGACGCGATTGGATCCCGAACCGGTATCGACCGCTTCGATGCTTCTTGCGCTTGCCGACGTCGACGAGCTCGGCGATGTGGTTCAGACGTTGCTCCGGCTCGAACCGTCGGTCGTGGAGCTGCTCGACCGGACGTTTCTCGAAATTGCGGCCGAGCCCCACTTCCTGCGGGGCGGGGTCGATGCCGTTCTTCTGGTTGAGTTCGAACGATCCAACGCTGCCGCAGTCCGCGGTGTGGTGGGTGACGCTGTCCACCAGACCACTCCGTGGTGCACCGAAGTAGAAACGGCCCTCACGGCCGAAGAGCGCAAACGCCTGTGGTCGCTGCGACACGCCGCGAGTCCGCGGTTGGCGGAACTTCCAGCGAATCGCCGGTCCCTACAGATCGTTGAAGATGGTTGCGTTCCTGTCGAATCGCTGAGCCGTTATTTGAAGGGCGTGAGAGAAGCTGCCCGAATCGCGGGCGTTGAGATTGTGGCGTTCGGCCACGCAGGTGACGGGCACCTGCACGTGAACGCGCTTGTCGATACACACGACCCGAGTTTCGAGAACCGGATAGTTGACCTGTTGCAGATGGTGACGGATCTCATCGTCGAGTTGAAGGGTAGCGTGAGTGGTGAGCACGGCGACGGTCGGTTGCGCGCCTCGTTGCTCGAACGGACCTACGGCTCCGACATCACCGCATTGTTCAGACTGGTCAAGAAGGCTTTTGACCCGGAGGGTATCCTCAACCCCGGTGTCATCGTTCCTGGTCCCGACTCGCGTCCCACCGACAACCTCAAGGTCGGCAAGCGTGCGGTGACGATTCCGCCGGCTATCAGCGACGGACTGCTTGCCATTGAAAGGCGGGGACGATGGGGCGCGCCCAAACTTGAACTCTGCGAGCACGAAGGCCTTGCCGAACCACAGCCGCCGATTACGAAGAGCGGTAGTTGAATAATGAAACAATA
>CAYLZR010000470.1:0-1719 GCA_964388145.1 uncultured Gemmatimonadaceae bacterium | reverse complement strand
GCGATTGCTGTCGATGCTATAGGGATCACCACGCAAGCCGAAGACAACCGGTGAAGAGAGGACCCCAGTTCCCAGGTCAAACGTGCGAGTCTCGGATCCAGCTATTAGGACGGTGTTTCCGTCGATCGACCTGCTGCCCCCGAAGGGAATCTCGGTTGTCAGTCCCGTGGCCGTATCGAACACGAAAGTGACCCGGTCAACTCCACCGCCGCGAACCCGCCCACGGTCGGCTCGTCCGTCACCTCTACCGGCGCTGCTAGACCGATGATCTCGCTCCGCCGGTGCTGTTCTCGTTCGCGCACCGCCAAATGCTCGACCACCGGATCCTGTACGGTAGTGTTCGAGCAGCCACCGGCGACGTGAACCGCGCACGGCTGCGCGAGCTGGGCTTCGAGCTCGGCGCTCGCGTCGAGGCCGGCGAGTCCGACGAGGGTGCGTGGTTCGCGACGGCGCCGGACGGCGCGCCAGTGGTGCTCAAGTGGTTCCCGGACGAGACCGTCGCCGACCGCTACGCGGTCCTGCTCCCGGCACTCGACGAGCTCCGATCGCGCGGCGTCCCAGTGCCCGAGTAGCCACACGTCCTCGCCGTCGACGGCTGGACGCTGTCGGCGCAACAGGTCCTGCCGGGTGCGTCGGTGCGCAACCCGTCACCGGCGATGGTGGAGCAGGTCGTTGAGTGCGTCGCCGCCCAGGCCGGTGTCACGTGTCCGCTGCCGGCGCCCGACCTGCGCCCCTGGGGTGCGTCCGTCGTGCACACGCTCACCGTCGGCGTGGACGGGTGGGCGATGCACGAGCCGCTGCGCATTGGGGGTCGACGCAGCGCGGCGGTGCTCGACCGCGTGGAGGCCGTCGGCGCCGACGCCGACGCGGCGTGGTTCCCGACCGACGGACTCGTGCACCTGGACCTGCACACAGACAACATCCTCGCCGGCGACGACAGCACGCTCACCGGGATCATCGACTGGGAGGGCGCGTGCGCCGGCGATCCCCGCTTCGATCTCGTCAGGTTCGCGTACGACCTCGACGGGCACGATCAACCGGTCTGGGACGTCGTCGAGGCCACCGGCATCGAGCCGCGCGTGCTTCGGGCGTACGTCGCCCACCACGCGCTGCGGTGCACGTCCTGGCAGATCCGCCACCACCCCGAGGACGTGCCGCGCCAGCTCGACCGCGCCGAGCGCGTCCTCGATCGGTACGACGCCTAGGAGGCCGCCAAGCCTTCAATGCCGACCGCGCTGAGCTCGCAACGCGACGACGCGGCTCTACGTAGATCAAGAAGTCGTCGAGGTGGGCCACTTGATGCGGCTCAGAACTCCCAACGAACTCCCAGACGAATTCGACGCTCGCAACCTACTGAATTCGCAGGGGTCTCTGGTGGGCGATACTGGATTTGAACCAGTGACTTCTACCGTGTGAAGGTAGCACTCTACCGCTGAGTTAATCGCCCGGGCGCGGGGCGCCACGAGGGCGGCTCCGCCGGCAGCCGATTGTAGGCTAGCCGTCGAGGTCGCGCTTGCGGCGCAGGGCGGCGCCGATGAAGCTGCGGAAGAGCGGGTGGGCCTCGAAGGGGGTCGACTTGAACTCGGGGTGGAACTGGCAGGCCAGGAACCACGGGTGCGAGGGCAGCTCGACGATCTCGACCAGGGTGTCGTCGGGGGAGACACCGGAGACCACCAGACCCGCGGCCTCGAGGCGCTCGCGGTAGTCGGGATTGAACTC
>CAYLZR010000469.1:0-1732 GCA_964388145.1 uncultured Gemmatimonadaceae bacterium | reverse complement strand
ATCTAAGTTATAACTTATTATATGTTTGTCGAACCATAAGTGATAACTTAATATAATCTCTCCCTCGCACTGGCGAGCGGATGCAGCCCGTCGGTCAAGTGACCGGGGTGGTAATGGGGGACCATTACCGACCGGGGTTGCTTGGTTGACGGAAACCGCGCTAACCCTACATTTTGTTGGATGGCGATTCTACGTCTCGTTCGATCGTTTCCGCAGAGCGTGATGCGAAACCGCGCGAAGTTGCCGGCGTTGACTGTGTTGGCTTTGGGAATCGCCGCCTGTCAGGGCGGGTCTGGCGAACTGACGGTGGAGGATCTCGCCGTCATCCGGCAAGTTACCAACGCATGGCAGTTCCACGTAGGGGTCGCGGATTGGGAATCCCTCATGGTGGTGTATACGCCAAATGCGGTGTTCATGCCGCCCAACGGCCCCACGCTCCACGGTCACGAGGCCATCAAGACTTTCCTGGCCGGGTATCCCCCGATCACAGACGTCAGCCTCACCATTGATGAAATCGACGGCAGCGACAAGCTTGCATTCGTTCGGGGCACCTATACGATGACCCTCGATCCGGAAGGTGCGGCCGCGCCGTATCAAGATCGTGGCAAGTACGTCGAGATCCGCCGCAAGCAGGCCGATGGGGCGTGGCTCATAGCCGTGGACATTTTCAATTCGGATCTGCCGATTCCTCAGTAAGCGGTCCCCGTTGAGGAAGGGCTAGGTGGGGGCCAGCCAACCACGAAGCATCCCACGCCGCTTCCAGCACGAAGGCGTTGAGGGATTGCGTACCGGTCGATTCGATCTTGGAATCAGCTCGTCGTGCATCCTCTACCGCCTCGGCTCTACCATCATCGACACGGGGCCACCCAACCAATGGCGCGTCGTTCGCAAATTCTTGAGCGAACGGGACGTCAACCGCGTCCTCATCACACACCATCACGAAGATCACAGCGGTAACGGCGCGCGACTCGAGCGAGACATGAACGCCGATGTCTTCCTTCCATCGGAAGGCGTCGAGTTGATGAAAAGAGGATTTCCGTTACGAGCGTATCAACGAATCATCTGGGGTGTCCCGGTACGCTTCCAAGCCAAATCTGTTCCCGACGAGATCGCACTCGAATCCGGATTGCTGCTTCGGGCTATTCCCGCGCCGGGACATTCCTCCGACATGACCTGTTACCTCGAGCCCAACCGGGGCTGGCTCTTCACCGGCGACCTCTACATCGCGAGCAGACCTCTCTTCCTCCGAGCCGACGAAAACCTAGGCGACCAGATTGAAAGCCTGCGACGCGTGTTGGAGTTGGATTTCGAGACTGTGTTCTGCGCGCATCGAGGCGTGGTCAGCAACGGGCGCGAAGCAATCAACGCCAAGCTCGACTATCTCGTCTCGCTCCGCGAAGAGGTCCGCCAACTCCACGCGGAGGGACGCAGCGTATCGGAGATCAAGCGCATGTTGCTCGGTCGGGAGGCCCTGTTGAGCTTCATCACGCTGTTTCACTTCTCGAAACGCAATCTGATCCGCGCGTGCCTGCCGTAGCCGCCTGAAGTCTTGCGGCTGCGAAAGCCAGCCGTAGCGTGTCTTCGGCGACAGTCACTGGGATTCTCCGTCCGCGTCGCTCCGCGGCCCGTCTTCGTCTGCGTCCAATCGGAACAAGTCTCGCATGGCAGCGAGCTTCCCGAATCCTTCCGGGGTCGAGCGGTCGAGATCCTTGAGACCCATCGTGGGATGGTG
>CAYLZR010000468.1:0-1744 GCA_964388145.1 uncultured Gemmatimonadaceae bacterium | reverse complement strand
CGAGAAAGGGATCGCCGTACAACACGCGAACGTCCACGAAGCCGGTGGCCTTTGCCGAGTTGGTGAGGCGTCCCTCACCTACCGCTCGGACGCCCGTGACAAGTGAGACACCACCGCCGACCGGAAAACGGTCTTCGGGATTGGCGCCGTACTTGGAGAACTCCCCGCGCAGGGCTCGGCTAAACCCACCCGTCGGATCAATGAAGAACGCGGCAAATTCCCGGAAACTCCGTCCCGAGCCCTGGGCGCGATTGTCCCGCACCATCATAGCCGTCCGGTGCAGGGCCTCCCCGATCACGACGCCACCGACACTGGTCGCTATCCAGTCGTTCATCGAGGGGCGGTTGTTCTCGCCGAACATCTCCCACAAGAAGCTGCCGGCAAAGGCGAACGCGGTCGATTCCCAGAAAGAATATCCGTTCGACCGACCCGCGTTGAAATACACGTTCCCGTGAAACGGGTGCGCGAACATGTTAGTCGTGAAGTCGTCCTTGTCCCACTCGAATCCGGTTCGGACGTTGTGACTCCATGAGCGGAAGGTGAGAACGGCCGTCGTGTCGTCGCTCACGTGCCAGTTGAAGAAGTTGGGAATGATTTCCATTGCGATCACCTCTAAGGCGGCCACGCCGAACCTCTTGCTGTCACAACAGAAGACCGACTCTTGGCGTTGCGGTGTGGCCACCGGAGGCGGCGCCCAGGTCACCGGCAAGCGCATCACACTGCTCTGCGCCTGGTTGGGAGCAGATGGGCGGTTGTACAAAGACGGGAAGTATTTCGTTCGCGCGCTGTCGAGCTTGACGGTCTGGGGGAAGGTGGGCAGGGTCACGAGGTGGAGTAGTGCCGCGAGACCATAACACGAACGACGCGTCAACCTGGTGTGGGTGACAAGACGGACGAGGACGGACACAGACGGACCAAGACGAACCAGGATCATGGAACATAGTTTATTCATATCGAACACCCTCAGCGCACACGTCAATACTTAAACACAGCTCCGAAAAACCATCCTTGAATCGCCCCGTTCTGCCAGGCAAATGCACTGGCTCCGGTCCGACCGCTGTCGTAATCCAGTTCCTGGTAGCTGTAGCGCATCATGAGATCGAGAGGCTTGGCCACCCTGAAACCCAACTCGGCACCGACTGTGAGCATGAATTGGGAACCGACGCCGAACCCACCGAGATCACCGTCGAACATCGCCCAAAACCGGCCGCCTAGCTCGCTGTACAGCCGCCCGCCAATCACCGGCTCGATCCAGGTTTCGACGACGTCACTCGTGATCGTGCCAGGGGCGTTCAACTCGTGGCGGAGCCGTACGTACCGGATACCACCGTAGATCTCCACGGCGCGGTTCTCGATGAACGGGCCGATCTGCACCGCGCCGAATACGTCGGTGCTGAGCCAGTCGAACACGAAGGCGGCAGGCACCGATGTCGTGGGATCGCCTACGGGGTGGATCTCCCTCGTGTTCGCGACGCTGGCCCGCTTGAAGTTTATCAGTGCCCGCACCCGTCCCTTCCCCAATTCCAGCCGGGCGCCCCAATCCGTCGCCAGCACCGTGTCGCCGACGGGCACCACGAAGCCGCCGATGATCGCGTCGGCCTCGCCGATCGCGAGCGTCTCGACGCCGCTGAGGTTCGAGAACCATACGTACGGTGTGGCTCGGATGTACCACCCGGCGTTGCCGCGGTCGCCTTGCCCGGCGGCGGGTATGGTCACCCCGCCCAGCAGTGTCCCGAGCACCAAC
>CAYLZR010000467.1:0-1750 GCA_964388145.1 uncultured Gemmatimonadaceae bacterium | reverse complement strand
TCACCCATTGGTTCAATGAGCTGTCGTACTATATAAAGAACGGGTTCGTGCTTCTCGTGCTGGCGGCGGTCTTCCTGCTCCGCCCGTCCCGGCGCCTCGTGCTGACGACGCTGCTCTCGAGCGTCCTGCTCTATCTGGCGCTCGACGTCGCCTTTCCGGAGATGAACTACTTCGTGCGGTCGAGTTGGGTAATCGTCGTGACGTTCGCCGCGGTGGCGATTCCCACGATCGTGCGGAACGGGTGGCGTCTGGAGCAGGCCCTCCTCGTGGTGTCCCATCGGAGCGTGGCACGATTCGGCACGGCGCTGGCTGTTTCCCTCGTCGTGGTGCACGTGGTGTTCCACTGAGACCTGTTGGAAGTTGGGTGGATGCTCGGGGCAGACATCGGCACTCCCCACCCAGATAGAGCCAACCCCGGGCGCGAGCCCGGGGTGAAAAGAACGGTACCTCACCATGCTAGTGCGGTCCCGGGCTTTAGTCCGGGGTCCCAAACTAGACGATGGCTCTTCTCAGAGTGCTGTTTTACGGGATAAGACTGACGAAGCCGAGCATGGTGGCGACCGTTCCCAGCCAAAACAGGAACATCCACTTGATCAATTCTGCACGCAGCGATTCCGCTTGCGTGTCTATTTTGCTATTGAGTGCATCAATTCGCGATTCGACCTTCCCGTGCAAGACGGCAATGTCCGCCCTCACCTCGGCGATCCGCTGCTCGAGCTTGGCATCGAATCGGGCGAAGTTCAATTCGTTGAGGTCGCGAAGTTCGCTGCGGTACGTTGCGTCCACCTGGTTGAACCAATCCACGAGTTCGTTGGCTATCTCTTCGCCCAGTGTATCGTAGAACTTCTTTGACAGCTTGGCTGTGACCGGCATTCCCATCCCTTTGTCTGGGGACCGGTCACACCATAACGTACGCTCGGCTCGCTGTATCTGCAAAGTATTGCGGACAGGTGCCAATTACTGCGAAACGGGCTCGTCGCTCCTAGCGACGGATGGGACGGGGTGGCTACCGCCCTACAGCCTTGCCGCCTTTCGTTAGTCCCGCCCTGAAAGGAAAGCCTAACGGCCGCGCCTCCATCGCCGGCACACACAGCACCAGAACGTGGTACAGCTCATCGCCCGGCCGTGTCTCGACCGCGTTCGTCACCGCGATCTCGGAATCCGTTCCGAGCAGGATCCCCTGGTAGACGTTGAAGAGGCAGTCGGTCTCGCCGAGGCGGAAGCGCAGGGAGGCTTCGTTGGGTGAGTCTCTTGGATCCGGCGTTCTCGTCCAACCGGCCGCCCGAACCCTCTCGTAAAAGACCCGGGCCGCTACCGCGAGCGTTGTCCTCCGTGCCCCGGCGCCGGTGATCCGGCATGCGGCGAGGCGTTTGCCGGTGCGCCAATCGTCCAGCGTGTCTGGATCGATACGCGTCACCATGAAGAGTTCCTCGGTGAGGAATCGATCCGCGGGCGCGCAACGTCCTTCTTCCTGGGCCGCCACCACCGACACGCCGGCGCCGTACCGGAGTACCAGTGCAAACACGATGATCGGTTGAAGCCGGAGGGGCCCGCACACCCAGATCGTCACCGGCATTCTCCTCCTCGCGCAAACCATGCGGCCAAATTCGGGTGACGTTCCCCCTGTCCCCCGTACCGAATCCTATCTTAGTGATCCGTTGCCCAGATCACCACCCGGGCAAGTGCTCCAGCGCTACTATGGCTGGCACAAAGCACGGATGACGCCAGGCTGCCGCGGATGACGTAAAGC
>CAYLZR010000466.1:0-1756 GCA_964388145.1 uncultured Gemmatimonadaceae bacterium | reverse complement strand
TTGTCGATCAGTGGGAAGAGATCCATCCCGCGCACCGTCGTCTCCTGAATCAGCTTCCCCCGGTCGGTGTCGTAGAGGGACATGACGATCTCGTATTCCTCGCCATGCGTGGCCACCGTTCCGGTGATGAAGTAGTCCCGATGCTGCTCCTCTGCGATCTGCCGCATCAAGGAAAGCGGCACGCCGGTCAAGTCGGGATAGCCGGCTCGCCGTAAATCCTCGCGGAAGTGTCCGGGCACCCTGAGATCGAAGAACAGATCCTGGTAAAGATCGTAGACCAGGGCTATCGGCACACCGAACTGAAGTGCCTGCGCTGCCGAGTCGTCGGTCTCGGCTTCGAAGAAAAACAGGGCGATGTGCTCTCGGAACGCTGCCTTGGGAATGACGCGCTCGACGGTTTCTCCATCTTCATCCGTGACGGTCACCGCGACCGTTGCGGCGCCAAGGTCCTTACCGTTGAACAGCAGCACGAGTACCGCAGCCGCTACTACTGCATTCACGAAAACGCCAACGGCTTTCCGCCCACCTACCGCTTCGGCGAGCTGCCGCGACGTGAGCAAGGCCACGACGGGAGCTAGTAACAGCAGCGAGCTGAGAACGAATCCCGGCAGATGCGGCGATAACGTCAGGAGACCGGCGAGCCACCTGGTGAGTCCCCACGCCCCGCCAGCAGCCATGGCATAGAACGCCAGATTGCGGAGCACGCGACGGTCCGTCAACGCTGTCACCAAACTGGGTCGGGTTGCCGCCGCACCGGTCAACGCGTCTACCAACTCGCGCGCACTCGCAAAGCGGTCGGCAGGGGTTTTCGCCAACGCCTTCATGATGGCGGCGTCCACGTGCTCCGGAACTGCGCTGCGAATCCGGCGCGGCGAAATCGGGTCGTCGGTGACGATCTTTGCCATGAGCGCCTGAATATTCGTGCCGGTGTGAGGTGGGTCGCCGGTCAGCATCTCGTACATGACGCAGCCGACCGAGTAGATATCGGAGCGCGTGTCCAGGGCGCGGTCGGCGGTAGCCTGCTCGGGACTCATGTAGTGTGGAGTACCAACCGAGAGTCCCGTTCCTGTGAGCCGTTCACCTCCGGCCTCGCTCACCGCCACGGCGATGCCGAAGTCGGCGACAACGGCCTCCCCGTCGTGCAATAAGATGTTCTCGGGCTTGATATCGCGGTGGATCACGTCGTGCCGGTGCGCATAGTCCAGCGCACTGGCAACCGCGGATCCGATCTTTATCACCTCATCCAACCCCAGTTGTCGCTCGCGGTTCATCTTGTCGCGCAGTGACTCCCCCTCCAAGAACGGCATCACGTAATAGAGGAAACCGGCTGCTTCGCCGGAGTCGTGGAGCGGAAGGATGTGCGGGTGGGTGAGGTTGGCGGCGATCTTGATCTCGCGCAGGAAGCGCTCGGGCCCCAGTGCCGCCGCCAATTCGGGCCGTAGCACTTTCACCGCAACCTTGCGGTGGTGCTTCAGGTCCTCGGCGAGGTAGACGGTGGCCATGCCGCCCGCACCAAGTTCTTCTTGGATGGCGTAGCGGTTCGCGAGGGCGGTCTTGAGACGGTCGAACTGGTCCGACATACGTGGAAAGATGCGGCCTGGCCGGGGCGGCCGCGAGCCTGGCGCAGATTAGACCAGAATTGTCACAAACATTGTCACAACGCCCCCCGACGCAAATTACGCAAAACCCCCCGAAAACGCCTGTTTATTGACGCCCACCGACGCTCATCGACGCAACTACAGTCCTCCGGAGCCAA
>CAYLZR010000465.1:0-1783 GCA_964388145.1 uncultured Gemmatimonadaceae bacterium | reverse complement strand
GACGAGGGGCTGGCGCGCGAGGTCACCGACGCGCTGGCGAGGTCATGGAAGGAACTGCTCACGACCGCCGGCAAGCCGGTCGGCACTCCGCTTCTGCGCATCTTGACGAAGCACTATCCGCGCATCGACCTGCCCGGGCGCTGCTTCACGATCCAGGTGACGTTTTTCACCGTGCGGGATCCCTACTTCGACGATGAAGGGCTGACTCCCGAGTTGCTGGAGCGCATCAAAGGGAAGATCATCGACGGTCTCATGTTCGAGGTGCGCAAGACCTATCAAACGAAAAATGGTCAACGCCGCCTCATCGAGGCCAACGTCGAGGTCAGCGAGAAAGTCAGCGGCTATTTCGGCCGAAAGGGCTTTCCAAGGCTCTCGGGTGAAAAGAGCTTGGCCGACTTCGCCCAGGACGAGTTCTTCGGCGCCCACTTCCAGCCGTACGGCGGCGGAGAGCGGCGCGGGTTGGTGTGGTACGACCGCTCGTTCGGACTCGGGAAGGCGGCCGCGTGGGCGGTCGCGTTCCTGGCGATCCGGTCCAGCGAGACGGCCCAGAGTGTCAAGACCGCGAAGCTCCCGCCCAAGCTGACGGCGGCGCTCTTGAGCCTTGTCGAGCGCGCGTAACGTCCCCGCTTATCCTGTTCTTCGTGAGGTCCTTTTCGGCGCTGCTGCTTGCGCTCGCGGTCGTCGGCTGCGGGCGCCGGGTTGAGAAGAATCCGGTTTCGCCGGACACACAGCTCCTCTTCGCGGTGACCGACACCACGGGATTCGAACGCCTGGGCGAGCCGCAGCCAGGCGATTGGCTGGACCGGTTCGACGAGCCCGGCGAGACATTCGCGCGCTACGTGGCCTCGAGTCCCGTGGGCGCGACTCCGGAGCGGTCGGTGCTCGCGTTCCTGCCCGTGGGCCCCATGAGTGACGTCGAGCGGGAGACCGTGGAAAAGACCGCACCTCCGTCGTAACCCAGATCATCTGTCAATTGAAGCAGGTCTCCGGTTTTCATATCGTAGCGCCATAACTCCAGATCTCCGGATCGTGTCGACGTGAAAACGATGTACTTTCCGTCAGGAGAAACGGTTGCTTCTGCATCGTATCCGGATCCTCCTATAAAAAGTTCAACTTCGCTCCCATCGGTGTTGGCGATATATATATCGTACGCTTCGTAAATCGGCCAAACATACCTGCCTTGACCGAACATTACGGGTGGAGGGCATTCCCGCGACGATTCGTGGGTCGAACCATAAATCACCTTCTCATTACCCGGCATGAAAAAGGAACACGTCGTGCGGCCGAGTCCAGTCGACGCCAATTGATAGTCGCTTGACCCGCCACTACCCACCGTTTCAGGATCCATGATATAAATCTGATCGCATCCCTGGCCATTGATGTCCGCCCAATCACTTTGGAAAACGAGATGCTCGTCATCGAAGCTCCAATAGGCTTCTGCGTTGTTTCCTCCAAAGGTCAGCTGCTTGACGTTTCTGATGTGCATCTCCCCTTCGTATCGAAGCGAATCGCTGGTTGGATTGTAGGGGTGTTGTTGAGGTTGTGGGTCACAGCCAGTCACCACAAGCAACATCAAAGAAGCCGTGAACAGGAATCCTGTCCGTATTCCCGGTGTAATCATAATTCAGACTTAAATAATAAAATAAATAGCCTATTGGGTCCGTTTCGCGAATGATCCGAAAGAGCGCCCTAAGCTACGTTCACAATGAGTGTTGAGGTTCAAAACTTTCAAGAAGACGTGATTGAAGCCAGTTCTGAAGTCCCCATTCTGGTGGATTTCTGG
>CAYLZR010000464.1:0-1785 GCA_964388145.1 uncultured Gemmatimonadaceae bacterium | reverse complement strand
ATAGCCGGGTTCTGCCGCTCGGGGCCCTTTGCTGGGCTGCCGCTGGCAAGGACCCGGGGTACACACCGCTCTCACTGCTCGAGCTGCTCAAACGGCGGGGCCGGTACCGCCCAGAGGATTTTGCGCGCCTCGATCTGGCGGAGCCGTTCGATCTTGTTGCAGCAAAACAGACATGGCTAGCCGCATTAGAGGAAACGGATGCCTTTGTTCGGAGTCGCCCGCCCGACGAAATCGGTTGCCTGTACTTCTCGATGGAGCGTGAGACATTCGTGATGCCAGCAAAAGACGGCGCGTCCGCAGACACGGTGACGCCACACTTCGGTACGCCGGGTGGCGTGCTCCCACAGATCCCTGAACGTGACTTGCGCGGTGAGTTGTCGTGATGCGATCAACCAGTGTGGCTGCCGCGCGATGATCTGAGGGCATAACCGTTGTTTGGGACGACGAAGAGGTGATTGCCTATTGGTTTCCTCTGGCGTCGGGCATCGGTACGACGGGCCCCTTCGTGTGGTTGTTACTGCGTCGCAACAGCAGGAGGCGAAGCTGGAGCGTCAGGCCGCCGGCGTCGCGCTCTGCGATCCGGGCGACTGCCGCCTGATACGGTGCCGCTGAATGTGTGAAGGTTTCTGGATACTCGCTGCACACAGTCTTATAGAACTCTCGACCGATCTGCGACCTGAGCCTGCGAGTGCGCTGATAGCTTGACCACCAGCCCATAGAAGAAGGAAATCGAACGGCTAGACCGGCACGGCGAGCCCTTTGGATTCCAGAATGCGCTCGATGGCTTCGCCGATCTTGTTGTTCGGCGTCGATGCACCGGCCGTCATGCCGATGCGTCTGACGTCCTCTAGCCAAGCCTCTCGAACCACTTCCTCAATGGTGTCGACGGGCTTGTGGCGAATCCTGCCCGATGCCGGCTCGATGCAGATTGCGTCGCCGATGTGGTAGGTCGTGACCTTCTGCGAGCAGATCTGCGCCAGGTTATTTGTGTTGCTCGAGTTGTAGCCGCCGATGACGATCATCACGTCGAGCGACTCGTCTATCAATGCGATCACGGCGTCCTGCCGTTCCTGCGTCGCCGAGCAGATCGTATCGAAACTCCGAAAGTGCGAGTCGAGCTGCCGCTCGCCGTAGCGCTGTGCGAGTGATTCCCCGAGCCGCTTCGCGATGGCGAGAGATTCGTTGGCCAACATCGTCGTCTGATTGGCCACGCCGATCCGCTCGAGGTCGCGCGTAAAGTCGAATCCTTGCGATACCTTGTGACGGAAAGTCGTCTCCATCTCGGCGAGGTTGTCAGCCTTTTCGATGAACCGGCGGAGTGTGGAGGTTTCCTCCATGTTCCGCACGATGAGATACTTCCCACCGTCGTATCGCATGGCCTGGCTCACGGTCGCCTTGGTCTCTTCGTGGTAATCCTTGCCGTGCACCACCGCCGTGAACCCGTCCTGTGCGTAGCGGGCGACCCTCTTCCAGACATTGAGCACGGACCCGCACGTCGTGTCGACCACGACGCACCCGATGGCACGGAGTCGGTTGAAGTCCTCGACGCTGACGCCGAACGCCGGCATCAGCACGACGTCATCAGCCGTAATCCCCGAGAAATCGAATTCCCCTTCCGGATCGTAGCCGAGCACCGCGATGCCCATGCTCTCCAGCTTGGCGTTCACGTGAGGATTGTGGATGATCTCGCCGACCAGAAAGATGCGCTTGTCGGGGAACTTGGCGCGCGTCTCGTATGCGTAGTCGACCGCGCGGTCGACCCCGTAACAGAAGCCGAATTCCTTG
>CAYLZR010000463.1:0-1789 GCA_964388145.1 uncultured Gemmatimonadaceae bacterium | reverse complement strand
GGATTTGAAGGGGGACCGGGAGGCGGAAACGGAGGCACCACGGGGCCCACCAACCCCACCCTTTCGGGGGATGTGCAGCCCATCTTTACCGCCAATTGCGCCCTGTCGGGATGCCATACCGGCGCAGTTCCGGAGGAGGGCCAGAATCTCAGCTCGGGCAATGCCTTTGGCAACACGGTCGACAGACCCTCCGTGCAACTTCCCAGCATGAACAGGGTGACTCCCAACGATCCATCACAGAGCTACCTGGTACACAAGATCGAGGGGACGCATTTGAACGTGGGCGGCAGCGGCTTAAGGATGCCGCTCGGGCGGGGCGCTCTCAGCTCGACTCAGATAGCGACTATCAGAGCTTGGATCACCGCGGGCGCCCTGAACAACTAGTCGGCATAAGGAACGTCCAACTTCATCCCGTCCCTGGCGACGGTTGTATCCGGGAACACTTCGCGGGCCTGTTCTAGCAGCGGGTAAAAATCTTTCGAGTAGCGGGCACTCAGGTGGTTTAATACCAACTTCTTGGCCCGTGCACTTAAAGCTATTTGTGCAGCTTCCACCGCTGTCGAGTGGTCCGTCTCGGCCGCCCGGTCGCCTTCTTCAGCGCCAAACGTGCCATCGTGAATCAATAGGTCGGCGTTCTCCGCCACCCTGACGATCTCCGCCGAAGGCCGGGTGTCACCGGTGTAGACCACCTTCCGTCCGGGCCGCGGCGGCCCAACCAGCTCTTCGGGTCCTACCTTCCGCCCGTCGGGCAATTCCCCCACTTCTCCGCGATGCAGCCTGCCCCAGAGAGGACCTTCGGGAATACCCATCAGCCGCGCCTGATCGGGATCGAATCGCCCCAGTCGCAAGCCCTCAACGACGGCGTAGCCGACCGCGTTTCTGCCGTGAACCGCCGGGAACACAACTATCTCGTACTCACCACGGTCAATTCGATCGCCCGGCTTCACTTCAACGACGTCCACGTCGAAGGCGATTCGCTCCAAGCCAAACTCCATCACTTTGCGCAAGACAACCTGAGCACCGCGAGGACCGTGGAGCCTCATCGGCTCCGTGCGTCCCTGGAGCGAAAGCGTTCGCACGAGACCGCTGATTCCCAAGTAGTGATCGGCATGGTAGTGGGTCACGAAGATGTCGGCCAGCGTAAACGAGATGCCGTACCGCATCATTTGGCGCTGCGTGCCCTCGCCGCAATCGAACATGAGCGTCTCGCCTTCTCGCGCTACGCAGAGAGACGAGACGTTACGCTCGACCGTTGGACGCGCTGCGGATGTACCGAGAAATGTGACCTGCACCGGCGAAGAGTTAGAAGACGCCTATGTGGATGTACCTACCGGGACGCTCTCGCACGTCATCGAGCAACAACTTTAACGACACCATCACCTCGTGCATGTCATGTGTCAGAGTAGTGTCGTTCACTAGCCGACCGAGGCCCCCCTCTCCCCGATCTATCTTGCCAAGTATCGACTCGAAAGCCTGCATCGCCCCGGCCAAGGCCTCCGTCGTCTCACTCATACCCTCGGTGATATCGTCGAGCCGGGACACCGACCGTTCGACGGCCGGGTTGGCCATGGCTGAATCGAGCCGCTCGCCGACACTCCGCAGCGCCCGCATGGCGTCCGCAGCCTCACCCACGATGTCCTCATCGCCCAGGCGGGTCAGGGCGTCGAGCGCTCTCTGGGCCGCTGCCAGAGTCTCGCGCAGTTCCTCGGCGGTGCTCTCCGATGCGATGTCCTGGAACCCGGTCATGAGCTCCGCTGCCTGGTCGGCCAGCGAGGCGGCTGACTCCGTC
>CAYLZR010000462.1:0-1800 GCA_964388145.1 uncultured Gemmatimonadaceae bacterium | reverse complement strand
CCATCCCGCGTCGCGCCGATGAATCCCTCGACGACCGGTATACGATCCTTCGCAATGACCGGAGCGATGGTGTTGCGGGCTCGATGACCCAGCTCCGCCCGATCCGGCCGCGCGGCGCGAAACCGTGCATCCGTGATTACCACGCCGCGGGCGTCGATCGAGACCGCGTCGAGTCCGGCGTCGCGCGCCGCAGCGACAAACAGGAAGGACGAAAGACGCTCGCCGTGCGCGATAATCGCATCCTGTGTTCGTGGTGTGAGTTCCTGAAGTAGCGAGATGCCTTGGAGTAGACGCGTGATGTCGCGGACGTGAGTCGATATGGTGTCCTCCGCCGATGGACCTGACGACGCGCCGTTCAGCTCCTTGAGGATATCGCGATGGCGCTGGGCGACGTCTTCCAGCGGGGTGGTTGCCGCGTCCACGCCGTCGTTGAGGGCTATATCGCCGAGCTGAAGCAGGGCCTTGGTGGTCGAGCCGATCGCCGAGACCACCACGAGTGGCTGGCGATCTTGGTGACTCTTCACGATCCCGACGGCCCGCCGAATGGACTCGGCATCCTGCAACGAAGTGCCGCCGAACTTCATGACGATCATCCCGCGCCTCCGATCAATCCCCGAGCCATCGCGAGTTCGGCATTGAGCACCGAGCCGCCGGCCGCCCCGCGCAGCGTGTTGTGACCGAGAACCGTCATCTTGTAGTCCAGCACACTACACCGTCGCAAGCCACCTACGAACGTGGCCATCCCATTTTCCCGATCGACGTCGAGCTTCGGCTGTGGGCGATCGGGCTCATCCAGCACCACGATGGGCATCTGCGGAGCCGATGGAAGATCTTCGGTTTGTGGCTCTCCCGAGAACGACTGCAGGGCGTCGCGGACGTCGTCGAGTTTCGCGGAATTTGTGAGCTTCAGCGACACGGCTTCCAGGTGCCCGTCGGTCACCGGGACGCGATTCACTTGGGCCGACACCCGAAGTGTGGCGGGATCGATCGCGCCGTCGCGATGCGAGCCGAGGATCTTCTGAGTTTCCGACTCGAGTTTTTCTTCCTCACCGGAGATGAAGGGAATCACATTGCCCGAAATGTCCAATGCCGATAGACCCGGGTACCCGGCGCCCGACACGGCCTGCATGGTGACGACCGATACGAGCTCAACGCCGAACCTCCGATGTAGCGGAGCCAACGCCATCGCCAGAAATGTCGCCGAGCAGTTGGCGTTGGTGACGAGGAATCCGGACGCCGGGAACTGTCGTGATTCGCATTGGCCGGGAATCAGCAGCAGATGGTCTGGGTTTACCTCCGGAATCATCAGAGGCACGTCGGGTTCCATGCGATGGTTGCGGGCGTTGCTAAATACCGGCACGCCCGCCTGTGCCCAGCGTACTTCGACTTCACCGGCCACGTCGGCGGTCAAGGCCGAAAACGCCAAATCGATGTCGTCGGAGGCCGATAGGTCCGTGACGACCAACGGTGCAACCCCCTTCGGCATTGGCGTGGGCACGCGCCAACGACACGCGTCGCGATAGGTCTTGCCCGACGACCGCTCCGAGGCGGCCACGCGGGTTATCTCGAACCACGGGTGATTCGAGAGAAGTGCGACGAACCGCTGGCCGACCGCGCCGGTGGCCCCCAAGATCGCGACCCGCAACCGTCGGTCGAGTTTCACGCCGGTGTTTCCAAGAGATGTCGGGCAATGCGATAGTACAGGTCGACGGCCTCGAGGGCCTGGTGTTTCGCGATCTTCTCACCATCCGTGTGGGCGTCATGAATGGATCCCGGCCCCAACAATAGCGGTTTTCCAAA
>CAYLZR010000461.1:0-1803 GCA_964388145.1 uncultured Gemmatimonadaceae bacterium | reverse complement strand
GCTCGATACCGGCGGGCGCCGAAGTGGTGTACGACGTGTTCGACGCCGACGGCTACCGCACTGAACAAGTGATCTTTCCCCCGGGCCGCCGCGTGGTGGGGTTTTCAGGGGAGTTCGTGTTCGTGGCGAGGAGAGACGAGTTCGATCTGTTCTGGCTGGAGAGATACAGGCGATTCTAGAATATCGAATATCGAATGTCGAATCTGAAATCCCGCCCTCCACACTCGCCCTACGTCACCTCCACCGTCATCGCGTCGAACCCCAACCCATCGTCGCCGTAATCCACCACTAGCTGCACCTGATAGATTCCCGGCTCTTCCGGCAGCCGCCATCGTGCGCGGTCGGCTTCGGTGATGTCGATCGTTCCGTGGCTTACCGTCCACGCCGCGATGCGGCGGCCGTCGTACGGCGAGCCGGCCTCGAGGTCCACCACGCCGTCGCCCCTGCCGAGTAGCACGATGTGCGCCGCATGCCTCGCGGCCAACGGCAGCGAGTCGCCGAGTCGCATCGTGATTCGCACGATCCCCGTGACGATGTCGAACGTGAAGGTACGCTCCACCGGACAAGAGACCCCGTTGATGCGATCCAGCAACGTGGCCGTCAGCTTGAACGATCCCGTCGTCGTCATCGCGGTCGCGAGCTCTAGCTCGAAAACGATGGGGCTGAACGACTCACCTCCGGGAACTTCGATGCCCACGACGGTCGCGCCGGTGACGTCGGTGATCGCGACGCCGTTCCACTCCGAACTCGAAATCGCCTGGTTTCTGATCTCCACCGTCACCGTGTCGCCCGACAGCGTCGCCGTTGGCACGAGCGTCTGTCCATCGTCCACGGCGCTACATTGCAGCGCCGGCGGCAACGGATCCACCGCGCCGCCGTTGTCGCAATTACTCAACCCCGTCGTCGCGACCGCAACACCCGCGGCCGTGCCGGCTGCCTTCTTGGCCTTGTCCTTTATGCCCACGGACTGTCTCCTTCCCTTCCCGCTGGGGCTGGCAGAACCTCGGTCGAAAAGCCGAGTCCCACCGAGTTAGCGAGCCGCTCGGTTTCTGCGGCCCACACGGGAAGACCCTTCCCGGGATCGGTAACGACATCGCGTCCGGTTGCTTGTCTGATTCGCTCCTCCAACTCCCACCTGAGCTTCTTGATCTCGACGACGAACTCGAAATCGGCCCCCGCCACTCGGCGCGCCATGTCGAGCGTGAATGCTTTGGCCGCCGTGTGATCCGACAGGTCTGCGTCACACACAAACGCGTGCGCCTCACGCATCAACGCGGTGGAGTTGAGACCGATGCGGCGAGAAAGGTCGGTGAGACGCGCGTGCCACTCGGTGTCCCAACAATTGGGATAGAAGTGCCGCATGACCTCGTTGTCGAACCGGATCCCCAAGTTGAGATTCGCCACGCCGTCCCGCTTGAAGTTGCGCGACGCGAACGCGGTGGCTGCGATACGGAACAACAACTCCACCCGAGGCTTCCGCATCTCATAGCCCCACGCGAAGTAGTCCCCTTTCAACCGACCGTCGTGCTCGAGAATGTTCTTGAGCGGCGTTCCCGCGTAGACCTCCACCCGGCAGAAGTTGAACGGTGTGTCGGCAAACTCCTCCATGAAGTCGAGGTTGGACAGCACGCCGTCGAGCGTGGCCTCGGGGTCGAAGATGAGCACGTTGAACGAGTGGTACATGTCCAGCTCGCGCAGCGTGCGCAGCGCGCGGCGGTTGTCCTCCGACGTGATGCGGCGGTTGAGGCTGACGATCCCCTCGCCCGAGTTGGTTTCGATCCCCACGTACGCCCGGATCATCCC
>CAYLZR010000460.1:0-1803 GCA_964388145.1 uncultured Gemmatimonadaceae bacterium | reverse complement strand
ATCAGCTCCGCACATTGCTCCACGCGGATTATCTCTACGTCATGGGTCGGGGTGGCGTGATCGAGGAAGGCGTCCCCCGCGACCTGCTCGCCGGGCCGACGGAGTTCAGACGGTTGGTGGATGTGTATGACGATCTCGCTGTTTCGGCATGACTCGGCGCCTCAGGACCTGGCAGCTCTTTGGGCTTCTCGTCGTCGCCAGCGCGGTGCTTGCTTGGGCGGAAAACGAGTTCGTCATGACCCCGGAGGTGTATCGCAACATCCTCGGGTCGCAGCTCGAGGCGGAGCGCATCGACGCCCAGATCGATATGCTGAGCCGGTTTCGCGGCTGGGGTTACCTGACGATTCCCGTAATGCTCTGGTTGCGCGTCGCATTTATCGCCCTGCTCGTTCAGATGTTCTGCCTCTTGGGAACGATTGAAATCCGGTTTGGGCGACTCTTTCGCATCGCGGCCATCGCATTCATCGCCGATCTAGTGGGTTCTGCTAATCGACTGGTCTGGCTCGTGCGGCAGGGGCCATCGGCAATCGATGCGGTTACGCTCGGTGTGATGCCGGGGTCGATCGCTGCGTTCTTCTTGGAGCCCCCGCAAGGCGCTTCGGGGGTCTACACGGTGCTAAGTCAGGTCAACATGTTCGAGCTGGGCTGGATCGGGCTGATGGTCCTGGGCCTCACGGGAACGCGACGGGTTGGGACTGCGGGCGCCGTACTGGTCACCGGCGGCGTGTGGGCACTGGTGACGTTCTTGCAGTTCGCGGTCGCCCTGTTCATGGAGCACATGGGTGCGTGACGGTCTGCGCGGAGCGTACGCAGCCGACGACTCATGGCGCGAATGCGGCGCCGACTCTGACGGTTGACAACTCTTACAGTGGCCACCGCTCGCGTCGTTGAGTAGTCTTCTGTAACACCACCCTGCCCCGACCTACACGGAGCTTGCCAGATGCCCTTTTTTCGATGCACCGTCTGCGAGCGTGGAGGAGATCCCATCGCCCAAGGCGTCATGGTCACGCTTGCGGAGACCGAGCGTGACAACTGGTTCGGGACGATCACCGCGGAACACCTGACAAGCCTCACGGCCGGGGAGCGGTACAGCCTGACCCTGGAAGACGGTCGGACGGGTGAATTTCTCGTGCAGCGGAATACCATGGCGGGGCAGGAGGATCGAGCGATCGCGATTCGGGGAGCCGGGCCGTTGGAGTGAAGATTCGAGATTCGAGATCGCAGATTTTTCGCTCAATCGAAAATCACGTTCTGCATGAAGCCGCTGTTCGGCGTTGGTGTTTGTACGACGGCTAAAGCCGCCGCTCGGCGGCCTGTCGGTAAACCGACGTTAGAGACGTCGGTCGCTTCAGCGACAGTCCGTTTGGCCGAGCCGCGGGTTTACCCGTGGTAACAAGGCCGCGGACTTTCGCGGACGGGTGCGGATGAAATCTGAAATGACTAATCTTGAATTTAGAGTCACCCGTTCCCCACCCTCCCCTTCAACTCCTCGACGCAATTCGTCACGATACGCAGCTCAGGAGCGGCCGTGGGGTCAGCCTGCAACATGAAGAAATGATGGCCGTCCGGCGTCACGTCGTAACTACGATCCCCGGAGACGTCGAGTTCGAACGGTCCTCGGAACAACTCTGTTGTCAGACCAGCGGCAAACGTCGGGCGCGTTCGAATATCAACGCGCATCATTCGCCGGCCACTACGATAGCAGAGTTTGTGTCCATCCTGTCCCCAGGTCGGCTCGGTTCCCCCTCCGAGCGAAATCGGGTATCTGGCACCGCCCTCAGGGTACGGGACTACCAGCACCTC
>CAYLZR010000459.1:0-1805 GCA_964388145.1 uncultured Gemmatimonadaceae bacterium | reverse complement strand
CCCGTTCGACTCCGCGGTTGTCCAAGTCGGGGAACTCACGGCCAAGGTCTGCTACAGTCGACCTAGCGCTCGTGGACGGCGTGTGTTTGGGGGACTCGTGCAGTGGGGACGCGCGTGGCGGACGGGTGCCAATGAGCCGACCGTTCTACACTTGCCGTTTCATGCGCAGGTGGCCGGGGTCTCTCTGGCTCCCGGACGGTACCTCCTCATGACTGTTCCAGAGGAAACGAGATGGACCATCGTCTTTTATACAGCGGAGGGCACCGATCCGGCGACCATGTTTCAGACTATGGAACAGATTGGACTGGGGCCGGTTCCGGTGGAAAGGACTGCCGAACATGTGGAGCGTTTTACCATTCGTGGGAATGCGGAGGGCAACACGGTCGAGTTCGTTCTCGAGTGGGAGCGGGTGCGGGTGCGGATTCCGATTGTGGTAGTAAACTAGGGTGACCCGCATGAAGTCCGGCTCGTTCGCGGCGTGTTGCCTTGCGGTGTCCTCGGTACTCTCCGCCCAGAGCCCGAGTATCCCGATCCAAGAAGTGCACTCGCATACGCTCAGCCTCCGAGAGGTCACCCGGTTGGGTAGCCTTGAAGGGTCGGACGACGCGTTTGGGAGGGTCATGGGCATTGCCCTGGACGAGTCGCTCCGAATGTTCGTGGCGGATGACCTCAGTCATGAGGTCCGTGTATTCGATCGGGATGGCCGCCTCCTGCAGATCATCGGACGAGAAGGCCGCGGCCCCGGGGAATTCCGCTCACCATGGTGGGTAGCGATAGATCCAACGGACTCGGTATGGGTTTGGGACCAGGAGTTGCACCGGTTCTCGGTGTTTGACGAAGACGGTGCATTCGCCCGGAGCTTTAACGCACCCGGCTCCGGGTTGGTCAACAGTCTCCAGTTCCTTCCAACTGGTGAGCTACTCGTCGCGGCCTTCGGAGGATCCGAAGGCCACGGGTTGCATGTGGTAACCCGCGAAGGAGACAACGTCCGTGATCTCTTGAGGCTCGCTGTGGACCCGTCGATGTATCCGGGATTCGCTGGGAGCCTATCGGGAGGCAGTGCTGATTGGGCACTCGGCGGCGGGATCGTGTATGCGCGAAAGAGCCCCTATCAGCTTACGATACTTGACATGGACGGCAACGAAATCCGTTCGTGCATTGGTGCTGAGAGTTGGACAACACCCCCAATGGAGGTGGTGGAGAAGGTGGGCGACGGGTATCGCCTGCATTGGGATCAGTATAAGCACGTCTCTAGGGTGTTTTCGATTCCCGGGGTTGGGTATCTGATGGTCGTTGTCGATCTTCCGAACCAGAGGACGATTCTTGACGTCGTGACTGCGGACTGCCAGCTATTGGCGCGTTCGGTCCGAGAAGGGGTACTCGGCGTAAGGGCGTTGCGGGATGGGTATCTGGCCGTCGCGACCGAATCTGAGTTTCCCGAAGTGGTGGTGTACAGGCTGTCCGTAGAGCCCGCGCGCTGACGATGGCGTAGCGGCAGTTCGTGCCAGCGTGAACCAATAGTCAATTGTAACCTCGGGATCGCATTGCGCATCCGTCCTTTGTGACCCGTTACTCCAACCCCAAGTCGTGTTGCTTCGATGTCTTGCGCGCGGCGCTTTCTGGAACGTCTGGTTGGCCTGCCTGCAAGAAAATGACGATGACGGACGGCGATGCGTGCAGCGCGATTCGGGGTCTAGCCCACGATTGGCCCGCGCTCTGGACTGCGACTTCGCCCGCTCGAGCCGGCGGTGAGGCGGCTCGCCCGCACCCGCGCCGCTTCCGGCGGAGCTAGCGGAGCGGCCAAT
>CAYLZR010000458.1:0-1807 GCA_964388145.1 uncultured Gemmatimonadaceae bacterium | reverse complement strand
TGCATCAAACCCTTGCTCGCGAAATCCATTCCGGTGACGGTTCGCACGTGGTCGATCGGCGTGAACGCGGTAGTTTCTTCGATCTGGCGGCCGGTTACTACCGTAACTGATACCGGAACGTCCAGCGATATCTGCGGCGTCCGGGAGCCCGTGACACTCACCCCTTCTATCGCCAACCCGAGCGCAACCATGGTCACCGTCAGGTCGCTGACGCCAGGGGATATGTTGGCCAATCGGCTGGTCTCATAGTCCGACCGCGTAAACTCGATCTGGTAGCGACCGGATGGAAGTCCTGAGAGTCGGAACCGACCCTGAAAATCCGTGCGGGCGTTTCCTACTTCAACACCGTCCGATCTGAGAACCCGCACGTCGACACCGAATACGGGATCGTTGGTAGCCGAATCGCTCACGGTACCGGCGATAGCGTCGACCTGACTCGAGAGTTGGGGCGCAGACAGCAGTGAACAACAGAACGCAAGCGCGACCGCTCGACTAAAGGTCTTCATTGGATCCACTCACGTATTGCGCCGCAAACAAGGACTCCGGCAGTGACGATGACCACTCTCCTGTCCGAATCATCTCGGCGCCCAGCCGCCCGATCTCGTCGGATGATTTGGCACCCTTACCATTCCCACCCACGACCATGCCGATTCGCTCGCTCGCCATGTCGATGTAGGGATAGTGGGTTGCCGTATCGGTGATGAGGCAAGGCACCAGACGCGTGTCTCCTTTGGCAAGCCCCGGCGCTATCTCGCCGAGCGCCCGCCGAAGCACGCGGTGATGCCCGGCGTGTCCCTCGCCACGATACCAATCGCCGAGCTCATCCTGCGACACCAACGGCCTGGACCCATAGTAGTCGTCCATGGTTTTCACGTAACGGCGCCCGTCGGGGTACAACACCGGCGGCATGAGCAAACCCCAAAACGTCTCGGCGCCATCGGTCTTGGCGTACAGGATGCTCGGCCAATCGTACTCGACGTCGCGCGACACCTCGGCCAGCATGACCATCGCGGCACGAAGGGCGAGGTCCAGGCGGCGCGGCAACAAGCGATTCACATTCGTGAACGCTCCCGTCGCAATCAACACGCGATTCGCGTGAATGGTGTCACCCTGTCGTGTTGCGATCTCGACTTGCCCACTCGACGGTTGCAGCCTTATCACCTCGTCGTCGAACATCGTCGTTCCCTGCTCGAGTGCAACGGCCTGTTGAGCAGCGACGAGGGCACGTGGGTTGAGCCATCCGGCATCACGTTGTTGCAGCAACCCCACAGAGCCGGCCGTAAAACGCAAGGTGGGAAAGCGTCGCTGCAGGGCCGCATCGTCCAACTCCTCCAGCTCGACAGCCAAATCCTTTGCGACCGTACGCATGGCGGGGAAGTCGAACCACGCCCGATCGCCGGCGCCAGGGGTCACCATCATGTACCCCGACTCGGTATAGAAGCGGACGTTGCTCGCGGCCTCCAGCCCCCGATAACGAGCTACCGAACGCTTTGCCAGCGTCCCCCAAACAAGATCGGGATCTACGACTCGTACGAGTCGCGAAGCATCGTAATGGCTGGAGTAGACGCCGGAATGGCTTGTTCGATTGCGCGGCTCACCTGGTCCGACGAGAGCAACCCCGCCGGTTGCCGCGGAAAGATGGCGGGCGGCCGCGGAGCCAAACATTCCCGCGCCCACGACCGCTATGTCGAAATTTTGTCGTTTTCGATGAATCCATGGAGCGCCACGGGCTTCGCGTGCCCGTGGCAGCAAACCCATCCACGCTGCGAGTCCCGCCACGCGTCCGAGGAACGTGCGCCGTGCGAGC
>CAYLZR010000457.1:0-1813 GCA_964388145.1 uncultured Gemmatimonadaceae bacterium | reverse complement strand
AGATCGTTGCACGATACACCGACCAGCCGACCAGCATGCCGGCCGATTTGCGGGCGCAGATCGAGGCATCGTGGGGGAATGAGCCGGTCCAGCTCTATGCCCTCGCCGACCTCGACGCGTCGATGCGGATCAACCCACAGTGGGTGGCCCTCGGCCCAACCCGCGTCGCCATCGCAAAGGCACGCGACGGGGATGGTTGGGACGTTTACAGCTTCGAGCGCTCGCGCGTGAAGCAAGTCCGCGATGCGCCTGGACTGAGCGCAAGCGTCTTGTCGTTCCTTGGGGCACTCGACGAGCCGGCACTTGCGGTGCTGCGTTACACGCACCGGCAGCGACGGGCGATGGAGAACATCAAGTTCGTCCTTCGGGAGCAGCTCGACGGCCGCGCGGTGGTCTCTGACGACGCCGACCTCGAGTATGCCGCGAGCGTTGCCAGTCCGATCAAGGAAGCCCAAGCGTTGGTGGCGGGGAATCGCATGGCTGTGATCTGGCGGTTGCTCGCGTACCTCAAACCGTATCGCCTCCGGGTGGTGGCGGGTATGAGCGCCGCGACCGTGATCACGCTCGTAAGCTTGGTGCCACCGTACCTAGCCGGGTATCTGATCGACAACGTTGTGCGTCCAGTTCAGGACGGTACGCTCACGGTGAGCGAGGGCGCGACGGTCGCATGGATTGCGGTGGCGGCGATGGCCGTCGTGTACCTGGTGCGCCAAGCGAGCGCGTTGGTTCGCCTGCGCATGATGTCGGTGCTTGGCGAGTTCGTCGCGCGGGACCTGAGGAGGGATCTGTTCGAGCATTTGCAGTCGCTCAGTTTGAGCTTCTTCTCGCGCAAGAAGACGGGAAGTTTGATCACCCGGGTGACTTCGGACACGGACAGGTTGTGGGAGTTCTTGGCGTTCGGTGTGGTGGACGTGTCGTTGTCCCTGGTCATGCTGCTGGGACTCGGCGCGGTGTTGATCAGTCTCGATTGGAAACTCGGGTTGATCGTGACGCTTCCGGTGCCGGTGCTCTGTTGGATGATCTTTTTGCACGGTGAGCGAATCAGTCAACTCTTTCTGCGGGCGTGGAGGAAGTGGTCCAGGGTCACGGACGTGCTCTCGGACACGATTCCGGGAATGCGCGTGGTGAAGGCGTTCAACCAGGAGAACCGCGAAAAGGAGCGGTTCAACGACCGAAACGTGGACGTGACCGTCGAGATCAACCGGATTCACTATGCGTGGACGACGTTCTGGCCGAGCCTCATGCTCGCGGTGCACGCTACGACGGTACTCGTCTGGGTATTCGCCGTACCGAGGCTGTTGGGCACGAATGGCGCAGACGCGACACTGTCAGCCGGTGTCTTCGTGTCGTTCTTGTTGTACACGACGATGTTCATCGGCCCCATCGAAATCATCGGCCAGATGGCTCGGACAATGAACCGCGCGACGAGTTCGGCACACCGCGTGTTCGAGGTGCTGGACACCGAGCCCGAAATCGTCGATGTACCGGATCCGATACGGTTGGAGCCGGTACAGGGACGGGTGACATTTGAAAACGTGACGTTTGGCTACGACGGCGTGCGTCAGGTCATTCGTGGAATGAGCTTCGACGTTGCTGCGGGTGACATGATCGGGCTCGTGGGTCCGTCGGGCGGAGGAAAAACTACGGTGATCAACTTGGTCGCCAGGTTCTACGACGCAACTGGTGGCGTGATCCGCATCGATGGTGTGGACATCACGAAAATCGATTCGGGCCATTACCGCGAGCAGGTCGGAATGGTCCTTCAGGATCCGTACCTGTTTCACGGAACCGTACTCGAGAACATCCGATACGG
>CAYLZR010000456.1:0-1813 GCA_964388145.1 uncultured Gemmatimonadaceae bacterium | reverse complement strand
CCCGAAGCGATGAACCGTGAGCACTGCATCTTCGGCGCGAATCGCTGCGTGGCGGTGAACCAGTCCGACACCGCCGGGGCGTTGATCACGCTCGACGCCAAGATGGTCGTGCGCACCGGAGATCGCGAGCGGGTGGTCGACGCCGAAGACTTCTTCATTGGCCCCGGCACCGATATTACCCGTATGACCATTCTTCGCCCGGGAGACCTGCTTACCAGTATTCGAATTCCGAACACGTGGGCGGGAAACACGTTCTACTGGGAAAAGGTCGAGGATCGTAAATCCTGGGACTTCGCGCTCGTGAGCGTCGCGTCCGCGTTGAAATTGAACAACCAAAGGAACATTGAGGACGCCCGCATCACCGTGAACGGCGTGGCGCCGTACCCGATGCGTTTGGATGCCGTGGAAGCCGCGGTTCGTGGTCGTTCCGTGAACGAAGACACCGCACAGGCCGGTGGTGAAATAGCCATCCGCCGCGCCAAGGCTTTGCGGCACAACGATTACAAGCTGCCGCTCATGCGTAACCTCGTCCGGCGCGCGCTGCGCGGGGAGCCGTCCTAACATGGAATTTCTACGACGGGCAAGTAACCCGTGGGGGCAGGACGTCCTTATCGGAGTCGCCTGGGACCTCATGTGGTTGGCCATCATCGTTGGCCTGGCCTTTACCCTCGGTCATGCGCTCTATGTGAAGTTCTACGCTCCCAAGGAAACGCCCGCCCCCGCCCCCGCCCCGGTCGATGCGAGCCAAGCGGGTGGCGTTCCGGACCGCGTGCTGAGGCACACCGGATCGGCGCGTGCGTTTCACTGGCTCATGGCCGTCGCGATGTTCGTGCTACTAATCACGGCGTTCTTCCCCGTGGTAGGGATTCAGTTTCCGTGGGTGACCATTCACTGGATTGCCGGAGTCGGCCTGATCGTCTCCATCGTGTATCACATCTGGCATGTCATCGCCAAGCAAGACTTCTGGTCGATGTGGATCAGCAAGGAGGAGATCGAGGAAGGCAAGCGCGAGTTGTCCCGCATGTTGAAACGATCGACCGAATCGGGACCCAAACCGGGCAAGTATCCGATCGATCACAAGCTCTACCACCACGTGATCGTGGTCGTGACCCTCGGCGCGATCGGCACAGGGCTCTTGATGATGTTTCGCGTGGACACGCCGTTCTGGGAGCGGAATCCGTACATTTTGTCGGATCAACTTTGGGGATTCGTGTACGTGTTGCACGGTATCTCAGGAGTGGCACTCATCACGCTCGTGATGGCACATGTTTACTTTGCCATCCGTCCGGAAAAGTGGTGGATCACCATGTCCATAATCAACGGATGGATCGGGCGGGAGCAGTATCTGGAGCATCACGATCCAAAGCGGTGGGCCGTCACGGGCCAGAAGACCCCATCTCCACTTACCGGCACCCGCACCGGCGGGGGTGGGGGCTCCGCGCAGCTGCGCGAGGGCGTGCCACAGGACAAACGATCCGACCACTGAATTGACCCGCGACGAACTCCAAAAACGGATCGACACCATCGAGGAGAGCTACGAGTTCTTCTTGGCGTACGCCGCACGCGGTGTATCGGGTGAACAGTCCGACGACGAAGTGCGTCAGTTTCTCCAACGGATGGATGAGGCCCTTACCGACCTGGCGAACGGCTTCAAGAGCGTCGCCGAGCAAGACGCTTCCTCTCCGGCCGAACCACTCCAAGCCATGGTCGACGTGTTGGAACGAGACGCCCAGACGACGCAGGCGGCGGTTCGACTCGTGTTGGCTCGATCCTCGATCGGCTCGCAGCTCATCGACAACCTCAACGCGTCGAT
>CAYLZR010000455.1:0-1820 GCA_964388145.1 uncultured Gemmatimonadaceae bacterium | reverse complement strand
GGCGTTGGAACGCAACCATCGCGTTGGCCGTGTTGCGCAACCGCGCCGGCAAACGGGTACCACCGCCGCTGCAGCGCATGGAAGCCGACGACTTGATGGCCACGGCATTCCCCGACGCCGCGGCGTGTTTGGAGAACATCGGCGGCGATCGCGAAATCCCCGACCATCCGCTCGTCAACCAAACGATCGAAGATTGTCTCCAAGAGGCGATGGATCTCTCCACACTCGAGGGAATCCTTGGGCGCATCTTCGACCAGAATATCGTATGTGTATCTCGCGACACGCCCGAGCCATCGGTCTTGTGTCACGAGTTGTTGAACTCTGCACCCTACTCATATCTCGACAACGACGGCGAGATCGCCGAGCGGCGCGCGCGGGCAGTGCAGACCCGTCGCGCGACCGAGCCATCCGCCGCCAACGAACTCGGACAGCTAGACGCCGATGCGATAAGCCGCGTGGCGGACGAAGCCTGGCCCGACGTGCGCGACGTCGACGAGTTGCACGACGCGCTGATGACGGCGGGCTACCTGACCGAGGTGGAGGGAGTCAACGCGAGAGGCGAGTCGTGGATGCCGTGGTTCGAAGAACTCGTGTCGACAGGACGCGCGACCAGGCTGACGGTCAGGCGCGGGATGGCGAAGACGATCTACTGGGTGGCGACGGAGCGCGTGAACGAACTCTCGACACTGTGGACCGGTGGAAACGGGGTCCGGGGCCCGGGAGCCGAGATCCAGGATGACGATGCGGTGACGGTTTCCCTCGAGCCTCAGGTAACGCCACCCCAAGAGAAACAATGGGTGCGCGAGGACGCGATTCGCGAGGTGCTGCGCGGCAGGTTGGCAATCGTGGGACCCACGACGTCGAACGTTCTGGCGGCGTCATTGAATCTTACGAGGTCCGAAATAGACTCGGGGTTGGTTGCGCTGGAGAGCGAAGGCGTCATTCTCCGTGGCTCATTCACACCGAACACCACGGAACGGGAGTGGTGCGACCGGCGGCTACTTGCGCGCATTCATCGTTACACACTCAATCGTCTTCGTGCCGAGATCGAGCCCGTCGCGCCGGCCGACTTCATGCGGTTCCTCTTCGCATGGCAGCGTGTGGACCCCGAGCATCGTGCCACCGGGGTCGAAGGGTTAGCGGGTTTGATAGGCCAACTCGACGGCTACGAGATGCCGGCGGGTGCGTGGGAGGCCGACGTCTTGGCCGCCCGCCTCACCGAGTACGATCCGCTCATGCTCGATGGCCTTTGCCTCACGGGACGGGTTGCGTGGGGCCGGTTGTCGCCACCAATGCGCCCGGGTGCAGGGCCATTCAGCACCGGGCCGATTCGTTCGACACCGGTTTCGCTGTTCTTACGAGAGAACGCCGACGCATGGCTGACACTTCCGCCAGAAGGTGAGGACCCACCGCTCTCCACGTACGCCCAGGCCATTCTCGAGGTGTTGGACAAGAGGGGCGCCTCGTTCTTCGCCGAACTGATGTCCGAATCACAGCTTCTCGCCACGCAAGTCGAGAAGGCGTTGGGTGAATTGGTGGCTCTTGGACGAGTCACTGCCGACAGTTTTGCCGGATTGCGAGCCCTGTTGATACCCTCCAATCGTCGCAAGCCGCTCCGCACCACGCGCCGCCACCGCGGGCGCCCGACGGCACCGTTCGGAGTGGAGGC
The DNA here is from genome assembly GCA_964388145.1 of uncultured Gemmatimonadaceae bacterium. Classification (GTDB taxonomy): domain Bacteria; phylum Gemmatimonadota; class Gemmatimonadetes; order Gemmatimonadales; family GWC2-71-9; genus B3T1B10. The sequence goes on along the minus strand of CAYLZR010000455.1, from coordinate 151 downwards.
GGCGGGGCGGTGGTCGGCGTTCCGCACCCGTCCCCACACACCACCGGGCGGTACGGCGGTAGGGCGGTACGGCGGTAGTGACAGTGCTGATCGGGCGGAAGCGGTGGAGACACAGGCGCGCGCACTGCTGCGCCGTTACGGAGTCGTGTTT
>CAYLZR010000454.1:0-1825 GCA_964388145.1 uncultured Gemmatimonadaceae bacterium | reverse complement strand
TGGTTCTCGGCGAGAAGCTCTTGCCAGGCGGGAAAGTGCTCGCGAGGGCCGTCGGTGGGTTGTTGGTGGTGTGGGGAATGTGGTTGGTTTTGGCTGTTAGCTATTAGCTAATAGCTAATGACTAATAGCTAACAGCTAACAGCTAACAGCTAATAGCTAACACCTAACACCTATCCCAACACCACGTCACGCTCTCCATCGCCTCGGCGAGAAGGTAACGAAGCTCATCTCGGTCGAACCATCGTCCTTGCGCCATCACGCCGGAGGGTTTCCGTAACACATCGAGGTTTTCCAACGGGTTGCCGTCGACGAGCACGAAGTCGGCGTCTTTCCCGACGGCGATTGTTCCGGAGTGTTCCAGCCTGCCGAGCACCTTGGCGGGGGTAATCGTTGCGGCGCGCAGTGCGTCGTACGGTTTCAGCCCCGCTTCTACGAAGAGGTCCATCTCGTCGAACGCCGAAAGGCCGACGATTTCCAATGGTCCGAGCAAGTCGGTGCCGATCACGACATCGACGTGTTCTTCGTTGAAGATCTTGAGAGTTTCGAGTACCAGCGATCTGTCGAGCGGCTCGACGTAGGTCTCGCTATCCATCCCGCAGTAGATTGCGTCGACGCTGGTGTACCTTCTTGCTAGCTCGACGCGCTTGCCCTCGAAGAATGACTCGCGTCTGACCCACAACTCGTCGTAGTTGAGGTTGGACATCAGGAGCGTGGCAATCGCGGTGCCGGAGGTCTGCAGTTCCCGAGCTTTTTCCCGGAGACGGTTCAACCCGTCCGGATGATCTCCTACTGCTGCACCGGCCACTTCCCACATATGCTCCAACGAAACCATGCCGGTATTCGCATGGTCGAGCGACCTACGGAGACCCTGTCTCTTCGTTCCCTCCATCGGCCTGAAGAACCACTCGCGCGCGTCACGCGCTTCTTCTGCCGTAGCCGGCGCGAAGTACCCCGTACCGAAGCCCCGCAAGAGCATGGTTGGCGCAGGGGTTATCAATCTTGGTCCGACGATGTCTCCGCGCTGAATCGCCGCACGCCAGCCGAGTGGATCTCCCAAGCGCCCGTTCATGTCGCGCACCGTGGTGAATCCGTTCGCAACATACAGCTTGAGTGCATCGGCGGTCCGCACGTGGACGTGCATGTCGGTCAGGCCGGGAAGGAGGTATTTCCCATTGGCGTCGATGACGGTGGCGTTGGCGGGGATGTGAGCATCGCCTGCGGGGGTGAGGCTCTCGATGACCCCGTCCCGAACCACGATCGTCATATTCTCGAGGACGGTCTCGCGGTCCATCGGTACGATGTTGACGTTGGTGATGGCCGTAGCCCGGTACTGTCCGGAAACCGGCGTGGCCACCATGATGGCGAGCGCCACTCCTGGGACGGCCTTACGGCCAAACGAACCTATTCTGGTAAGAATGCTCAACTCAAATCCTCCGGATCCTGGCCCTCCGGAGGGGTGGGGGGCTCTGATACTCGGTGCTAATGCCAGTATAATGTCATAAACGGTACCCCCGACGGGGGCCTCATTGTTCCCCTGGACGGGGAATTACTGCTATTTGTTTCATTGTATGCGTGCGGCCCTAGCGAGCCTGGGATTTCAGATTCTAGATTCGAGATTCTAGATCAGTGATTTGAAGAAGACCGGAGCCACAATCGGAGCAAATCCATGATGAAAGAGTTCGTCTTTGCGATACTTTTCCTGACCACACCGGCAGTTGCCCGCCAAAGCGACGATGTCCGCCAACCACTGTACGGCAACCTGGGGCCGCACAATCGTCAGATCACGACCGCGTCCGACACGGCGCAGGCCTACTTCAACGAGGGC
>CAYLZR010000453.1:0-1826 GCA_964388145.1 uncultured Gemmatimonadaceae bacterium | reverse complement strand
TAGGTGGCGAGTTCGCCGAGTCGATCGTGTATCGCCTTGAAAGCGCCAATAAGCATCTGCTCCCCGACCGCCACATAGAACAACCACACAGCCATGGCGGGACCGGAATTTCTTATCGCAAGCGAACAGAGCAGCGCGAGGCTTCCGTACCCGAGAAAGGCGAGTAAAAACCCGCCGACGATAGACCAGTGCACACCCTGCAATAACGGTCCATTCAAAGCACCGAAATCGGTTCCGGCGAGCGCGAATGCACCGCCCACAAGCACGTTCATTCCGACAAAGAGCAACACCACGGTCGGCACTACCATGCACTTGCCGAGAAAGAACTGTTCTTTTGACAAACCGTCGATCACGTTCTGACGAGCCGTGCGCCAAGAGAACTCACTGCTCAGCAATAGGATCAAGACGACCGATCCGAAAATCATTGCAACCTGCGGCTCGGAGGTGAGAATCGCACGCCAGGCGTCCGGCAAGGCGAAATCTCTGTCAGGGTTACCGGCAGCCTGATAGTAGTTCCCCCCAAACTCCATGAGCATGATGAAACTAAAGAGGCCGAACGTCACCCAGAACGCCAACCGCTTGTACATCTTGAGCATCTCGTTGCGGAAAAGTACGGACACGATCATCAGTCCACCTCCCCCATCCCGCCGGATCCACCGGCGCCGGTCAGCTCCATGAACACGTCCTCGAGCGTCCTTTCCTCCATCGCGAGGTGTGACAGGTAGACGCCGCGCTCGGTAACGAATCGGTTCAGCGCGGCGAGGTCGTCGTCTTTCAACTCCACCACCACTCGGCTGTCACGAAGCGTGGCCGACAGGGCACCGGGATATTGCGACGCGATTTGGCGAAGCTGCGATAAGTGCGCACTGCGCAACCCAGCGTGCACGTTGCCGGACTTGATCTCCTCCACGCTATCCTGTCGAATGATCCTTCCGTGCTGGATGATGGCGACGTGCGTGCAGGTCCGCTCCACTTCCCACAGCAAGTGGCTCGAGAGAAAGATCGTCTTACCACGCTCCGAGAGATTCTTGATGATCCCGCGGATCTCGCGCATGCCTTCGGGATCGAGACCGTTGGCCGGCTCATCCAGAATGATCAACTCGGGATCACCAAGCATGGTGGACGCGAGCGCCAATCGCTGCTTCATACCGAGTGAGTACGCACTGAACTTTGTCTTCTTGCGCTTCGAGAGCCCCACGATGTCCAACACTTCGGCGATATCGTCTTCACCCTTCCCCTTCACGTTTGCCACGATGCGGAGATTGTCTCGCCCGGACAGATACGGATAAAAGTTGGGATACTCGAGCGTGGCGCCGATGCGCTGCCGTGCCGCGTGCAACTCCTTTGGGCTATCGCCGCCAAACAGCTTGAAACCACCGCCCGTAGGCGTGATGATGCCGAGGAGCATTCCGATAGTGGTGGTCTTCCCGGCGCCGTTTGGGCCGAGGAATCCGAACACCTGGCCCTGCTCGACTCGGAGCGACACCTGATCGACGGCGACGGTCTTGCGGTAATGCTTCGTGAGGTCCGAAGTCTCGATGACGGGCATGGGACTCAGCCTGGAAAGGGTGACGGCACTGCGGAATCTTCTAGTTAAAACGGGATCGAGACGGGGGAAGTTTCAGTTGGACGGAAGGACGGAAAGACGGAAGGATCCGTGGCCGCTCATCCGATTAGTTCCGCCAACCGATCCAACCCCATCAGCATGTTGTCCTCCGGCGGTCCAAACGAGAACCGCACCCAGTGCGAATACTCCTCGATACTCGGCCGGGTGCCACCGGGGTTCACGTCGAAGAATCGGCCTGGAACCGTCAGCACCTTGCGCT
>CAYLZR010000452.1:0-1841 GCA_964388145.1 uncultured Gemmatimonadaceae bacterium | reverse complement strand
GTTCAAACCGATCACCACCGGCACAAAAAAGAAACTCGCGATGAACTTCGCTTGCTCCACGACTATCGCCTGTACGTCGCTAAACTCCTGAAGTGCGAAGTACACGGGAATGAACGCCAATACCACGATCGCCATTCGGTTCACCGCCACGAGCTGGGCCTGGCTCGCGCCCGGTCGCACAAACCGTCCGTAAAGGTCGTGCGCGATAGACGCTCCTGTGACCAACAAAATCGAGTTGACAGTAGACAGGATCGCGCTAACCATCGCGACAATCAGTAAGGCCCCAACGAGCGGTGGCAGCACTTCGAACGCCATCACTGAACTCGCTTGATCCGGCGACGGCAAGGTGGGGAATAACACGCGTGTGAGGAGTCCTATCGCAAGGACACTCACGCCGATCACGAATTGAAAACCGATGGCGACGGCGATGGCCTGCTTTACGGTACGCTCATCGCGCATCGAATAGAAACGTGTCATTTCATAAGGGGCGGCCGCTATCGAGAGCGAAAAAGCGGCGCCGAACGCGATGAGTTCCTTGGGACCGTAATACCACCCCAGGAGCAGTGGATCGAGAGACCGAAGAAAGCCGATTGCGTGTGTAAATCCGCCGGCATGGCTCAGCAGAACCGGTACGGCAAGAGCCAGTCCCACCACCATGATCAAGGTTTGCAGGAACTCGATGTATGAACTGCTGCGAACCCCACCGAGTAGCGTGTACAGTGCGGTACTCGACACGATGATGAGCATCGCCGTCAACGGGCGCATCCCGAACACCACCCGTGCAATCTCCCCGCTCGCCTGAAACTGTGCTACCAGGTAGATCGTGTACGACACGACGATTAACGTCGCCGCGAGCGCGCGTGCCCCTTCGCTTCCGTATCGCGCCGCGATGTAGTCCGGTACTGTGAGAGCACCAAAGCGGCGCAACTTTGGCGCTACGAAAAATGCCGAGATCAGCCAACCTGCCCACGCACCGAACCAGATGAACCACCACGACACCCCGGCCAGGTAATGGCGTCCCAGCGTGCCGACCACCGTGCCCGCGGAGATCTGCGTCGCAGCAAGAACCGCCCCGCCCACGAACGGTCCGATAGACCTTCCCGCCGCAATGAAATCCTCTTCGGTCTTGGTGCGAAAGGCGCTCCACACCGAGATACCGAGGATGACACAAAGATATGCGAGAAGAACGACCGCTAAGGTGTTCGTCACAGATCCACGTTCGGCGCAACCGTGACGCGTCTCATACGATTCCTGAGCAGCCACAGGGCCGTACCCATCACAAGCACAACGATCACGGTAAGGTCCGCAACGCGGTTGGTGGAAAGAGTACGGCGACTCGGCAACCAAATGGCGCTAGGGACATTGTCCAGCTCCGCTAGCAGCTCGCCGCCACTCTCGTGGAATCGTGGAAAGACATCCTTGAGGGACACATCACCGACGCCGAGCACACGAATCACCACCGGTTTCCCGCCGGGCTCCGTTGGCGTGTCCGGTACGAAAAGGGGAATGCGCGTGACCGGGCCGTCGATGGTGTATTGCACGTCGAAGGGCGATCGGGATCCTGGCAAAACCAACTCGAACAGGCCATCGGATTCACGGAGCCGCCAGTCGTCTCGCGTGATCCGCACCGACTGCCCAGCGAATTTTGCCAGGACGAACCGCACGGAGTCTGCTTGATCCTCGAACACGTAACGGCCCTCGACTACCGCCCGATTCGGCTCCAATGCGACGTCGATCGTAACCGAAACGAGTTGCACTGCAGTAGTCAGAACGACCGTTACCAATCCGGACGCTCCAATCACCGGCGGTCGCGGACCAACTCCGTGGCCTCGTACAGCGCG
>CAYLZR010000451.1:0-1847 GCA_964388145.1 uncultured Gemmatimonadaceae bacterium | reverse complement strand
CTCACAATTCTGCGACCGAACGCACTACGATGTCACACTTCAAAACGCCGAAATCACGCTTTATCACACCTCAATCCACTCACTTATCCACTCACCCTAGTCCTCGCGCCTAGACGCGCCCGCAGGGGTTCCTATTCCTTAGTAAAATGGGTGCCCTGCCCTGCCGCTTTCAAAGAATGCTACACCGGGTCGAGAATGCGTCGGGTGTTTGGGAGTACGGAAAGCCGTAGTCGCGGCTAGTTCCCCACCCTCGCCTTCAACTCCTCGAACCAGTTGAGCACAATCACGATTGCTCGCTGTCCGGCCAGCGAGCGCTTGACCATGAGGAACCGATCGTCATCCTTCCCCACGGCCCCCGCCAGGTAGTCTGCGTTTGCGAATAGCTCCCGTGGTGACCCGAATGAGAACGTCGGGGTCGTCGTCACATCGACTACCATGACGCTCCGCGCAGCCCCCAAAAAAAAGATCTTGCGACCGCTGTGAGCCCACGTTGGGACGGCTCCCCCGCCCGTGGAGATCTGCCATCTTTGCTCGGGGCCCCGGAACGCTCTCACCCAGACTTCGTTGCTGCCGGACTCTCGTGAGAGGTACGCGAGCCATTGACCGTCGGGCGAAAAGCTGGCCTGAGCCTGGTGCGAGTTGGCGAGAAACAGCGGGCGCGTGGTGGTGTCCGCCGCCGGTTCGGCGTACCAGAGATCGAAGTCCTGTCTGTCAGCGGTCAGGGCCGGGAAAACAACGAAACGGCCGTCACGGGACCATGCATGGTCAGGCAGGAACATTCGACTTGGGGTGGCGAGTCGCTTGCTGGGTCCGCTGCCGTCGGCTGGTTTTCGGTACAGTCCTGCCGGAGCGTCACCCTGTCGCGACACGTAGGTGATCGAGTCCCCTATCCACACAGGAGAGTCGTTGTTTCCCTCGAAGGTAAACCGCGTTTTTCCCCCGGAGGCGAGATCGTAGATCCAAATATCACCGTTGCCACTCTTGGCGCGCACGGTGACGGCAACACTTTCATCACCGGGAGAAAGTGCGACTCGTTCGAAATCCGCGGAGTCGCGCGCGGCGATTAACTCTGCCCCCAACGTATCGACCCAAACAAGGCGAGCCGCGGTGCCGAGGTCCTGTTCGTACATCAGCGTTCCGTCTGTGGAGAATTCGAATCCGGAGAGCCCAAAGCCCGAGTAAGCGGTTTCGTCGATCATTCGCAGCGCCGGGCCTGTGACCTCCATCCGGTTCTGGTCGAACGACGCGGCATACAGCCGATTGTCGGAGCGCGTGAAGACGATGTGGCCGGTCGGCACATAGTATCCGGAGAATCCCTCGATCAGCTCCCGAACCTCGCCGCTGGCGAACGACACGACGCCGAGCATGTAGTCGGCAAGCTCCGCTTGGATGATCGTGAACAACGCGCCCTTGCCATTCGGAAAGACGCTGACGAAGCGATGAGAGATGCCGGAGTCGGGATGCGTCAGCACCTCGACGGCGCCGCCCGCCGCGGGAACGCGACCGAGGCCACGCGTCCCGGTATGCTGGCCGTACAGCTTACCGTCCGGCCCCCAGGTGGAGCCGTAAATCAGCGAATCCGTCACCGTAAAGGGTGTCCCGCCTGCCAGCGACGCCATCCGCACGACCTGTTGGCCACCGCTCAGGGCGTAAAACGCCACGGATTCTCCGTCCGGTGAAACCTGCGGATCGAATCCGGTCTCCGTCCCCGGTATAGGGGTTCCCTCCAGCGCGTCAAAGCGGCGCAGGAAGAGCTGCCTTCCGTCCGGCGCGGCGGCCGAGTAGACGATGCCTGACCCGTCGGGAAGCAGCGAGTAGATCGCACCGGCTATTCCAGCGTCTGGCTT
>CAYLZR010000450.1:0-1853 GCA_964388145.1 uncultured Gemmatimonadaceae bacterium | reverse complement strand
CTCAAGGCAAGGGAACACGGAGCCAGATATGCCGTGCGCCCGGCCAGGGGGCGAACCCCGGAACGTTGTTGAGCAAGGCCTCGTGAGCTCCCAGTGCCAGAGCGCCGCCGGAACGCAGAACGCGTGAAATGCGCGCCAGTGTGTCGCGCTGTTGGGTATCATCGAAATAGGTGAAAGCCAGGTTGCGGCAGAAAACCAGATCGAATGAACCGTCTGGCGCCTCTTGGCGGATGTCCTGCTTGAGCCAGACAACACCGGTCTTGAATTTAGGCTTCAGGTACCATTTTCCGTCCTTGTGCTTGAATGCTTTTTCACACCAACCCTCTGGTAGGTCTTTTAGCGATCCCCGGGAGTAGCGGGCTGCCGCCGCGCGTTCCAGCATCACCGGATCGGTATCGGTGCCAACTATCTCCAGCGCCACCCTGGGCCACTTAGTGGCGAGGCCCAAGTGCCAGAGAATTATCAGGCTGTACGCCTCTTCGCCCGAAGCCGAGCCAAGGCTCCAGGCGCGGAGCGGACGGCCCTCGTCTTGGGTAATACGGGCGAGTTCAGGCAGCACCTCGCTAGCCAGAGCTTCAAACACACCGCGGTCGCGAAAGAAGCGGGAAATGGTGATACGGCAAAGCTTATCAAGCCGCCCCCACTCGTCCGCTTGTGTTTCCAGATGCGCCCGGTAGGAGCCGTAACCATCCAGCCCCAACTCCCTTATACGTCGGCGCACACGCTTACATACCTGGCGGCGCACCTTGCGGTAGCCGGCCCACTTGAACCCCAATTTTGGTAGCGCCCATTGTAGGAAGGCGATGCAGTCCATTTCCGTCATGGCGGCCCCCGGCATGAAACAATCGAGTGGTTGCGGGAGATCAGGGTAGAGCCACCAGACGGCTATCGTCACGCCTATGTCCGCTTTTGGCTATTAGCGGACATTCAGCCGCCTAGTGATTTACGTCTGCTTTGCACCCGAAAGCGGACCTAACCGACGAACAGCACCCCATGCTCGTAAATGGCGGCGTCTTTCCGATTTATTAAAAGTTTTCGGTTATCCATCAAGGAAATTAAAGAACAGGCATCGTCGTGACGCCACTGACCTGGGGGAGAATCCTATCAAACGCTTTCATACAAATCTGCTCGCCACGACGCTGGCGCCAATGGTACTCGGCGGGTGCTTCTTGCCGGCGGGCGTGCAAATCGCCTCCTTTTTCGCCGACGGCGTCTCGTTGGTGACCACGGACAAGACGCTCAGCGACCACGGCTTGTCGGCGGTCACGAACCAGGACTGTGCCGTGTGGCGTGTTATCAACGACGAAGAAATCTGCCGGGACTACGAACCCGGCGACAGCCCTGTCATGGTTGCCAATGCCAATTCGGATGCGGCGAAAGCGCCCGAAGAGCTGTCGCCAACCGTTGGGCTGGCAAACAGCTTGGTCGACGCGGACGATATGAACCTCGTCGGTGCGCCGGAGATCGAGATCGCCAGCCTCAAGCCCATTGACGCACCGACCAAACCGACGATCATTCCCGCTATCGAGGATGATCCCATCGTTCCCACCCTGCCGACGGCAGAAAATACGCGGACCGATGAACCGTCGCCGACACCAACCGCCGTCAAAACCAGCGGCGGTACATTCTTCGTGATCGCAAGTTTTAGCCGCATCAGCGGCGCAAAGCGCTTCGCTCGCCGCCACGCGGCGCTGGCGATGCAGGTACTCGCCGGCACCGCAAAGGGCAAAACCGTCTATCGGGTCGCCACCGGTCCCGTCGACAAGGCCCAACGCCCGACCGTCCGCGCCAAACTGATCGATGTTGGTTTCGATGATGTGTGGGCCTTGAAGCTGAAAGCGCCTAAGGTCGTC
>CAYLZR010000449.1:0-1858 GCA_964388145.1 uncultured Gemmatimonadaceae bacterium | reverse complement strand
GAAGACAGTGTTTTTGGATCACTCGTTGCCGGATACATGCTTGCGATGTTCATCATGTCTTGGGGATCACAACCGTTACTGGCCAATCCGACCATGGCGTTCTTCTGGTTCCTTGGGGGGATGGCCGGTCGCCGCCTGTATGAGGTCGAAGCCGCCCGGGCGGGGGAGGTGATCGGACTCGACGAAGGAACCACTCCGATACCCTCTCACTCCTTGGTTTGAGCGCTACTCGGAGCTTGCTCGTGTTGTGTCTGGCCGTGGCCGGACTTTGACCAACATCGCGTCTTCGGTCCGCACCGGCGCCCGGTTGTTCACGGTGCGGCTGTTCGTGCTGAACGGACTGCGCATCATCAGTGCTGTCGTCCTCGCCCGCTTTCTGGTTCCGGCGGACTACGCCAAGTTCGGGGCGATCGCCATCTTCATCTCGTTCGTGCAGTTTGCCGTAGATCTGGGACTTGGGGGCGCGGCCATCCAGCAAGAGGCCGAGCCGACCGAGTCGGAGATGGCAACCGTCTTCTCCATACAGCAAGTAATTGCGTGGTTGCTCGTTATCGTGACCTGGGTAACCGCTCCGTGGTTGACGTCGCGACTGGGCCTGTCCACGGATACGGCGTGGATGCTGCGTGCGTACGCATTCATCTTACCGATCACCGCAGCCCGGATCACTCCGAACGTTCGAATCATCCGCGACCTGGCTTACGGGAAGATTGCTAGGGTCGAGATCGTCGATTCGGTGGTGCTGTATACCCTGCAACTCTCGTTGGCCGTCGCAGGGGCCCGGGCCTGGGCGTTGATTCTTGGCGGAGTCTCTCGCACGGTCACGACGTTACTGCTCCTCTCGATAAAGGCTCCGTGGCGTCCACAACTGCGGTTCGATTTCGCCGTCGTCCGCAAGGCGCTCGCCTTTGCAGTCCCCTATCAACTCAACGCCGCTTCGGCCGCAGTTCGTGGGTTCATCCCCGCGTGGGTTTTGCTGGCGATGACCACCCCTTCGGAGAGCGGTCTCGTCATGTGGAGCTTGGGAATCACCGGATTCGTATGGCAGTTTGCGTTCGTCGCCGATCGCGTCATGTTTCCGGCCTTTGCACGCCTGGCCAAGGAACCCGCGGCAGCGACCCGCGCAGCAACCACACTATTGTTCGCTGGAACACTGGGAACGCTGGCCGCCGCCGCCGTCATCGGGCCGGTGCTGCCAGCCGTGGTGCCGTTCGTTTTTGGGGCTCAATGGACGGGCGCAGTGCAGATTCTGCAATTGTTGCTGTGGGCCGCGGCGGGCCTGGTGACGAGTTATCTCACAGCCAGCATTCTCAATGGAATGGGCATGCCGCGAGCGCGGCTTGCTACGGTAGTGCTGGGCGGCACCCTTGAGTTGGCTGGAACCCTGTGGCTGGTCCCGCAGATCGGCGTGATGGGCTATGCCTTCGCGGTCGGGGCAGCCGGCATCGGCGAGGCGATACTCGCGTTGGTGCTCGTGAGACGGCGGCTCGCGGTTCACCTCGGCCCGCTTGGCGCAGCGGTGCTGGCGGCCGGCGCTGGCGCGTTGGGATCTGCGCCCGTGGCAAATCCGATCTTGGCGGGGGTGGTCTCGCTCGCCATTTTCGCTGCCGTGATCGCGTTACTCGCGCCATCGGCCTGGGCCAACCTCGTGCGACAAGTGGTATCGAGGTGATCGACAGATGACACAAGAGACCGTAGCGGCGGTAATCCCCACGAAGAACGTCGCCCATATCATCAAACCGACACTGGATGCATTACGGTTTTGCGACGAGGTCGTGATCGTCGACATGTTTTCTACCGACGAGACACGTCAACTCTGCGAAGCGTATCCAAACGTGCACTTCTTCGAACGGGAAGATTA
>CAYLZR010000448.1:0-1861 GCA_964388145.1 uncultured Gemmatimonadaceae bacterium | reverse complement strand
GCGAGCCCGAGCCCACGCCCCGTGAATTTCGTCGTGAAGAACGGATCGAACAACTTCGCCCGCGTTTCATCGTCCATGCCGCATCCGGTGTCCGCCACTTCGATGAACACGTATTTGCCTTGCAACGCGTCGTTCCCCAGATAAGTTGTCGTCAGGTAGTCTCGATCGACCCACCTGGTACCGGTGCGAATCGTTACCTCCCCATCATCCGCGCCGATGGCTTCCCATGCATTGGTCGCAAGGTGTTGGATGACCTGCCGAACTTGTGCCGGGTCGGCTGCGATCGTCGGCAACTCGTCTGCGAGATCGTAGCGCAACCGCACATTCTGCGCTTTCGACACCTCCAACACGTGCATCAAATCCTTTACGATGTCGTTCACGCTGACCGGCTCGGTCTCGCATTGGCCGTTACCCGAATACGCGAGGAGCTGGTTCGTCAGCTCCGACAGGCGTAGCGCCGCTTTCTGCATCTCGACAACCTTGTCGAGTTGCGTGGACGCCTCTGGAGGCAATTCGCCCAGAAGCAAACTGGCGTTGCCCAAGATTCCAGTGAGCAGGTTGTCGAAATCGTGAGCCAGCCCGCCGGCAAGCACCGCGAGACTCTCGAGTTTCTGTGAACGGCGGACCTGGACCTCCAGCCGCTGGCGTTCGGCTTCAGCGCGTTTTGCTTCTGTCAGGTCCTCGCACGTCGTCACTACACCGACGGGCTCGCCCTTGGTGTTCGACACAACGTCGGACATCAGCGCGACCGGTAAGAGCGTGCCGTCCTTCCGGACGTTCATGCTTTCGCGGCGCCAACTCTTCATATCATGTAACCGCTCGGCAGTCAGCGAGCGCCGATACCCAGGCAGACAGAAGACACTTACATCGCGGCCGATCAGCTCCTCGATCGTGTAGCCGTGCATTCGGGCGTCAGCCGAGTTGGTGTACACGATCTTGCCGTTGATGTCGGTGATCGTCACACCGAGTTGCATGGTCTCGACCGCCTTTTGAAGACGGCGTAGTGCCTCTTCTACGGGGTGTCCTTCTCCCCGCGTCGCGTGCGATATGTCTTCCTGCATCCGATTGCCACCGGGTTCGAGGGTGGGCATTCAACGTCGACCCTGCTACAGCGCCGGGCCGGCGGGCCTTGCCCAGGTTGTGTCAAACCTATCACTAGGACCGGAAGGTATCGAGGGCACTCGACGTGCCGGAGTTGAAATAAACAATGTTAGGTTATGCTAATTCGTTAACTCGCTGCAACAACTGTGGTTATACGACGGAGCGTGTGCAACTTCCTGCTCACCGACCCCCCCGGGTGACGCGGCTGGTTCGATGCCCCACTAATGATGTAGTTTTGAGTGGCGCAGCCCTCGACCGTTCGAGGGGCCACCATGTCCTCCCACCAATCGATCATGTCGGCATCATCGGATTCTCCGAAGCATACCAATCGCCTCATCGACGAAACGAGTCCATACCTCCTTCAACACGCCCACAACCCGGTGGATTGGTATCCGTGGGGCGAGGAAGCGCTCGGCAAGGCGCGTGAGGAGCGCCGGCTCATACTCCTGTCCATTGGCTATTCGTCGTGTCACTGGTGTCATGTCATGGAGCGCGAGTCTTTTGAAAACGAAGAGATCGCTCGTCTCATGAACGAACACTTCGTGAGCATCAAAGTCGATCGTGAGGAGCGTCCCGATCTCGACGACATCTACATGGCTGCAACGCTTGCGATGAATCACGGCCAGGGAGGCTGGCCGATGACATTGTTCCTCACTCCCGACCTGGAGCCCGCCTTTGCGGGAACGTACTTCCCACCCGAGGACCGGCACGGTCAGCCGGGGTTTCCAACCTTGTTGCGCCGGATTGCCCAGACGTGGGA
>CAYLZR010000447.1:0-1884 GCA_964388145.1 uncultured Gemmatimonadaceae bacterium | reverse complement strand
CGATAGCCAACATTCCGACAGCAAACTTGTTCCAGATAGGCGCCCCCTTGTTGTGGCCAGTCAATTTGTATCGACACCAATATACGACGATTGAGTGCCTGCGTTTGTAACACTACCGATGCATTCTTCGTTCCGGATATGACGACTTCTCCCTTCTCGAGAATCAGGGCTCGAATAGATCAGAGCCCACCGAAGCGCGTGAACGAACCCGGCACGTGGCAGGCAGCCGTGGCACTCGTTCTCGTGCTGCGTCCGGGTGGAGACCTCGAGCTGCTGTTTATCCGGCGGGCTGAACGAGAGGGTGATCCGTGGTCGGGCCAAATGGGCCTCCCAGGGGGGAGAAAAGAAGAGGGAGACGACGAGCTGCTCGACACGGCCCGCCGAGAGACCATGGAGGAGACCGGCATCGGACTGCCACCGGACGCCCTCTTGGGGGAGCTCGACGACCTCTTTCCCAATATCAGGGTTCTCCCGCCGGTCGTCGTCAGGCCCTTCGTCTTCGGACTGCCCGACCGCCCCACGATCGCTCCGAGTGATGAAGTCGCGACACACCTGTGGGCGTCGCTCGGCACGCTCCGCGAATCCGCCCGGGTGGTCGAGATCGAGGTTATGGGCCGGAAACAAGAGGTGGATGCCTTGGTGATCGATGGCCACGTGATCTGGGGGATCACCTTCCGGATCGTCAGCCGGCTCATGGATTTTCTGATCTGAGCCGGATCCATGGTTGTTATCTGGGCGGTTGGATTCTAATTTAGGCAAGGTTAAATTTCAATTTCAGCTTGAGCGAGCGGGTTTTCATGAAGGGTACGATGGGCAAGGGCCTGTCGCGATCGATTGAGGATTACCTCAAGGTGATCTACAAGCTCCAGGCGGACTCGGGCTCGGCCCACACGAGCGCCATCGCGGAGGCGCTGTCGATCGCGGCGCCGTCGGTGAGTGGGATGGTTAAGCGGTTGGCCGAAGCCGGGCTGTTGGAGCACTCCCGATATCGTGGCGTTCGGCTGACGGTGGACGGCCAGCAACAGGCCCTCCGCATGCTGCGGCGTCACCGAATCATCGAGTCGTATTTGATCGAAGAGCTCAACTACGATTGGCACAACGTTCACGAGGAAGCCGAGCGTCTGGAACACGCGGTGTCCGACGACTTGATCGATCGGATGGACCGAGCGCTTGGTCGTCCTTCCCACGACCCACACGGCGCTCCGATACCCACGGCCGAGGGTCAGATCGAGACTCCGCATTACGTGCGGATGACCGATTTGGAAGTCGGGTCGGCGGGCCAGCTTCGAATGGTGGGAGACAAAGACTCGGAGCGGTTGCGGTTTATCGCCTCGCTCGGCCTTCGCCCCGGCGTCGCGTTCGACGTCGTGGCACGCCAACCCTTCAACGGTCCGTTGACGATTCGACTGGAGGGTGACCGGGAAGAGCTAATCGGCTACGAACTCGCGCACTCGCTGCAGTGTGAGAAAGTGGGAGGCAAGACGTAATACGAGTTTCTACTCCTTTCAGAATTGCCGCCAACCGTCGATCCCTCGATTCGCGAATCGGGTTGAGCTTTCCTTGATACGCTCGCTCAATCTGACCGATCATGGTGTGTTGCTGTTCGGGTGTGAGCTGGCCCCATGACGCCAGGTCGCTCCAAACCGGTCCAAAGGTTTGGTGAAGGTGCTGGAAGAACTGAGCGAACCCCTCGTCGCCCGAGTTGAGGTGATAGGTCAAATGTGGTCCCGCCGCCGCCCATCCCAGTGCCGGCCCAAGTGAAATTGCGCGGTCGAGATCGTCCACGTCGATGACACCGTTGAGAACCAAGTCAATCGCCTCGCGCCACACCGCGGCGGCAATTAGTGCCGCCCACCCTCGCCCGATTTCTCCAGTGCCGATGAC
>CAYLZR010000446.1:0-1890 GCA_964388145.1 uncultured Gemmatimonadaceae bacterium | reverse complement strand
ATGACCGCCTCGATACGGCGATAATCTCGAATTGCCTGCGGGCCCGTGTTCATGGATTTGCGCACTTCGAGGAATTTGATCTTCGATGACACTCTGTGGTAGTCGCGCATGACCTCGGTGCTCGTTTTCATCGCTGCCCCCGTTGCGGCCGAGTGTATATATGGGAGTCGGCGGTCAAGCCAACAACCCGTTTCTTGCGCTCGGGGCAGGGTCCGCCAGATCGTGGCGATCGAGCGGACCACCGCCTTCTTGAGCGCTGTCCGCCTCAAACCCTTGCAAACTCGTGTGCCGCGGTCCACTATGAGTGCGGGCAGGGGCTTGGATCCGCCAGCGAGCTGGCGCTCCGCAGGAACTCACCCAACGACAAAATTGCTGGCAAGTCACGGCACGGTCCTAAGACAACCCAGCGGAAGATCAAAACATGAAGCGTCCCGCATTTGGCGACCTCGCAATGCAGTCATGGTAGCGCGAATTTCTCATGGCGTTCGACGCCGTACCGCGCTCCTGTTCACTCTCGCCACGACTTGTGTCTGTTGCTCCCGCGCTGAGCCCGGGCGGGTACCGCCGATCATGAATGGGAATCCGGCCATCGATCGTCTCGAGCCCGCGTCTGGGTGGGCTGGAGAGGCGTACCCGATCACCGCCACGATCTACGGATCGCACTTCACGGAGTCGGACAATATCGTGACGTTCGGTTCACTCGAGATAGCGGATCGGCCGTCATCCAACGGTGGCACCCAAATAGTTTTCGCAGTGCCGAAAATGTTTCCCAGTAGGAGCGAGGTTCCACCGATGGTGCTGCAGCCCGGCGAGTACGAGGTACGGGTCACGAATGCGAACGGGACGAGCGAACCCGCGATCTTCACCCTCACACGGCCCGGGGTACTCTGAAGATGCGAATCAGCGCGCCGGCCTCCGCCCCTGCCCCACCCGCACGGCGCAACGGATTGAGCAATCTCGCCATGCGCGTGATTGTGACAACGCTGGCGCTCGTCATCGTGCCCGTTACCGCTGTGTCACAGCAGGACAATCCCCGGCGGAGGTGGGAATACTTTTATCAGCAGCGCGCGTACCCGTTCGACCGCATTCCGGCGGGAGCGCTCCAGGCGGCACGGCGGCAGGAGGTAGCTCGTTGGCCGGCGCAGTTCGCTCCAGGGGCTTCCTTTGCAAGCCACTGGACGCAAATCGGCCCGGCACAGATCATTCAAGCGACAAATCTCAACTCCTCGGGCCGTCTCACCGCCATCGCCGTCCATCCAACCAACTCGAGTATCATTTACATAGGCGGAGCACAGGGCGGAGTATGGAAGACGACGAACGGGGGCACGACGTGGAGTCCTCTCACCGACACCCAATGCTCGCTGGCGATGGGGGGCCTCGCGATCGATCCAGTAGATCCGAACATCATCTACGCCGGTACCGGCGAGCAGCACTTCTCGGGCGACAGTTATTACGGCTGTGGCGTGCTCCGGTCGACGGATGGGGGAATAACGTGGACGCAGCAGGGTGCGTCGACCTTCGATACCAATGCCGGCGGCGCTAAGATTTCTCGCCTGGTCATTGACCCCAACACGGCGGGATCCACCACAAACACGACGGTCCTGGCCGCCAGTGACTTCGGTCTGTACCGCTCCACCAACAGCGGTGCGAGTTGGACCTCGGTGCTCGCTACCGTTGCCACCGATATCGTCGTAGATGCCAGGACCAACCCGGCCACCATGTATGCGGGTGGATCGCTCGCAACTGTCCGGGGAGTGCACAAGTCAACCGACGGTGGCGCCACATGGACAAAATTGACGAGCGTGTTGCCGACGGAAACGCTGTGGCGCGTAAACCTCGCCATTGCCCCATCCGCTCCATCCACCGTGTATGCCGCTCTCGTCGGACAAG
>CAYLZR010000445.1:0-1894 GCA_964388145.1 uncultured Gemmatimonadaceae bacterium | reverse complement strand
GGATTCGCGTTCAACAAGACCATATCGGCCAGCTTGCCTTCCTCGATCGATCCCAGTTCTCGCTCTTTGCCGAGGAAGATCGCCGCGTTGAGTGTGCCGATTCGGATGGCATCCAGCGGGGATATGCCACCGGCAACCATCAACTCCAACTCTCGGTGCGACGCGGGTCCGCTCGACTGATCGGAGCCCAGTACGATGATGCCGCCGGCCTCGTTGATTTGGCGCAGGTTCTCTTGGGCCACCGGCGTCATGACCTTCATCCAGGTCGTCCAACTCCGTGCGGCGTACTGGTCGCGCACCTCGGTCTTGAGTCGTTGAATGGTTTCGGGTTCGTAAACGGCCTGATACAGTGGCTGGTCGAGAAATTCCGGATGCTCGACGAGCCGGCTGTAACCTTCACCGATGGTGAGTGTGGAGACCATGGGGACTTTCCGCGATGCCATGATCTGCACGAACTCTTCGCTGATTGGTCCTTGGATGACCGGATGTGCCAGTGTGTTGATGCCGGCCTCGATCGCTTGCCGCGCGCGGTACTCGTGCGAAATGTGGACGGTGGTGCGGATGCCGTGCCGGTTGAAGTAGTCGCCGACCTTCTGCATCAGCTCCACGGGCAGTAACGGAATGAGCGGACGTGTTCCCCATCCGTGCTCGTCGAACGTGAGCTTGACCATGTCGGGCTCGCGCGCGATGTGGGCGTCGAGTTTCGGAATCGCTTCCGGCCATGCTTCCACCAGCGTCGCACCCCGTCCACCACCGTGGCCGCCCGGAACGGTCACCAGGCCACCCGTTGCAAAGATGCGCGGGCTCACAATCTCCCATGCGCGTTCCTGTGCGCGAAGATCGAGGATGTAATCGGGGTTATTGCCGGCGTCGTAAATGGTCGTGATACCGCTGTAGAGAAACCCGTGCAGTGCACGTATGCCTGCTCGAATGTCGGGCCCGCCTCGGCCGCGCCCGCCGGTGAGGTGTACGTGCATGTCCATCAGGCCAGGGATGAGATACTTGCCGCGTCCGTCGATCCGCAGCGCGTCGGCCGGTGCGTCGATCTGCTCGCGGCTGACTCTCACGATACGATCGCCGTCGGTGAGCACGAACGCTCCGGCAATGGGAGCGCGTCCCGTCCCGTCGATGAGCGTGACGTTCTCGATGAGGAGAGAGGGCTGGGATTGCGCGACGAGAGGTGCACCACGAACGCAGAGAACGATTGTCGTCAGAACAAGAATTCGTCTAATCATTTTTTCCTTTTGGGTCACATCTTTGATTACGCCGTGCCGCCCTACCGCCGTTTTCCAGCGACGGATAGCCGAGTCGTGGCGTTTACCGCGGTCGATCGCGATGCTCGTCGCGTGTTGCAAAATCTTTGGCCACAATGTGCATGACTTCGATGATGCGTGTGGCCTCTAACCGGTGTAAGCTGGCATTTGCGGTCCGGAGCGAGTGTGGCCCTGCGCGTCTAGCCGACGGGTTACCAGGGTTTGTTGCCGGTTTTGGTGCTGGCGTGGCGAAACTGGTAAACGCGGCGGAATCACACTCCGTTGGATGAGAGTCCTTGTCGGTTCGAATCCGGCCGCCAGCACCGCCGCAACTTCTTGACGGCAGTACACATGATGTATAGCATTAGAACACGGAGTGTGAAACCGCGTGGCCAGTCGCCGCGTCCGAAAGCCGGAGGTTGTTGACCTCCGGCTTTCATTTTTCGGTTCGCCATTGTAAACGCGTTTTCTCATCAATCGCCGACCTCTGCACGTAGGGCTTCCGACTCTCGCTTGACACGGGCCATGAGATCCGCGAAGCGGGGCTCTTGTCTGATCGAGTCGAAGAACGGATCGTACTCGCTCAAGAACGGGTAGTTGGTGTAGCCCATGTCAATCGCCTTCTCGAGCCAATTCAGGGC
>CAYLZR010000444.1:0-1897 GCA_964388145.1 uncultured Gemmatimonadaceae bacterium | reverse complement strand
AACCATCGAGGGGATCACACAGGTGGCCCTAGGTGACCCTTTCATAGGGGAAACCACTCGCTCACATCCCCAGGGTGACCCTACGTGACCCTCCTGTTTGTCACCGAGTTGTCACCGAGAGCGGAGCGGCCAACTCGGGCCGCAGCACCTTTACGGCGACCTTGCGGTGGTGCTTCAGGTCCTCCGCCAGATACACGGTGGCCATGCCGCCAGCGCCAAGTTCTTCCTGAATGGCGTAGCGGTCGGCGAGGGCGGTCTTGAGGCGGGCGAGGGTGTCGGTCATGTCGCCTTTCTCTTACCACGAGTAAACTCGCGGCTCGGCTATCTGTCAGTAAACTGACGTGAACTAACGTCGCTTTCAGCGACAGACCGCCGAGCGGCGGCTTCAGCCGTCGTCAATGGAATCCAATCCATTGCCTTTGCAAAAAGCCGGTAGCTGTCAGCTGATAGCTGATAGCTGAGCGCCATCACCGCCCACCCCCCGCCGCCATCACCCGCCGCACCTCTTCCGTCCAATTGAGCACCACCACCGGCGACAAACGCTCGGTTTGCGACAACGACCGCGTGAAGATGAACCGTTGGCCGTCGCGCGAGACATCGTACTCCCGCCAGGACGGAATGCCGCGCGTGTACGGGCTGTGATCGAAGAGGGCAGTGCGGGTGACGCGCACCGACTCGCCGAATTCGAGCGTCGCCAGCATCAGGTTGCCCGACTCGGTCGACACGTAGGTGAGCTCGCTGTCCGAAGCCCAGGCCGCCTCGATCGCCGCTCCTCGGGACACGAGGGTGCGGCCACCCGGGCGAAGGAAAGGTTGTAGATAGACCTGAAAGACCCCCGCATCGTCCGAGACATAGGCGATCCACCGACCATCGGGCGACACCTCGCCGGTCTGCTCGCTGGCCGGCGTGGAGACGACGGGCTGCATCGGCCCGTTTCCCGAAACCGGGAGAGCAAAGATGTCATCGGCGCCGACGCTACCGCCGCTGTCGGCCGAGCCATCGATCACGATCCACGCCCCGTCGCGAGTCCATGACGTGGCACTTTGTTGGAGCACGTCCCGGCCCGGAGCCAAGGGTTCGGCGGGGGCCGAGCCGTCAGCCGGCGCGGTCCATATGTTGGTCACGTTCTCGCGTTGTGAAGAGAACGCCACGCGGCGGCCGTCGGGTGACCAGCTTGGCCGCTGGTTTTGTCCCGCGAACGTTATCGGCGACGTCGTACCACTCCGCCGGTCGTGAATGCCAATCTGGGTTTGCCCGGTCTCGCCCACCCCCATCACGATGCGGGTCTCGTCGGGTGAGAGTCGTACCCACCGGTAATAGCCGGGCTCGGCCACGATCACTTCCTCGCGGCCGCTCCGGTCCACCTGCACCACCACGCGGTCCTCGATCGTCCGGGCTTCGAAGTAGGCGATGGTACCGGACGCCGAGAGCGCAAACGATGGACGCTGCGTGAAGCCGTCGAGCACCACCACCGGATCGCCGGCGAGCGTCCGGCGGCTCGCGTCGAACCTGGCGGCGGAAAGGGTCCCCTCATTGACGAACACGAGGTATCCGTCGGCGTACCACCCTCGATCTCCATAGATACCCAGCGAAGTTCGCTCGCCCGTGGCGACATCGATTACTTCGATCGCTCCGGGGCAAAAGTTGGCCCCTCGGAAGATCCCTTGCAGACACACACTCACGACGACGGCGTCGCCACCTGGAAGCACTGACGGGTACGCCACTGCCAAGTCCAAGCCCGTCTCCGTCATTTCGCGTGCGAGGCTGGAATCGTCGATCGATTGTGACGGGCCGCCCGTGGCCCGGACCCGATGGAGACGAAAATCGGTTCCCACGAACACGATGTATCCGTCATCGCCCCACGACGGAGCGGAAGAGGTCAACACCACATCGCTGG
>CAYLZR010000443.1:0-1900 GCA_964388145.1 uncultured Gemmatimonadaceae bacterium | reverse complement strand
AACAGGACGAGGCTTTCGACCAAGAAAGAGCCGAAGCCCAGGAGAAAGAAGTGCAGGTGCCCGACGCTCGTGCCCAGCCGGCGGGCCAACGCTGCTCCGAGAACGAGGAGTAAGACGATGGCGATGGGCTGGCCGCGGATGTAGTCCCCCAGGCTGTCGAACCAGACGGTCGTGACCATTGAAAACGGAAAGAGGTCGGTCGTTGCCCGTCCGCCCTCCGTGCATTGGAGCACCCTCAGCCGGGTGTCTTCCACGGTCGGCGGGTCGCCTCCTTTGCTCACAAAGGCGTGGACGGTAGCGAGATTTCCGTATTGACCCCAGCGGATGGAGTCCCGGTGTCGATACAGCGATGTTTGCGTCCAAGGGATGCCTGCCGCCGTGAGGGTGGCACAGAGTCGTTTGACAAACTCCTCTTCTTGCTCCACCAGGAAGACCCGGGTGATTGCCAAGATCCCGCCGTCCTTCACCCGCCCGTACGCGCTCCGGATACCGGCGTCCGTATAGAGAAAGTTGGCATCCGGCAGCCCGATCTTTGAAATGGCAGACTGGGGATCTACGTAGGCGTAGATCACGACGTCGAACTGCTCGTCGCCACCCTCGAGGTAGTAGCGGCCTTCCTGGACGATGATCTCCGCGGTGCGGTAGTACTCCCAGAGCCATTCTATCGTCCGTGCGGTCTCGATGAATCCTTCGTCGATCTCCACCGCGACAACATCCAGCTCGTTCGGATAGAGATCGCGCACGATCCGGACGTCTGACCCCGTCCCGGCGCCGATGATGAGAATGTTTCGGGTCTCACCGGTGTCTCGGGGGATGAGCATCACGGGAATCGCTCGCGGATCGTCCGTGTGGGCGCCTGCGCCCTTCTGGTACGCGTGAAATGGGAGTCCGTCAGTGAATACGACCAGGCTGTCAGCACTTTCCACTACGTCGATCCGGCGGTACGGGCTCCACGTCGAGTAGACAAGTCCAGCGTCACGCCACCTGAGCGACTCGGCCTTGGCCGTCATGCCGACTAGCTGTTCGGTCGTGAGCAGCCCCAACAGTATGATGGTCTCGGTCACCACGATGACGATTGGGATCTCTAGGTATCGGAACGAGAGCCACACGTTGAGGAGCAGCATCAGCGAGGCGACCATCACCATCTGGGTCGGAGTCAGGGCAAAGACGAGGATACCGCCCGCCAAAGCGCCCGCGCCTGATGCAAGGAGGTCGGTGGCATAAACCTTGGACAGAATCCCCGTCTGTCGGCCCTCGCGGAAATAGAGGGCGAAGATCAAACCCTGGAGGAAGAACACCGCGCCGTAGCCGAACACTGCCACGAGCAGAAACGAGACGATTACCGAATTGAGATAGCGGTCGCCGCTGACCGCCAGGGGTTGGAGCGGAGAGAACACGGTGGCGATGAGTACGGTGGCGGCCAAGAGGGGAAGGGGGAGCAACGGTAAGATCGTAACGCACCACCGCAGGACGCGGTGTCCGGACCCTTTGATCCTTCGCGCAGACAACGATCCCAGACCGATGAGTATCAGGACGCTGCTGAATAGGAACGGGGCCAACGTGAAGACGGTGTTGAGCTGAAAACGCAGCTCTCTCAACATGGCGATCTGGAAAACCATGAACGACGCGGCGAGCAGCGATAGAATGATCAAATACACGCGCGGCGCGGGTGCTCGCGTAATGGTGTCTTGAGCAACAACCTGGTGACCGTCCACCATGGGTGGTTCTCCTGGTCGGGGTCGGGGCGTCGGGCGGAGCGTCGGGGGTACATGTTAAGCGGCGAGCCATTTGGCACAAGAGTTTTTATCTTGCTCGGTATGTTTCGCAACGAGTGAGTCGCCAGTATGTTCTGAGCGCAGTCAGTGGGCTGCAGTCTCCCGCTTGCTGGGTTCGGTAATCA
>CAYLZR010000442.1:0-1901 GCA_964388145.1 uncultured Gemmatimonadaceae bacterium | reverse complement strand
TGTTTGGATATCAACCAACCCGCGTGTGCGCACGAGCGTTCTCGCTTGCCTAGAAGAAAGGTTGGCGGAGGCGGTGAACCATGATGTTGCCACGGGCCGTCCGGTCATAGGTATCGTCGATGACGATTCTTCCGTCCGAACTGCGGTCGGGCGCCTCGTAAGATCTCAAGGCTTCGCGGCCGAGGTGTTTCCCTCGGGTGAGGAGTTACTTCGGTCCGATCGCCTCACGGACTTCTCGTGCCTGATCGTGGACGTGGCGATGCCGGGGTTGAGCGGTTTGGAGCTACAGGCTCGCCTCGCCGCGGACGGATGCTCGTTACCGATCATCTTCATAACCGCGCTGGACGACGCGCACGTCCAAGCTCAGGCGCTGGCCGCGGGAGCGTCGGGGTTTCTCTCCAAACCCTTCGACGATGAAGAGCTTCTGGCCGCGATCCGAGCAGCGCTAGGGTATTGAAGGAGGCGAACCGGCGGATGATCCTTGTCGCGGTCATGCCTTTTCTCAGGCCGGGAGCGCTTGGTGCCGGAATCCTCCAAGTTGTTTTTACGCTCCTGTTGTTCTCGGGTCTCTATGCGGTCAGCGACGGCAAGCGGGCGTTGGTTGTCGCGGCCGCGTTTGCCGGTCCGGCCTTGGTTCGATTGGGCAGGACGGTTCACAAGCAATCCGGCCGTGGGTGGCATCGGAGCGTTGCTGCTGGCGGGTTTTCTCGTGTTCACCGCGACGGAGATTCTCAAGTACGTCGTTCGCGCACGCCGGGTGACGTCGGAACTGATCTTCGGCGCCGTCTGCGTCTATTTGATGATGGGTATTGTCGGAGCGCTGCTGTTCGCTGTGCTCGACCTGTGGTCACCGGGCTCGCTGCGTTTGCCGAGTGGTGTGGGGAGCGCGATGGGTGATGCTACTCAATTTTCCGCGGTCGCATACTACAGTTTTGTCACACTCACCACGCTGGAGATACGGGGACATCACCCCGGTGTCGCGCCTGGCACGGTCACTTTCGACGATGGAGGCGGTGACCGGTCAACACTACCTCGCCGTGCTTGTTGCGAGGGTGGTGGGCTTGCAAATCGCACACTCGACCCCGGCGTCGGACTAACGCCTCCAATCACTCTACGACCAAAGTCCAATATCGATTTTGCACCGCCGAGGGCACTGTCATACCGGGGCGGAATGCGCCCAAGGGTGCCGGGGAACCATGCACTGGACCTGCCGGCCTCCACCTCAATCTGAGGGCTTAGCATGAAGTTTCGATTCGCCGCGTTTGGCGCGTCCCTGATCTTGATTTTCTGTCCGGGGGAGGGGTTTGCGAGCCAGGATCAGCCCCCGAGCGTCACCGTCGGCATCGTCACTGACGGTTCGTATCCACGCCACGCGAATCTCACCCAAATGGTCCGCGACGAGATCGTCAGGTTGGTCTCGATCGACGTTGAGACTCGAGTCCCTGCGGACAAGACGGCTCAAGGAGACTGGACCGTGACGGGGATCAACGCGGCGATCGACCGACTAATGGCTGATCCCGAGATCGATCTGGTCGTGACGTTGGGTCCGATCGCTTCGCATCTCGTGGCACAGCGTCGGGATCTCGCGAAGCCCGTGGTCGCCTCGTTGATCATTGACGCCGACGCTCAGGGTCTACCGCAAGAGGGGCCGGGCACCGGGGTGCCGAACCTGCACTATTTGGTCGCGGTGCACAGCGAACGAATCATGCCGGCGTTTCGCGAAATCGCGTCGTTCAATCGGGTCGCCCTGCTGTTCAACGATGCGTTCGTGGATGCAATGCCCGATCTCTCAGCCCGTGTGCGCGCCGCCACCGCGGATCTGAGCATCGATCCGGTGGTGGTGCCGGTGGGTGCCGACGTTGGCGCGGCCCTGACCGGAATCGCGTCGGATGTCGAAGCAG
>CAYLZR010000441.1:0-1911 GCA_964388145.1 uncultured Gemmatimonadaceae bacterium | reverse complement strand
TGTCCGGCATCAGGCTGAAGCTGACTTGAACGACGGTTTCGTCCGCTTTGGGTCAAGACCAGACGAACGGCGGCGTCGCCAGGAAGGTCCGCACCTGGGGGTGAAGCAGACGAAACTGCCGCGAAACCGGACATTGACGCCCGAACGTCGGGTTTCCGCCGGAAAGCGGTGGTCGTCCAAGGCAGCGTCTTTCTATTCGTGCGCGGGCATTGACTGTCTAGCGTACTCCTAGAGCGCCAGTACGCCGTCCACCTTTGCGGAATTTATGGTAACGCGTGTCCTGCGCGCCTGCTACCCTTGCGCTTCGCATGCTGCTGCCTGCCCCTAGCCACTGCTGAGTAGGTCCGATGGGACACATTCGGCTCGGACGCCTGCCTCATACGCGGAAGTGGCAACAGGTCGTTGCCCTTCTTGAGGAAGCGGCGCCAGTCGACGGGATAGCCGCCGCAAGTGCCGACGCGGCGGAAGCCGGCTTGCGGAGGGCGTCCGATGATCCCGCGCTCGCCCATTCCTTCTGGCTCCTGACACAGATCTCGCTCGCCGCGCGCTCGCCCGACTTCGCCGTGAGCTTGGAACGACTTGGACTTCGCGTCAGGCCAGAGCCCACGTTGATGGACGTTGTGGGCGCGTTTTCCCAAACGGTCGATCAACATGTCGGTCGCGTTGGCGGGAGGACGGATCTCGGGGAGATGGCCCAGCACGCCGCGGCCGAAAGCCTAGCGGCGGTCGCAGGTGCGGATCTGCCTTCGCTGTTCGGACCCACGGCAGACGACGTGAAACTGGCGATCGGGCGGCTTGCAGCCCGGGATCGATTTGCTTCGTTGGCCCGAGACTTCTTTGCCCGGCTGACACGGCTCTACCTCGGCTATTTCCTGAGCCGCGAGCTCTCGAATTTCGTCGGTCCGGGCAAGTCGCTGCCGTCCATGGATGCCCATACCGCATTCAATACGGCGTTGGAGGGGCATTGCCGCGAGGCATCCAGGATCGTCGAGGAGTTCGCTGGGGGCTGGTTCTCGAAGACCCTGTCCCTCCTGAAAACCTCGTACCGCACGGAATCCTTGGTCTTTCCGCTTAACCCCGGATACCTTCTCCGGCATGCCAACGATAGCCTTTCTCCTCCTGGCCACTCTCCGTGACACCCTCCGCAGGCGCGTAGCGCTCCAGTTGGAAGTCCTTGCGCTACGCCAGCAACTCGCCACGATGAAGCGAAGCTCGTCGCGACCGCCGCTCCGTTCGGCGGATCGTTTTTTCTGGGTGTTGCTTTCTCGGCTTTGGCCAGACTGGCGAGCCACGCTGGTGATCGTGAAGCCCGAGACGGTCATCACCTGGCAACGCAAGGGATTCCGCTTGTTTTGGACCTGGAAGTCGCACCGCTGGCGTGTTCCATCCCCGTGGCTGGCAAGCGCGGATTTGTAGGTTCGACTGCTGCATGGCAGCCAGTCAGCGCAGAATTCCTTTATCCTGCCATCGAATCTGCTCACCCCCGCTCACGCGATGGCGCAAGATCCGCGTGATCAGCGCCCAGATTGAGTTTCTGGGAGGGACAGCCCTCCCGTGGACTACGGGGTCAAGCCCGCAGCCGGCCAGGTGGTCCCTTTTTACGCCGCCACGGTGGTCCCATTTTACTCTGCCATTGACAGCCCTGGCCGATTTCGCCGGCACGGTCGATTTATGCGTCCGCGGCGAACTCCGCGGCATGTTCTTGCTCGATCTTGGCGAAGGGCTTGCCGGTGGCAGCGTGAGTTGCCTCGATTTGGGCCGCAGCGACGAACCGCCGGATGGTCACATCACAATAACGCGGATCGAGCTCGATACCGTAACCGCGTCGCCCGGTCTTCTCGGCGGCTAACAGCGTTGTGCCGCTGCCGGCGAAGGCGTCGAGCACGATGCCGCCGCGCTTGGAGCAGTCGA
>CAYLZR010000440.1:0-1916 GCA_964388145.1 uncultured Gemmatimonadaceae bacterium | reverse complement strand
TAGGTGTTGGGTCTTCCGTACCTGCGCTTAGGACCTGCTCCCTGCTCCCTGCTCCATGTCGAGCGCAAGCTCGGGGTTTTCATTTCGGAACGTGACTTCCCCGACGAAACATCCACGCGCCGGCGTGGTATCAGAACAAACCAAACCATCCATCTTCATGTACCACACCACCCAGAGAGAGGGGCGTATGCGTTCTAAACATTTTCTCAAGTCCGTGACACCGCTGGCGTTGGGGGCGGGGGCCCTGATCACGTCGGCCGCCGGGTCGTTGTCCGCTCAAGAGCTTCCGTCGATTACCGCGCAGCGGGAGGGGCAGCGCGTCGTCGCCCGGGCGGTGGAGGCCGCCGGTGGCCGCGCGGCGCTTCAGCAACTCCGCTGGGCTGAGTTCGTATTGGAGAGTCAGCTGGGTGCTGGGCTGGGCCAGGGGCTCCGTCCCGAGGCCGAGGTGACACTCGGAGCTGCGAGCGCGGTCAAGATCCGTGGTGCCGGTTCCCGCACTGTCTATCAGACATTCAACGGTGACAGCCTGAACTTCCGCTACGTCCGGGGCGGTGGCGAAGATTGGGTACACTTTGCACCCAACAACACAGTGGCGACCGTCGACCCGCTCGCGGCGACGGCACTGCTCGATCGTGTGACCGTGAGCGCATCGGTGTTGTTGGAAGCCATCGACCGGTCCGAAACCCTGCGCAGCTTGGGGACCTACGAGCACGGCGGCGTCACACTCGACGTCGTGACCTACTCCGATCAGTTGGGACGGCAACGCACCCTCTACTTCGGCCAAGATAGCGGCGAGCTCCTACGCGTGGAATCGCTGACGAATCACGCGCAATTCGGGGATATCACCAATTCGGTCACGTTTACCGATTACGCAGAGGTTGAAGGGGCCCGTGTGGCCCACAAGATGGTATTGCGGCAAGGTAGTGTGACCACGGCCGAAACGACGGTGCGCTCGGTGCGGGTGGACACAACGGTGGACGAGGCGCTCTTCGAGAAGCCTGAAGACGCGACCGACGGCCCGGCGGTCACAGCACCTGCAACAGCCTCACGGACGCTCGAGGTCGAGGAGTTGGCTGACGGAATCTTCTTGATCCCCAACGCGGCCAACGGTTACAACGCCATGTTTGTACAGTACGGTGACGATGTCTTGGTCCTCGAGACCCCGCAGACACCCCAAACCAGCCACGACGTCATTCATGCCATACTCGAGCGGTTGCCCGGCAGCAACGTCCGCTGGGCGGTGCCGACACACCACCACTTCGATCACTCGGGTGGCCTATACGGATACATTGGCCACGGCACTACGATCGTGACCACGGAGGGCAATGAGCAGTTCGTGCGTGACGTCGCGGCAGCGCCGCGCTCGATCGGTCAAGTGGGCCACGGCATGAGCGGCGATGCGGAGGTGAAAATTGAAACGTTCAGTGGCCGACGCAGTTTCGGCGACGGCGCGCGGCGCGTGGAGTTGATCGACGTCGGTCCCAACCCGCATGTCGACGAGATGTTGGTGGCATACATCCCCAGTATCAAGACGCTTTTCGTGGCTGACCTATACAGCTTCCAAGGCACGGTCACGCCTGCGAACGCCAATCTGTTGGCGTTTGCCGATAGACTCGAAGAGCTGGACCTCGACATCGAGACGTTCATTCCAGTACACGGCCAGCGGGCAACGGCCGAGCAGTTCTGGGAGTCGATCAAATTGGGGAGAGAAGAACAGAACTGAGGACGGAAGGACGGAAGGGCGGTATGGCGGTACCGCCCCTCCCCCTCCTCTAAGATCGAATTCGTCTTTCAAGACGTGTCGCGGCGCTTTTAAGCGCCGCGGCCGAGCCCGCGCTTCAGCGCATCGGGCAAGCGCGGTCCTACACCCCGCCGTCTCGAATCTTTTTCAGCATATCCACGGCGTTGGTGTTCGC
>CAYLZR010000439.1:0-1922 GCA_964388145.1 uncultured Gemmatimonadaceae bacterium | reverse complement strand
CAATTATGTAGACATGACAAACAAAGTGACGTTTCTCGGAGAATTGGAGCAGATGCTGCTCCTCGCCGTCGTCCGGCTCGAAGACGGCGCCTACGGCATGGCCATCCGCAGCGAACTCGAGACCCAGACGGGGCGGAGCGTCGCGCGGGGTGCCGTCTACATCACGTTGGATCGCCTGGTCCAGAAGGGCTACCTGCGATCCTGGCTGGGCGACTCGACGGCCGCGCGGGGAGGCCGCGCCAAGCGGTACTTCGAGCTGACCATTGCCGGAAAAAAAGCCCTGCGCGTTTCCCGCGATGCGCTCGTGAACCTGTGGAGCGGTTACGAGTCGGTGATCGAGACATGAGCGCATCCAGATTACCGCGTTTCGCGGAGTGGTTGCTGCGGCACGCCATCGCCGACCCCGTCGCGCGGGAAGGCGTGCTCGGCGACATGCGCGAGGAGTACACTGAATTTTCCGCGCGCAATCCCAGGGTGGTGGGTTACCTCGGTTTTTCGCTGATCGCACTGGGCATGGCCATGCGTTTCACGGCCGATCGGGTGCGGAACGCAACACGTCGCCGCCGCCGCGTGGGTAGACTCGCTCGTCGTTCGGACAGCCGAGCCGCATTTGCCGCACGCACGGTTCTCGGGGACATCAACTACGGTGTGAGGACACTGGCGAGAAGACCGGGATTCACCGCGGTCGCAGTATCGACACTCGCGCTGGGGATCGGCGCCAGCACGGCCATCTTCAGCGCCGTGCACAGCGTGATGTTGAAGCCTCTGGCGTACGACGACCCGGATCGACTCGTGGCGGTGTGGGGCACGAGCGAGATCGTGGGTCAACAACGCGATGTCATTTCCGGACCCAACTTCCTCGACTTCAAGGAAAGGAACGCCACCTTCCAGATCATGACCGCCTACAAGAGCGAAGGCGGCACGTTGCTCATTGACGACGAACCTGTTCCCACCAACGGCCTCCTCGTCTCGCCGGACTTCTTTGCTGTGTTGGGTACGCGTTCCGTTTTGGGGAGGCTGTTCCGCCCCGAAGACGGGCGTGGGCAGACCAACGTAGCTGTGATTAGTCATCGTCTCTGGCAGCAGATGTTTGGTGGAGATCCGAACATCGTGGGCCGCCAGATCCGACAGATCGGGCCGTCTCTCACCGTCATCGGCGTCTTGCCCGAAACGTTTCCATTCGTTTTCACGGCCGACCTCGTGGTGCCGATGAACCTCGACAGCATCGGGCAGCAGAGTCGCACATCGATCAACTACTGGATCCTGGGGCGGCTCCGGCCCGACGTCACGGTGGCACAAGCCCAGAGCGATCTCAACTTGTTGCTTAGGGAAATAGCCCGTGAGGATCGGCGAATGGAACCGTGGAGCATCACGGTCGATCCGCTGCAGGCGGCGTTGATCGAATACGTGCGCCTGCCTCTCTTGATCATGCTGGTCACTGTCGCCCTTGCGTTTCTCATGGCGTGCGCCAATGTCGCGAATCTGCTCTTGGCACGCGGACTGGCTCGCTCCCGAGAGTTGGCGATCCGTGCATCGCTTGGCGCAGGACGCGCGCGGCTCGTCGCACAGCTATTGACTGAGGCATCGTTGCTGGCCGTTGCAGGAGGCGCGATCGGGCTCTTGGCCGGCTTGGGGTTCATCTCGATCATGCAGTCGTTTCTCCCCACGCAGGTCCCGGTCCCCGGCTCTGCTGCTGTCGTGACGATGCCTGCGATCTCGGCGAGCCCGACCGTCATGGTCTTCGCCCTCGGGATATCGGCGTTGGCCGTGTGTCTGTTCGGGTTGGTGCCTGCGTTACAGACCTCGTGGCAGGACCTTGCCATTGTGTTGCGCGAGGCGGGTACCAACGCGTCGGCCGGCCACCGCTTCGGGCGAGCGCAGCAATCCATCATCGTGCTGGAGTTGGCCATGGCAACGGTGCT
>CAYLZR010000438.1:0-1942 GCA_964388145.1 uncultured Gemmatimonadaceae bacterium | reverse complement strand
GAGATCCCCAGCACCAGCAGCACCACGCTCCCGTTGCCCCAATACGCCGAAAGCATCCAGACGCCGAGGCCGGCGCAAAAGAAAATGGCGGTCGCGATGAGAAGGCGGTGAAAGCCGATCATATTCCCGATCCCATGAGGATCAGGAGCGCAGGCAAATACGCCAGCGAAAGTTTGAAGACCCGCCGTGCTTTTTCCATCGTACACTCTCGCACGGCCGAGAAGCTCGCGTAGAGAAATACGCTGGAGAGAGCGAGTGCACCGACGAAGTAGACCGTACCGGCGATTCCGACGATCGTGGGCGCCAAACTCACCGGCAGCAGCGCCGCAGCGTAGAGGGTCGCGTGTCCGAAGGTCAGCCTCCCGTCGGAATCACCCACGCTCAACATCTTGAAGCCACCCCTCGCGTAGTCGTCGCGGTACATCCATGCGAGTGCCAAGAAGTGTGGAAGTTGCCACAGAAAGAGAATCCAGAACAGAATCCACGCTTCACCACTCAGCGTGCCACGCGCCGCCGCCCAACCACCCACGATGGGCAACGCACCCGGCACGGCTCCGATGAGCGTCGACACGGATGTGTGTTTTTTCAGCGGGGTGTACACGAACACGTAGGAGACCAACGTCGCGGCCGCGATGACTGCCGTGAGCGAGTTGACGAAAACTCCTAGATATGCGATTCCGGCAATTCCCGTTATCCAGGCAAATGCGCCTGCCGAAGCCACGCTCAGCCGCTTGGCGGGAAGCGGCCGCCCCCGCGTCCGCTTCATCAATGCGTCGGCGTCTCGTTCGGCCACCTGGTTCAGCGCGTTGGTTCCCGATGCCACCAGCAATGTTCCCATCAACACGTGAAACAGAACGATCGCCTGGCTGGAGTCCGGCCCGGCGAGCCAAAACCCGGCCGCCGCAGTGAGCATCACCATCACCACGATGCCGGGTTTAGTCAGCTCGAGGAATGCAGAAATCTTTACCAAACGAACTCCGTGAGGACCGCCACTATTATGATGATGGTCAGCGGGAGAGGCGCAATGGCGAAGATCCTCATCCGATTGCCTTCCCACTTTAGATGCATGAAAAAGAGGGCGACTAGCAGTGCTTTCCAAATTGCCAAGAACAGCAGAATGAGGATCTGCACCTCTTTCGGCCACGGAAGGAACGCGATACCCAATTCCACCACGGTGAGAACCAGCAGGTACGCCCAGATCGCCCAGTAGTTCGGGTGTGCGTGCGACTGTCCGTCTGTCATGGTGCCCCTTGCCCCTGACTTCTATACGAGGTAGACGATGGTGAACAAGATGATCCAGACGAGATCGACAAAGTGCCAATAGAGCCCGATCACTTCGACTCCGCGATGATCTTCTTTGGTGTAATCACCTCGAAACGCCTTCCACGTCACGAACGCCATCGAAATCACCCCCACCGAGACGTGGAACCCGTGAAAGCCGGTCATCGTGTAGAACGAGGAGCCATACACCCCGATGGAAACCGGAAGGTTGCCCTCTAACGCTTCGGCCGCGAGATGACTCCCGGCTGCGTATCCCGAAGGCAGGAACCCGTCCTGAACGAGGTGAACGTACTCGTAGGCCTGCACCCCGACAAAAGCTGCGCCGATGATGACGGTTGCCACGAGATACGTGCGGAGCCCCTTCTGATCGCCATCTTGAATGGCGGCAAAGGCCTTCACCATCGTGACGCTGCTGCAAATGAGCAGGAACGTGTTGACGGCCGTTAGCGGCACGTTGAGGATGGCACCCGGCGCACTCCAGTGCTCGGGACTGGCAAACCGCAGAATGATGTACGATCCAATCAGGGCCGTGAAGAACATCACTTCCGACCCCAAGAAGACCCACATGCCCAGCTTCTCGCTGTAAACATCCGCGCCGATCTCGCGTCGAGCCGGCGGACTCATCAAGGCGGGGTGAGCCATGTTCGTCGTCTCTCCTATC
>CAYLZR010000437.1:0-1951 GCA_964388145.1 uncultured Gemmatimonadaceae bacterium | reverse complement strand
GCTGGGAATTGGTATCGCCATCGGGCTCGTGCTGGCGTGGTTTCTGGGAAAGGCCTTGGCCACTGTGCTGTTCCGTGTGGGGGCCTTCGATCTGCTGACCTTCACGATGATCCCCGTCCTACTCCTCGGGGTCAGCGCGGTTGCGCTGTTGGTGCCCGCGAAACGGGCTGCGTCTGTGGCCCCGGTGATTGCCCTCCGAGCGGAGTAGCATGTCGACGGGCGGTGCTGCGTGGAGAGACTTGGATTTGTAACGCTTCACGATGCGCGATGAAACGACAAGGAGGCTATCGCGATACGCGCCGCGCTCGGAGTGAATGGCCACGGAATCCACGGAATCCACGGACCCCAACCCAACCCCCCAAGCTTTTTTCGCCTTCACTCCCCCACCTTTTGGGGGAGGGGGGGGACACAACTTCCAGGCGGGGCTGTGGGGGTCCGTGCTTTCTGTGGGTTGATCTCGGTCGCTCATGCGTCGCGATTCGCGACCTCGATCCGCCCGCCGTCGCTACGCTCCGCCTTACGCGTCCGTGGCTGATTTGGGGTGGGCGGAAGGGCAACGTCGTCCCTTCAATTACTTGGCTATTTATCTACCCGCCTTGACCGTTGGTCGTCTCGTGCCTACTATGGCGGTACACGACATAGTTGTCACCGCCATAGTTGACCGGAATCAGGATGCCGAAGACGCCAACAACCCCGCACGATTTCATCCCTCTGACACCCCCGGTGTTCCATATCCTGCTGGCCGTCTCGGACGGGGCTCGACATGGATACGCGATCATCAAGGAAGTAGAAATACGCAGTGGCGGTGACGTCATGCTCAGCACCGGCACACTCTACGCCGCCATCAAGCGACTCCTCGGCGATGGACTGCTCGAGGAAACCAAATCGGGAAAGGGGGTGGTGAACGTCGACGAGCGCCGGCGGTATTACTGCCTGACGGCGTTGGGCCGAAAAGTCGCACGGGCCGAGGTGAACCGGATGGTCGAATTGGTGAACATCGCGGAAGAAAAACGATTGGTGAGCAACGTTGCGCTCGCGAGGGGGCGCTGATGTCTCCACTGCACCTCAAGGCATTGTGGCTCTCGGAAAAGTTTTATCGCATCGCCCTGCTTGTGTACCCTGCAGCGTATCGCGCTCGGTTCGGCGACGAGATGCTTGGCGTATTCCGCGAACTCAACACTGAGAAGGTGCGCGAGTCGGGCGTCGTGGGTGGAATCGGGCTCTGGGCGCGAGAAGCCGCGGGCATGGCGCACACCGCTTTCCGGGAGCGGTGCAGGAGCGTACGCGCGACCATGCACTCGATGTGGCAACCGAGCTTTGCATGGGCGTTGGCCGTGTTCGTTACCGTACTCGCCGGATACGTCGTCACGCTGGCGCCGACCGTCACATTCTGGGACGCCGGGGAGTTTCTCGCGGCTTCGAAGGTCCTCGGAGTGCCGCACCCTCCGGGCGCGCCCGCGTGGGTGTTTCTTTCGCACGCATGGGCCACGGTGCTCCCATTCGGCGAGTACGCGTTCCGCGTTAATCTCATGACGGCTGTGTTCAGCGCAGCGGCGGCCGCATTCTTGTTCTTGGTTATCCGCACAGCTCTGGCTCGGTCAGACGAGGAGACGAGTGACACTTGGGCGAATGTGGGCGCAGCCGCGGCGGCGCTCGTCGCGGCGTTCACGTTCACCCTGTGGCAAAACTCGAACGAGACGGAGGTGTACGCGATCGCCGGCTTCAGTATCGCGGCCACGACGTGGTTGGCGATGGTATGGCGTGAGCATCGCGGAACGCCCAAGGCGATTCGCATGCTGTTCTTGATGACCTACATTGGCGCGTTCTCGATCGGCAATCACCTGTTGGCGTTGCTGGTTGGTCCGGCGGTGGTCGGGTTCATGCTGCACGTGTTGCGGACCGATCCGCTTCCCGACGGGCGCGCGGCGAGGGCCGAGTGGGTGCAGTGGTC
>CAYLZR010000436.1:0-1958 GCA_964388145.1 uncultured Gemmatimonadaceae bacterium | reverse complement strand
AGCTCGAGGATCGCATCGACATCGTCCGGATCGGCGATTGCCTCGCCCCCGGAACGATCGCCGCCTGCGTCCGGTCCGGGTACGAGTACGCGCAGGAGATGGACGCGGAGGGGGAGCGCGGCGTACCCTTCCGCCGAGAGAACCCGATCCGGTAGACGCGACACTCCAGGAGCGAACGATGCCCACGAACCTCGAGATCGAATCGACCTATCCCAAGCGCACGATTCAGGAGGTGGCCCAGGATCTGGGGCTCGACCCGGGGGTCGTGCTCCCGCACGGGCACCACATCGGGAAGGTTCCCATCACGGAGCTCGAGGCGCGCGCAACCGGCCCCGATGGGGCGCTGATCCTGGTCACCGCGATGACGCCGACGCCGGCCGGAGAGGGCAAGACCACCACCAGCATCGGCCTGGCGGATGCCCTCGCGCGGGCGGGACACCGGACCGCCCTGTGCCTGCGGGAGCCCTCACTCGGGCCGTACTTCGGGATCAAGGGCGGCGGCACGGGCGCCGGCCACGCCCAGATCGTGCCGGCCGAGGACATCAACCTCCACTTCGTGGGTGACATGTACTCCGTCAGCAAGGCCAACAACCTGCTGTCGGCGTTGCTCGACAACCACCTCCAACACGGCAACGAGCTGGGCATCGATCCCCGTCGGATCACCTGGCGCCGCGTCATCGATCTGAACGATCGGGCGCTGCGCGAGATCTTCGTGGGGCTAGGCGGCGTCGCCCACGGCGTTCCGCGCAAGGACGGGTTCAACATCACCCCGGCCTCGGAGGTGATGGCCGTTCTGTGCCTGGCTGCGAACTATCGAGACCTGCGGGACCGGTTGACCCGAATCGTCGTCGGCTACACCCGGCGCAAGGCGCCTATCACCGCCAGCATGCTGCGAGCCGAGGGCGGCATGACCGTCCTGCTCCGGGACGCCATTCACCCGAACCTGGTGCAGACCTTGAACGGCACCCCTGCCTTCGTCCACGGCGGACCCTTCGCCAACATCGCCCACGGCTGCAACACGATCGTGGCGACGAAGCTGGCCAGAAAGCTGGCGCAGCGGGTCGTGACCGAGGCGGGCTTCGGGAGCGACCTCGGCGCCGAGAAGTTCTTCGACATCAAGTGCCGAATCGGCGGCCTGAAACCGTCAGCGGTGGTCATCGTCGCCACCGAGAAGGCCATCGAATACCACGGCGGATTCAAGGACGACGGCGGGAGCGGAAACCTGCTCAAGCACATCGAGAACATGCGCACCTTCGGCCTCGAGCCGGTAGTCGCGGTCAACCGTTTTCCCGACGACACGGTGGACGGTCTCGCGCGCATCCTCGATTTCTGTGAACGGCACGGCGTCCGCGCCGCCCCCTACGAGGGTTTCGCACGGGGCGTCGAGGGAGCCGTGGAGCTCGCGGGCCTGGTCGACGATGCGTGCGCGGTGAACGAGAGCGCGGGCTCGTTCCGCCTGCTGTATCCGGATTCCGCATCGATTCGCGAGAAGATCGACACCGTGGCGCGGGTGATCTACGGAGCCGACGGCGTCGACTACGACCACGCGGCGGAGGTCTCGATCGATCTCATCGAGGAACACGGCCAAGGCGGCGTGCCGGTCTGCATGGCCAAGACCCAGAAGAGCCTCTCCGACTCCGGGAAGCTGCGGGGGCGACCCAAGGGCTTCCGAATCCGAGTCAACGAGGTCGTGCTCGCGGCGGGCGCCGGATTCGTCGTCGCCATCTGCGGCAAGATCATGACCATGCCGGGTCTGCCCCGTGAGCCCGTGGCGGTTCGCATCAAGGTCGACGATCAGGGCAGAGTCACCGGCTTGTCCTGAGCTGAGCATGAAGTCCTTGACGCCCCACGGTTTCCGGGGTGGCGTCGCTCACGCGCGGCTCCGGCTCAGAGCGCCGCGGGCTCCACCTGCACGGCGCAGAACTTGAACTCGGGAATCTTGCCGTCCGGGTCGAGCT
>CAYLZR010000435.1:0-1960 GCA_964388145.1 uncultured Gemmatimonadaceae bacterium | reverse complement strand
GAGCGGATCGTCGAGCGCTCGGTCGTAGCTCTCCGCCCAGATGTGCTTGTCGTCCGTGGCGTCGATGAGCTGTGCGACGACCCGAACCTTGGCCCCGCCACGGCGCACGCTTCCCTCCAGCACGTAGTCCGCGCCGAGTTCCGCCGATATTTCCCGCACCGCCTTTGGCGTATTCCGGTACTGCATTGACGTCGTCTTGGAGGTGACTTGGAGTGTGTCACCTTGCGATACCCGCGAGAGGATGTCGTCGGTGATGCCGCGGGCGAAGAACTCGTCTTCGCGGTCCGGGCCGATGGCGGCGAACGGCAACACGGCAATCCGAACCGCGTTTGCCGCCGCGCTGTGTGGCGCGGGGGTGTCGATCTCGGACCCCACCCGAGGCTCGAACATCCGGACGAAGTCCCGCACCGTGGCGAAACGTTGGGTGCGATCGGCGGCCATGGATTGCTGGACTGCGGCATCGATGGTGTCGGACGCGGTCCAGCCCACCGACCGCAGTGACGGTGTGCCGCGTCCGGACCGCGCGTTCGGCGGCACGGCCCGGGCCTCGAGATCGAACGGATGGCGGCCGCTCAGCATCTCGAACGTCACGATGCCCAAGCTGTAGAGATCCGACCGCGCATCGACGTCGAACCCTTGCGCCTGTTCCGGACTCATGTAGCCCGGCGTGCCGATGGCCTGGCCCTCGATGGTAAGGCGATCGTCCACGGGCGTGGCCGGCGCGAGGGCGATGCCGAAGTCGGCGATCATGGCATGGCCGTTCGACAGCAGGATGTTTTCGGGCTTTACGTCACGATGTACGACGCCCCGTTCGTGCGCGTAGTGCAAGGCATCACCGATCTCGGTGGTGATCCGCAGGGCATCGGCCAGCGGCAGGGCGCCTTCTTCGCGCAGCCGATCTCGCACCGTCAGCCCGGTGATGTGTGGCATGACGTAATACGGCAACTCGCCCAGCTCGCCCGTGGCGAAGATCGGCACGATGTGGGGATGGGTGAGCTGCGAGGCGAATTCCATCTCCTGCAAGAATCGCTGCCGCGCGACGCGGCTTGCGCCCTGGGGCTTCAGCACCTTGATGGCCACCTGCCGCGACAGACGTTTGTCGCGGGCGAGGTAAACGGTGGCCATGCCGCCGCTGCCGAGTTCGCCCTCGATGGCGTAGCGGTCCTTCAATGCCCGTTTCACCTGTCTATCGAATCGTTTGAACATCATCGATTCCAAGAAGGATTATCCCGCGGTACGTACATACCGGTTGGTACGATAAAGAGGCGCTGTGGGTTTCATATCCGGCTCATATAGGGTTTGGATGGTGATTCTAGTTAGACGATTAAGCCGGGATCGGCTCGACGTCCGTCGAGGGCTCTCGTACGGAGGCGCCCCGCGGTGGGCGCAGTCCGTCGAGGTATGTCGCCAGCACTTCCAGATTGGACCCGAGGAGCTCGGTGCTCTGGGCGTTCTTCGCCGTCCCGATGATTCCCTCGTAGGCGGCGAACAGGAAGGCGGCAGTCTTTTCGGGGTCGATGTCATCCCGCACGGTGCCTCTACCCTGCCCCCGAGCCAGGGCCCGGGCTATGCCGGCCCGCCAGGCCTCGCCCACGGCGCTGAGGCGCCGCCGGAATCCCTCGTCCACCGGGGACATCTCCTGCATGAGGTTGTTGAGCGGGCACCCCAGCTCGATGTCGACTGTGGTCATGTGCTCGGCCAGGTCGGCCAGGCCGTCGATGGTGGTCTGGATGGGGTCGTCCGCCCCGTCCAGGGGCCGGATCCAGCGCTCGGTGATGAAGGGCTTGATGACCTCGTCGACCACCGCATAACCGAGGGCGGCCTTGTTGGGAAAGTGGTGATAGAGGGCGCCCTTGGTGACTCCGACCGTCGAGAGGATTCTCTCGAGGCTGGCCGCCTGGAAGCCGGACCGATGGATCTCGCCGAAGGCGGCCTGGAGGAGGGCCTCCCGGGTCTTGTC
>CAYLZR010000434.1:0-1961 GCA_964388145.1 uncultured Gemmatimonadaceae bacterium | reverse complement strand
GCACGCCCGGATCTGGCACAGCAGGGTGGGGTCGAGACCGGTGAGTGCGGCGGCGTGGTCGAAGCTATGGTTGACTCGCTCGAGGAGGTTGTGCTCTTCGGCCATCGGTTACCCCTTGAGGGTTGGGACGGTTCAATCTGCATAGAAAATCGTTGACGAGCGAGGGATCCGGAGCTAATCTCGACCTTGAGATGACGATTTTGCGCCCGGGCAGCGTGGGCCACGGGCGATCTATTTGCTGGCACGGATGATCATTTTCGTGGTAAGGAGGACGTCATGGAAGTCGACCGCAGGGCCTTTTTGGCTACGCTGGGTGTCGGAACCGTCGGAATGATGTCTCATGAGGACCGAGCCGAGTCCCTCGAACACTACATGATGGATGAGCTGGACAGCGCGATCAGCCCACCCAAGCCCGCAGAGATCTCCGAACAGCGAGAGGAACGGCGAGCCCCACGCGGGACGGGCCGGCTGTTCATGCCCCGGGACGAGCTGTACGAACCCATGCCGGCCAAGCCGACTCTGATCGACTTCTTCGAGAAGCGCTTCGCGCCCGCCAACCATGTCCTCCAGAGCGCCAACTACGCGCTGAAAACGGACCAACCCGAAGAAACGATCCTTGCGTGCCTCCTGCACGACGTCGTCCTGAACATGATCAAAGTCGATCATGGCTGGTGGGGTGCTCAGCTCGTGGAGCCGTACGTGCACGAACACGTGAGCTGGGGCATCCGCTATCATGCTCCGCTGCGGTTCTACCCCGACGACGAGGTCGGCTACGAGTATCCCGAGATGTACAACCGGATGTTCGGCGAAGATTACGTGCCGGAGCCATACATCCAGGAAGCGTACAAGTATGCCCGGAACCACTCGTGGTACATGCACGCGCGGTTGATTACGGTGAACGACACGTACGCGTTTGATGCCGATGCGGTTCCCACGATAGACCCGCTTGTCGACATCATCGGACGGCATTTCAAGCAGCCGAAAGAAGGACTGGGGTTCGACAACAGCCCATCGGCGCACATGTGGCGGACCATCGCCAACCCCGACCGACCGCTCTAGGGGCGCGACATGACATACAAGCTTACAGAAGCCCTGTGCATAGCGTTCGGGCTGGTCGTCCTTGGGTGTGGCGGTGCTGCGGAGGCGAGCCGCGTCGAGATCGGCGAGCCGGTAGACGGTGCCACGATCACCGGACCTGACGTGCGAGTGGTATTGCTGGCTCACGGAGTGGAGATCGTCCCCGCCGGCGTCGAGCAAGCCAACTCCGGCCACCACCACCTGTTCATGGATGTGCCGGTTACGGCCGCGGGGGAGACAATTCCCGCCGGACCCGGAATCGTGCATTTGGGAGGCGCCCAGACAGAGCACACGTTCGAAGGCCTGGCCCCAGGGGAGCACGTCTTAATTGCCACGCTTGGGGACTGGCTGCATGTCCCCATCGAATCTGTTGGAGCGGATACGGTGAGGTTTACGATTCAACCGTAGGGGTCCGATCCTAACCGCGCTGCATCCGACGGCTCGGCCGGCCCTGTGGCCTACCGGCGCAACAGCTCGACCAGCGGGACCTCTCCGTTGAGCCGTGTGTTGACCCGTCGGGTTCCCAACGGCGTGTCCAGCTCGACCTGTGTGTTCACCATGTACCGCACCGCGCCACGCGTCAACAGTGCTCGGGCGCCGGCACCGACACCGCCCCACGTGAATTGTACCGGGACGACCACCGTCGTACTTGCGTTCTTCGTGAGTGTGGGGGCGTCGTCCACGTCGACGCTCCCAAAGTGCGTGTCCTCGAGATCAATGGAGACGTTGAACCGGGTGGTGGGGAGGTCGTACGCGTTGGGGTTGGTCACGTTCAGCACGAGATTGAACGAGCCCCCCTGAAGCCCAAGCCCCGTCACCTCGACGCGCTCGACTTCGAACCCCGGCCGTTCGAAGGACGCGATCTGTTGAAGCGTGGCGCAGCC
>CAYLZR010000433.1:0-1965 GCA_964388145.1 uncultured Gemmatimonadaceae bacterium | reverse complement strand
TAGACCTCGATGCCCCGCTGAATTGTCATGGGGAATACCGGTAAACCATTGTAATCGGTGTGCTCGCCGATCAGATTGACCCGACCGGGCGCGCGCGTGACATAGCGTGGTGCGATCGGTCCGAAATGTTGGGTGAAGACATCGTGTATGTTCGTGTTCAACAATGATTTCCCTCTCCTGGTCACCACGGACTGGCCGGTTCTTCAACGTAAGGTCATATTTGGTCGATCGCGAGCGTAGTTTCTCGTACGTCAATCCTCTAGGCGAACCCACATTACCGTCCAATCGTGACCAAGGAGAGAGCATGACCGCGATGTTCGACATGGCCACCATTCAGCGCGGGGCCCGCCTGCGCCGGTCACCGTTCTTCAACTCGACCCTCAAGGAGGGCTGTTGGAGCTATACGGTTTACAACCACATGTTCCTTCCCACCGGGTACGACGATCTGGAAAAGGAATACACGAAGCTGCTGAATGACGTGACCGTGTGGGATGTGAGTGTTGAGCGGCAGGTGGAGATCACCGGCCCCGACGGATTGGCGTTCACGAATCTGCTGACGCCGCGGGATCTCAACAAATGCAAGGTCGGACAGGGCAAGTACGTCGTCATCACCGCCGACGACGGCGGTATCATCAACGATCCGGTGCTCCTTCGCCTCGGCGACAACCACTTCTGGCTGGCAGTGGCCGACAGCGACGTGCTCTTGTGGGCCAAGGGGGTCGCCTACAACGCGGGCATGGACGTGCAGATTCGCGAACCCGACGTTTCACCGATGCAGATTCAGGGTCCCAAATCGAAGCAGGTGGTGCAAGCGCTGTTTGGTGACGAAGTGCTCGACTTGGAGTACTACTACTTCCTCGAAGCCGACCTCGACGACATCCCCGTGATCGTCACACGCACCGGCTGGACCGGCGAAGTGGGGTTCGAGATCTATCTGCGCGATAGCAGCCGGGGCGAAGAGCTGTGGGACCGCGTGATGGCGGCCGGCAAACCACACAACATTGCCGCCACGGGGCCCTCGGATATTCGCCGGATCGAGGCGGGTATCCTCAACTACGGCATCGACATCACGTTGGAAGACAACCCCTACGAAGTCGGCCTCGGATGGCTCGTCGACCTCGATCAGGACGCCGACTTCATCGGCAAGAAGGCGCTGAAGCGGATCAAGGCCGAGGGCGTGACTCGCAAGCTCGTCGGGGTGGAAATCGGGGGTGACCCGCTGGAGCTCAACATGATCGCTTGGCCGGTCAGTGCGAACGGCACGGAGGCTGGACGGATAACATCTGCCGTGTATTCACCGAGACTGAAAAAGAACATCGGCTACGCGATGGTACCGATCGACCTCTCTACGGTCGGATCGACCTTTGGCGTCTCGACGCCGGGCGGTGACCGCCAGGCAACCGTGGTGGAAAAACCGTTTGTAGATCCCAAGAAAGAAGTGCCGAAGTCCTAGCAGAAAACTAGTACTGCTTGTCGCACGCACTGTAACGCATTGGCGGTGGCTTACCGCAGAGCGCGCGGAGAACGCCGAGATGATTCTTTACGCTTGTTCACCCCATGTGTCTCTGCGCTCTCGGCGCTCTCTGCGGTAATTCAGATCGGCAATCTGAACCCGTGGATTGCCCCGCTCACCCATCTCCGTTACAGCCCGCTAGCCGCTTTTAGCATCGCGCCCCTGGACCAGCGGCGAAAACTCGGCCCCGCCCGCTGCCCTACGCCTCGCCATCCCAAACAGCAGCGGGACCCATCTCGACAAGAGGGTGGCGAGCGAAGCGGCTAGCAGAAAACCGGCGATAACGAACACCCACCGTCCGTTGGTCAGCCACGGCGGGATCGGGCGCTGGAAGTAACGCAGCAACCCCGTGGCCGTCCCGGAAAGCATCAGCCACGATACCAGCGCCGCCGCGGATAGGTTGAGCATCACGATCACGCCACGCATCGCCTGACCGTTGATGCGCTCTCGAA
>CAYLZR010000432.1:0-1972 GCA_964388145.1 uncultured Gemmatimonadaceae bacterium | reverse complement strand
GACACCTCCCCGCCGTGGGTAAGGGAAAGTCCGTGTGCCCCGCCCTTCACTAGGCGGTATTCGGCGTGCGGCATGGCATCGGCCAGGCGTTTCCCCACGGAAGGATGAAAGATCGCGTCTTCGGAACCATGAAGCACGATCGTGGGAACCGTGATGCTCGCGAGTTGGTCTCGCACGTCGAAGTCGTGCATGGCGAGACGAAAGGTTCGCATGGCGCGCCAATCGGTGTTACGCCAGCCCGCTCGATCGAGCGCACCATCGGTCTTGTCCCTGAGCTTGGAAAAATCGACGCGGGTCACGGCGAGGGTTCCACGACAAATAAACCGCTTCACCAGCTTCGTCAGGAAAGGGGTATTCCACAGACCGATGGTGTAATTGACGCCGATGCGGAAATGGAAAGGTCCCCTCGGCGTGACGCGGAGGCGCACGTCGTCGTACATCGGCCCACCCGTCGTCGAGATCAACACCAAACCGTCGATGTCGGCGGGGCCGGCGCAGCGGTGAAGAAGTAACCACCGCAACACCAGCATTGCCCCGAAACTGTGTGCCACCACGATCCGGGGTCGGGACGGCCAATCGGCGTGGACGCCGAGCCGTTTGTCGAGGAGATCGACGTAGACGTCCATTCCGTGCACCACATGCGCCGGCGGATTGCCGTTGGGACCCACCACCAGCTGGTTGAAGTCCACGTCCACGGTTGGCATTCCGAGGTCGGGAAAGATGGTGCTGTTCAGCGTCATCCCCGGCACGCGCAGCGCAATGGGCTCGGACAAAGAGTCTCTTAAGT
Source organism: uncultured Gemmatimonadaceae bacterium (assembly GCA_964388145.1). GTDB lineage: Bacteria > Gemmatimonadota > Gemmatimonadetes > Gemmatimonadales > GWC2-71-9 > B3T1B10. The sequence continues at coordinate 1,185 of CAYLZR010000432.1, read as the reverse complement.
TGTTAATTGACAATGGTTTATACATTCATCGAGGCGGCGCGCAACATCGTGGCCGAAGGCGGTTGTCCTGGTGCAGAGCGGGTATCATCGCTTTGGTGAACATCTTTCGCAAGCCGCCGGCCAGCACCAGCCGATAGCCTTCCAGACCGGGGTGTGTCAGGCGAGCCAGTCCCCGTATAAGTCGGGACGGCGATCGCGCCAAAAGAGCGTGCGCGCGTGAGAGGAGTCGCACTCCGTTAGGTTGATGTCGGCGATCACGAGATCGTCGTCCAACTCGACGCCGCGTGTCACGACGCGGCCTGACGGATCGACGACGAACGACTCACCCCCAAAGGTGAGTCGTTCTTCTTTTCCCACCCGATTGCACAGCGCCGCGAAGTACCCGTTCTGAAACGCCGCGGTTTGCACTTCGGCTTCAAAGAGCCCGTCGGGCCACTCGTCCACCGCGCCGGCCTGGGGAATCGCCACCAACTGTGCTCCGTGCACGCCGAGTGCGCGCATGTACTCGGGGTAGTGGCGGTCGTAACAGATGGCCACGCCCACGCGGCCGATGGCCGTGTCGTACACCCGCGCGCCATTGTCGCCGGGGTTGTAATAGGCCTTTTCGTGAAAACACGCGTAGTCGGTGATGTGCACCATGCGTGTCACGCCCAGCAGGACGCCGCTGGCGTCGAACACCGGTGAGCTGTCGAAGTACCGGCCGGCCACGGCCTCTTCGTACAGGTTGAATACGGTTACCAACGACAGCGCTTTGGCCTTCGCGCCAATCGCGTTCGTGCTGGGGCCGGGAATCGGCTCGGCGATGTCCCTCGCGTTCCACTCCTCGTGTTGGGGAAAGAACCGGTCGATGGCCAGCTCGGGAAACACGACCATGTCCGCGCCGGACTCCTTGGCCTGTTCCATGGAGTTGAGCGCGCGCCCGAGGTTTTCGTCGCGGTCGGGGGAGCAGTGGTTTTGGATGAGAGCGAGGCGCATGGTAGAAGTGTGGTTTAGAGATGATAGGGCAGTGGGATCGGAGGACGGGTCCTGAGCCGCCTGGTTCACGTCAATGATCAATACACAACCTAATGGCTCTGCCGTTTCGTAATAATTGGCTCGGGTTGGTGGGGTTCCTATATTGGTGGGTCCGAAGAGCTTCTGGAGCATGCGCTCCGGTACCGCTGTCGAGGAACTTGTAGATGGACA
>CAYLZR010000431.1:0-1975 GCA_964388145.1 uncultured Gemmatimonadaceae bacterium | reverse complement strand
CGTAATAAAGGAACCCGCCGGCCCCATCTTAGTGCCCATGAGCGACGTTCTCGACCGCCTCGCCGCCGCCCTCGCGGACCGCTACGCCATCGAGCGGGAAATTGGCTCGGGGGGGATGGCCACGGTCTACCTCGCCGAGGACCTCAAGCACCACCGCAAGGTGGCGGTAAAGGTGCTGCGGCCCGAATTGGCCGCGACGCTGGGACCGGAGCGGTTCCTGCGGGAGATCGAAGTCGCAGCCCGCCTCCAGCATCCTCACATCCTCCCGCTGCACGACTCCGGCGAGGCCGGCGGGTTCCTTTATTACGTCATGCCGTACGTGGAGGGGCAGTCTTTGCGGGAGAAGCTGGTTGAGGAGGGGGAGCTTCCCATCGACGAAGCGGTGCGAGTCATCAAAGAGGTGGTAGACGCGTTGGCGCACGCGCACGAACACGGCGTCGTCCACCGCGACATCAAGCCCGACAACATCATGCTCTCCGGTCGCCATGCCATGGTCACCGACTTTGGTGTGGCGAAGGCCGTGAGCGAAGCCACGGGCCGGCAGCAGTTGACCACTGCTGGTGTGGCGCTCGGCACCCCGGCGTACATGGCTCCCGAGCAGGCGGCCGCCGAGGACCACATCGACCACCGAGCCGACATCTACGCCATCGGTGCGATGGCGTACGAGTTGCTAGCCGGCCGGCCGCCGTTTACCGGCAACACCTCACAGGCGATTCTGGGCGCGCACGTTACGGAGACGCCGGACCCGGTCACGAAGCATCGGGAGGCAGTGCCGCCCGCCCTCGAGCAGTTGGTCATGAAGTGTCTGGAGAAGAAGCCGGCAGACCGGTGGCAGAGCGCCGAAGCCATGCTGCCGCAGTTGGAAGCAATGGCGACGCCGAGTGGCGGGATGACTCCGACCGGAACGCTGCCTGCGGCGCCGGCCCGCGCGCCTGTGCCACGCAACCTCATAGGCGCGGTGGCCGCGGCGGTGTTGGTGGTCGCCGGTGGCTGGTGGATCGCTTCGGGTCGCGGCGACTCTACGGTCTCGATGGCCACCGACGGCGACCGCATCCGAGTGGCGGTCATCTCCTTTGAAAACCTCACCGGCGATCCGGAAGACGAGTACTTCAGCGACGGGATTACGCAGGACATCAACACCCAGCTCGCGAGCGTCGAGGATTTCTCGGTCGTTGCGCACGGATCTTCGCGGCAATATGCCAGCACCGAGACTGGCTATGCCGATATTGCCGCCGTACTCGACGCCGACTACGTGGTGGACGGCAGCGTGCGTCGCGCCGGGGGCCGAGTGCTGATCACGGTGAGCCTCATCGATCCTGCAACGAGCGACCAGGTGTGGGCGGACCGATACGATCGAGAATTCTCCGCTGCGAATGTCTTCGAGATCCAGAGTGATGTCGCTCGACAGGTGGCCGGCGCATTGAGTGCGAGGTTCGCTGGAGACGACGAAGCCCCGGCACTCGCCCCTCCAACGGATGAGACGGAAGCCTTAAATGCATATCTCCTGGGGCGGTTTCACTGGCAAAAGCGAACCGGTCCGGATCTCGAGCTGGCGATCGAGCACTTCACTCGTGCCATAGAGCTGGACTCGGGCTACGCGATAGCCTATAGCGGCCTGGCAGATTCATACTCTTTCTTGCCGTGGTATGGACGGGGAGTGCCACACGACGCGTATCCCAAGGCGCGCGAGGCTGCGCTTACCGCCCTGCGGCTCGATAGTACGCTAGCCGAGGCACACGCGTCTCTGGGTCTTATCCAATGGCATTACGACTGGGACTGGACCGGTGGGGCGGCGAGTCTGGAGCGGGCTATGGAACTGGGCCCGCAGTATGCGATTGCGCACGCTTGGTATGCCTCATACCTCATCACCGTCGGACAGGTCGAGGACGGCCTCGCCGAGATGCGGCGTGCCCTCGAGCTGGATCCGCTGTCATCTAACGTCCACGGCAACCTCGGACGGGGGCTGTTCGCTGCG
>CAYLZR010000430.1:0-1979 GCA_964388145.1 uncultured Gemmatimonadaceae bacterium | reverse complement strand
GCCGGCAGATATGAGCCACTGCGAGAAATTGGCCGGGGCGGTATGGCCACGGTGTATCTGGCAACGGACCTGCGCCACAACCGCGACGTCGCGGTGAAGGTCCTCAAGCCCGACCTGCGGGCGTCGATCGGGGTGGATCGCTTTCTGCGAGAGATAGCGATCGCTGCCAAGCTCAATCACCCCCACATCCTCCCGTTGCTCGACTCCGGCGACAGCGACGGTGTGCTTCACTATGTGATGCCGTATGTCGAAGGAGAAACCCTCCGGGGTTGGATCAACCGCGAGGGGCGACTGAAGCTCGCCAGCGCGACGCGAATCGTACGTGAGACTGCCGACGCGCTCGATTACGCGCACCGCCAAGGCGTCGTCCATCGGGACATCAAGCCGGAGAACATTCTGTTGTCAGACGGCCACGCGGTCGTCGCAGATTTCGGAATCGCCAAGGCCATCTTCAGCGCCGTGGAGGGCAACCTCACACGCACCGGCTTCCCGATTGGCACCCCGGGGTACATGAGTCCCGAGCAGGCCGCCGGGCGGGCGGATCTCGACGAGCGCACGGATGTGTTCAGCCTCGCGTGTGTCTGTTACGAGATGTTGATCGGTGACGTACCCGCCATGTGGGTGACCGAAGACGACGCGCGCATGCTGCGGTTCATGGACGCTCCCGATCACCAGCGTTCGTTGCTCGACCAACTTCCGGGCTCGGTGGAGCAAGTGCTGGTCATCGCGATGGCCATGCGGTCGGGGCACCGTTTCGCCACTCCCGGGCGTTTTGCAGAAGCGCTCGAGGACGCCACGAAGGGCAAGCAGCAATTTCCCGAGGCGCAGGCTCGAGAGATCATCAAGCAGGCATCCCTGATTCAGGCCGCGCGGACCACCGACGATGCCAACTACTCGCTCGCCGGTATCCAACGACTCGGCGCCGAAGTGGACATCCCGCCACAACAAGTTCGGCAGGCGGCCCGTGCGTTGGCAAAAATTGACGAGCCACCGAAGTCGGGTGGCCTCTTCGGTGCCAACCCAAGAATCGAACTCCAGCAGGTTTTTGACGGGGAAATTCCTGAAGCCGATTTCGAGGAGGTGTTGGAAGAGATTCGGTTGGCGATGGGCGAGGTGGGGCGTATCAACACCACGCTCGGAAAATCGCTGTCGTGGAATTCGCTCAGCTATCAGAACTCCGTCGAGGGTGCCGGCCGTTTGGTTCACGTCATGGTCACACCGAAGGATGGTAAGACTCGAATTCGGATGACCGAATCTCCCGGACAACACACGGTTGTGTTCATTAGCATGATGATGGTCGCGGGAGTGTTGAGTTTTATCTCGTCGGGAGCGTTGGCCAACTCGGGCATGTTGGTGTTCGTGCCGCCGGCGATCGCCGCGATTTTCGGGGGCTCATATTTGACACTGCGAACCGTATTCCGGGGACTGATCCGGAGGAGACACCGAATGCTCAAGGGTCTGATGGAGAAGCTCGCCGGGTTTACACGGGGAGGTAGTCAGCGGCCGATGTTGGAGGAGGTACGATCAGAAGAAGAAAGGGTTACGCCGGGTACTTAGCTGTTAGCTGTTAGCTATTAGCTATTAGGTGTTGGGTATTCGGCGTTGGGTATTCGGTATTGGATATTGGTTATTGGGTTCTACTGCGCGGTTCTCTCGTGTACGTAATCCACGAGCAACGCCACTGCATCGGGATCGGTCGTTCGCTCGATGCCGTGGCCGAGATTGAAAATGTGGCCGGGCTGTCCCCCAGCATGTTTCAATACCATGTCGATTTGGTTCTTCAGTTCCTCGGGGGGAGCAAACAGCGCGGCCGGATCGAGGTTGCCTTGAACCGCGGCACCGTTGCCGAGAATCGAACGCGCCTTGGAAAGCGGAAGTCGCCAATCGATGCCGACCACGTCCGCACCAAGCGTCGCGACATTCTCGAGAAGCATCGCACCTTGGTTCGGGAAATAGATCAACGGCACACCGGTGGATCG
>CAYLZR010000429.1:0-1983 GCA_964388145.1 uncultured Gemmatimonadaceae bacterium | reverse complement strand
TGCAATCATGGAGGCTTGTCCGGAAGCGATGATACCCCCCAACCGCTGATCGATCGTCTCGAAAGGTGACTCAACACCATCACTTGACCGAACAAGTTGGCCGGGGGGCGGGGGTGGCGGATGAAGCTTGCCGGCATCACCATGGATTTCAAGCCCGGCGCGCCCGGTGGCCGATGGGGAGGAGAGATGCGTCAGCAAGCCTGGTTGGCTGGTGGATGGTTGGCGATCGTCGCCGGCGGTGTTGGGGGATGCTCCAGCTTTTCCGTATCCAACCCGTGGAGTTTTGATCGCCCGCCGGCGGTTGCTGTGGCTGGCGATTCGGCACGTCCTGTGCGGGGTGATCGGACGGTGATTGCCGTCGCTCGGTTTGGCAATCCCAGCGCGTCGCAGCTTCGATGGCGTGACGTCGGGGCGGGCATGAGCGATGCGTTGCGTCGCGCGCTGCTCAATGAAGGGGAGTTCGAGGTGCGCATCGACCCGCAGATCGAGAGGCTCCTTTCGCAATCCGCGCCCCGGCAGCGTCAGGTGGATGGCTCGGCGGCGAACGTGGACTTCATCGTGACCGGAACGGTGACCGATTTTCACCACACCGCGGCGCTTCCCGCCCAGGTGTCTCGCCGGGGTCTCTTTGGCACGCGCAGCGAGGCGGTGGTGGCCATCCAGTGGAGCATCGTCGATGCGCGAAGCCGGCGGGTGGTCGCGGCCGATCACATCTACGGCACCGCCAGGGCAGGCACTGACCCGCAGATCAAGGAAATGTACAGCGGCGTAGCGTTCGGCTCTTACCTGTTCTGGAGCACGCCGCTGGGCAGGGCAAGCCGCCAGGCCGTGGAGCGGACCATGGATCGAATCCGGGAGAAGCTTCCCTCATATGCCGGTGACCCGAGGATCGTCAAGCGCGACGGTATGCGCAAAGTCACCGTGGTTGGCGGTTGGGCGTGGGGCCTCACGAAGGGACAGAAGTACTACCTCTACGCCGCACATCCCGATGGAGTCGCTACGGCAGCATCGCCCCGCCCGGTCTACGATCCCGACACCGGCCGACCTCTCATGGTGAGAATCAACCGCGTGGGGAAGGAGTCCTCGACCGCGTGGCTGTTGGGCAAGTCGCCGGTCGAGGTCGATCTGCGGGGTGCATTCCTGTCGCGCGACCAGCCGGCATCGCCCGACGGCCCGGCGCCGGGGGCTGACGAGGTTCTCGCGGATGTCGGTGAGGAGGGTGGCTGAACACCACGGGCGGCGACGATCCCACGGCCGGTGAGTGTTTGTTGCTTGAAGGAGCCTGCGGCCCCACGAGAATCGCGTATGGGTTCGTGGTCTCGGCTACGATAGCGGATTATTCTTTCGCGTTGCGGCCGAGTACCCAAGTGGTCTAAGGGGACGGATTGCAAATCCGTTATTCGTGGGTTCGAATCCCACCTCGGCCTGTGCCTGTTTGACGGGTTGATCGGCAGGATTCCCTGCGTTTTGGGGCGAGTGCGGGAGTGTTGCTCGCCAAGCTTCCGCTGCATCGAGGCGCACCGAAGCGAGCCGCTCTGAGCCCTTTCGCGCCAAGCAAAGCGCCAAGCGCTCCTGCCGCTCGTCCGCTGCCGGAACCGGCCCATCGGTGCCCGTCGCCCTCTGCTTGGACTCGTCCGGAGGGTCGAAGCTCGGGAGCGAGCCAATGGCCGTCCGGTCGGCCCCCCGCAGCGTGTGGGTGTAGCGGTCCATCGTCAGGCTGATCGTGGAGTGCCGCATGATGCTCTGGGCGGTCTTGGGATGGACACCGGCTGCTGCCAGCAGACTGCCGGTCGTGTGCCTCAAGGCGTGGAAATCCACCACCCGGTCCGCGTCATCCCGATAGGCCAGGAAGCTAGACCGCTCCCTGTTCTGACGCTGTTCCTCGGTCCTAGCTTCGTCGATCCACGCCTGCCGGGCAGCCTCAAGGTCGCCCCGCAGCATGTAGACCACGCGATTCGGTCGCGGCATGTCGAAGGCAGCGGC
>CAYLZR010000428.1:0-1985 GCA_964388145.1 uncultured Gemmatimonadaceae bacterium | reverse complement strand
AGAGGTGACTCCGCGAGCGTGACGGCCTCACCGTAACTGCCCGTGCCGTCATTGGGAGAGATGGTCATAGCGGCACCCTTGACACCCATCAACTCCAACTCGTCGCGGTCGGTTTGTTTCGAGAGATCTTCCGTCCGTTCCCAACTCTCGCCACGGTCTCGCGAGATGAAAAGACGATTACCGGCGACGTACACAACGCGGGGATCGTGTTTGGAAACAAGACTCGGCGAGGTCCAGTCGAAACGGTAGTTCTCTCCCGGAGGCGGTTGTGGACTGATCGAAAGCGCGTCTCCCGTCTCGGTATCGAGGCGCGTGTAGCTGCCGCCGTTGGAACTGCTATAGAGGTACCGGTGATTCTCGGGATCGACTTGCTGGTACATCCCGTCGCCGAACCCCGACTGACGCCAATCGTCGTTGAAGATCCCTTCCCAGTGCCGAGTCTCCGATGGTCCCATGAAAGAATGGTTGTCTTGCAGACCACCGTAGATCCAGTACGGATCGCGCATGTCCACGCCGATGGCGTAGAACTGTGCGATGTTGAAATTGTTGAGTTTCCGATAGTTCTGTCCGCCGTCGTACGTCTCGTGCAAGCCCGCATCACCGGCCAGGTAGAAATGTTCCGGGTCGCCGGGGTCGATCCACATGGCGTGCATGTCGGAGTGCACGCCCACATCGTACGTGGGCTGCGCGTTGATCAGACTCCACGTCCGCCCGCCGTCTTCGCTCTTCATCGACGTGGTCGCAGGCGTGTAGACCAGATTTGGATTCGACGGATCGATGAAGATCTCCGAGTAATACATGGGGCGTTGATTGCGGTCACTCAGGCGTGTCCACGTTGCACCGCCGTCTTCGGTACGATACGTGCCCTGGTCGGGATTCCCCTGGCCACCACGCCCACCGCCCCCGCCTCCTCGAAACCCACCGTCCCCTCTTGGCCGCGGCGGACGACTGTACTCGATGAGCGCGTTCAGGATCTGCGGGTTCGAACGGGAGATCGCGAGACCGATACGGCCTTTCTCTGCCCCTGGAATACCGTTTGTCAGTTCGGTCCAGTTATCGCCACCGTCGGTCGTCTTGTAGATCCCGCTCCCCGGACCGCCGCCGTTGAAGCCCCACGTCCTCCGCAAGCGCTGGTACGTCGCGGCGTAGATCACGTTGGGGTTGGAACGATCCATGACCATGTCTACGGCCCCGGTGTATTCATCTATATAGAGGACCTTCTCCCAATTCCGTCCTCCGTTCCTGCTTCGGAAGACGCCTCGCTCCTCGTTGGCCGCCCAAAGATTTCCGAGGGCCGCAACGTAGACGATGTCGGGATTCGAGGGGTGGATCTCCACCTTGCCGATGTGCCGCGTTTCCACCAGCCCCAGGTGCCGCCACGTCTCCCCGCCGTCGTCCGACCGGTAGACGCCATTCCCCCACGACGTGCTCTGGCGGTTGTTCTGCTCTCCAGTGCCGGCGTAGAGGATGTGCGGGTCCGAGTCGGAGATGGCCACGTCGCCGAACGTGCTCACCGGCATGAACTCGAAGACGTTTTTCCACGTGTGGCCGCGATTCGTGGTCTTCCACAGGCCGCCGGAAGCCGTCGCAACAAAGATCGTCGACGGATCTCCCGGTAAGGCTTCTATATCGTGGACACGTCCGCCCGTCACCGCGGGGCCGATGCTTCTGGGCCGGAAGGCCTCGAGGTCGGATTGCGAGATGTTCGCCGATTGGCCTTGGATCGTTCCGGGCGCGAGGAGTGCGACGGTTGCGAGTATGATCGAGGATTTGACAAACGATTTGGCCATGGAAACCTCCTGATGAATATCGAATATCCAATAGTGAATATCCAATATTGAAAATTCTCTATGACTCGAGGCCGAAGAAACTCTCGAGAGTGGGAACTTCGTCCGGCACAGCCGAGCTGGAAAGCCGGATGCCCGGATCGGAGGCACGCATCCCGGAGAAGAGCGCGATATGCGTTTCTACGACCTCCCGGCGCG
>CAYLZR010000427.1:0-1986 GCA_964388145.1 uncultured Gemmatimonadaceae bacterium | reverse complement strand
TTCATTTTGTCGTCGTCGTCCTGAAAAACACGCAGGCCCACGATTTTGTCCGCCACCCACTCGATGCGGACTTGATCGTCGCCGGGCGTGAACCCCACGAGAACGACCAACCCCACCCCAATGGTGCCGACGGTGTTGCCGTCGATGGTGACGGACGCCTGAGAGACTCTTTGGAGGACGACCCTCACCGCTCTGCCCCGCCCCGGACGGAAGGACGGAACCCCACACTGCCCACTTCCACCCGCCCTTTGATCATTCCGTCCTACTCCACAGTAACCGACTTCGCCAGATTCCGAGGGTGATCCACGTCGCATCCACGCTTCACCGCGACGTAGTACGCCAGGAGCTGCAGCGGTATGACGCTGAGGACGGGGGTGAGTGCGTCGATCGTTTTGGGAATGGTAATGGTCTGATCGGCGAGTCGGGTGATTTCAAGGTCACCCTCCGTCACCACCGCCAGGACACGTCCACGGCGCGCCTTCACTTCCTGCACGTTGGAAACGATCTTCTGATACACAGCGTCACTCGGTGCCACGCAAATCACCGGCATCATCTCGTCGATCAAGGCGATCGGGCCGTGTTTCATCTCGGCGGCCGGATACCCTTCGGCGTGGATGTACGAAATCTCTTTGAGTTTGAGTGCTCCTTCCAACGCGACCGGGAAATTGTATCCGCGCCCCAGGAACAGGGCGTTTTGCGCAAGCGCGAAAACCTCGGCGATGCGTTCGATTTCCTTGGCTCGCCCCAACACCTCTCGCACTTGCTCCGGCAGGCGATGCATCGCCTTGACCATTTCGCGCCCCTGGAGAACGGACATCGCGCGCAACCGACCAAGCCGCAGGGTCAAGAGCGCCAGCGCCACTACTTGGCACGTGAATGCTTTCGTGCTCGCCACGCCGATCTCCGCTCCGGCGTGTATGTACGTGCCGCAATCCACCTCGCGGGCAATCGTGCTGCCCACCGAGTTGACGATACCCAGCGTCTTGGCACCTCGTTGTTTCGCCTCACGCAGCGCCGCCAAGGTGTCCGCCGTCTCACCGCTCTGGGAAATGCCGATCACCATCGTCCGCGAATCGACCAGCGGTGTGCGATACCGAAATTCCGAGGCGTATTCGACCTCCGTGGGAATGCGTGCCAGCTCCTCGAGCATGTACTCGCCGATCAGCGCCGCGTGCCACGACGTGCCGCACGCCGTCAGCACAACTCGGTCGATATCGAGCAACTCCTCGTCGCTCATGTTGAGACCACCGAGACGGGCGGACCCTTCGTCTTCGAGCAACCGGCCGCGCATCGTGTCCGTGATCGCTTCAGGCTGATCGAAGATCTCTTTGATCATGAAGTGGGCGTGCCCGCCGCGCTCGATCGTGTCGAGATCCCAATCCACCACGGAGACACTCTTCTCTATCCGCGTCTTGTCGAGACCGATGATGTGGTAGTCATCCGGTGTGAGCACGGCCACTTCGCCGTCGTCGAGGTAGACGACCGAACGGGTGTGTTTCACGACCGCGGCGGCATCGGACGCGACGAAGTTTTCGCCGTCACCCAACGCCAACAGCAATGGAGAGCCGGATCGTGCGGCGACCAACGTCGTGGGTTCGTGCGACGAGATCACTCCCAAGCCATACGTTCCCTCGACCTTTTGTAACGCCGCGACAACTGCCGACTCGAGGGAATCGACGTATAACTCGCGAATGAGGTGCACGAGCACCTCGGTGTCGGTCTCGGAGCGGAATTCGTGGCCGCGCTCGACAAGCCATCCACGTAACGCCGTGGCATTCTCGATGATCCCATTGTGAACCACCGCGATCCTGCCGTCGGCATCGACGTGCGGATGCGCGTTGGTCTCGTTCGGCGCGCCGTGCGTCGCCCAACGCGTATGCCCGAGAGCCAACGTGCCGGCATGGTTCTCGACGGTGGAGAGGCGGTTTTCCAGAGCACTGAGCTTCCCAGCCGTCTTCTCGACCGTGAGCTTGCCGTCCCACACAA
>CAYLZR010000426.1:0-1988 GCA_964388145.1 uncultured Gemmatimonadaceae bacterium | reverse complement strand
TCAACGCGTGCGTGGCTCGCTCTTGTCCAAAGGGAACCAGCCCGTCGACGCCAACTAGCAGGTCGTCCAGCATCAACACTTCTTCCCGGTTGACAGGATTGAAGTACTCCGGATCGGGCGAACGTACCAGCATGTTACCGTACAATCCGAGATCTTGTTGGACGTCTTCTCGATGATGCGGGTGATACCAGTAGATACCGGCATCCGGAAAGTGCACGCGATACTGGAATGTCTCACCCGGCTCGACCGGATCTTGCGTCACGCCTGGCACCCCATCGAACCGGTTGTCGAGGCGCAATCCGTGCCAGTGCACCGAACTCGGCTGATCGATGCTGTTGGTGAAGTTCACGACAATGGTCGCGCCCTGTGACACCGCGATCAACGGCCCGGGGTATTGTCCGTTGAAGCCGTACATCGTAAACGTGCGCCCCAACACGCGCCGCCGGACCGTGAGCGCCTCCAAATCGAGCGTGTCACCATCGTCCAGCTCATACAGCTCGCGCGGTCGCGCGTCGACGGTCCGGATCGGGTCGCCGGCTGGTAGGAAAGGGGCGACCTTCGGCCGCAGGCGGTCCATACCCAACAACATCGGCACCGCAGGATGCCTCGGCGGCATCGGCCACGACTGCCCCACGCCTGCAGCGTCGCTTGGTGGAGTCGTCGGCGCCAACATCAAATGCTGGTCGGGGAACAGACGCATGCTTGGGGACATACCGCGCAACACGAGGCGACCCTCGCGCTGCTGCACCGAAGCAGAGCTTTCGGCACTGACTAGGACGAGGAATTTGTTGAAGTCGATCCGCTGCGCGCGGGTGACACCGTTGCGAACCTCACCCAACTTGATCATCGGGTCGAACACCGGCGTGGTAGCCCAAGCGACATACGTGGTATACGGCCCCAACGTCGATGGCTCGGGAAGCCCGTCCACCTCAATGGTCATGTTGTACACGTGCCGTCCATTCGAAGAGACCGCCACACCGAACGGCGTGTTCACGCGGCCCATCGCTGCGGTCCCGGACGCGTCCATCAAATCGGGGGTGGGAATCAGCGTGAAACAGTAGAGATCCTGATCCGGCTGGGTCCCTTGCCTCGTGTCGGCCTCGCATGCCAGCCGCCGGCCGTTGGTATCGCCCACGCCCGTGAGCGTCAGCGCGACGAGCATGACACCACATTTCACCCAAGGCGCCGACGTTGGATTTATCATGTGAGCAAGTTGTACGACGATTGCTCCGATCTCAAGCGATGACGACGTAAACGTGTTAGTCTCCGATTGAAACGTTTTGGTGAAAACGGACGTAGTGGCAACTAAGGAATGCGTTTTGGGGGAAAAGCAGCATGCGAGGATTCATCGCGAGAATACTTATCACGTCGCTTGGCCTGTGGCTCGCGGATACCATGCTGAGTCGTATGAGTTTCGACGATACGGGTACCATGATCTTGTCGGCGCTCCTACTGGGAATCGTCAACGCCTTTGTACGTCCCATCATCGTGGTCCTTACTCTTCCGATCACCTTTCTCAGCCTCGGAATTTTCTTGTTGGTCATCAACGGCGCTATGATCCTGCTCGTCGCCGGTGTGTTGCCCGCCTTCCATTTGGAGGGATTCGGCACCGCGATCGTGGCATCCATCGTTGTCGGCCTCACGAGTTGGCTTGCCAATGGCTCCGCGGTGAGAAGGCGTCACAGACGTAGGATCATCGTCCGCTGATCCCTACGCCCTAGTCGATTCGGGGTTCCTTCGGGGGGCGTTTCTCGGCCCCCAAATCACGCAGGCATCCACATCGTCACCCCTGGGTTGCCTTTTTGTCATGTCACTTTGAGAGGACGAAGACGACTTCGCCAGCGCTTTGGCTGATCCCGCGGCTTATCCAGTTCCTTAATTACTCCCCGTATCCCACCGGCCAGTCAATCGCAGAAACGCCCGTGACGTATCGGAGAATCAAGGGGATCTCGCAGAAGCGTCTCGCCCGGAGACTCGGTGTGGACCCA
>CAYLZR010000425.1:0-1998 GCA_964388145.1 uncultured Gemmatimonadaceae bacterium | reverse complement strand
CCGTCGCCGATGAACAGCAGCGCGCCCGGCTCGAAGACCGGCAGCATCACCGTCACCCCGGCGACCATGCCGAAGTAATCGAGATTGCCGCCGAACTCCCCGGGTGTCGCGGTCCAGACCGCTTCCTTGGCGGGCGGTGCCACGCCGACACACCCGAGCATGGGACGAAACGGCATTTCGATTCCCTGCGCGCGCAGCGTGGGCGTCGTCGGGCGAGCCACGCGGTTATCGCGATCCACTTCCCAGATCTCGCGCTGCTGCTCGTCGAGCCCTTCGTATCGAAGAAACGCCGGGTCGGCGGCATAAGGCGCGAGGACTGTATTCGAAAACGCCGAGTCCCGGTTCGGCTCGATCTTCTCGAATCGCACGACCAGGACGTCGCCCGGCTCCGCGCCCTCGATGTAGAACGGCCCGATCTGCGGGTTCGGGCCGGAGGCAACCTGGTTGCCGTGCTCGTCGCTCCCGCCGGCGTCAATCGTTTTGGTCACGACACGGTCGCCCGGGCTGATCCGGAGCGCCGGCGGGTGGGCGAACGAGAAGGTGTTGTAGTAGGTCGTCGCCTCGAATGCGTGCGTCGTCTGGGCGAACGACGGCGTCGAAGCCAGCGCGGAAGCGAAAGAGATGACGAGACCCAGGGACAGCCTGGTCGAAGTGATGCGCATGAAAGTTTCTCCTGTGAATGCCAACTGGGCTCATCTTAGCGCGCCGAGAGCTTTTTTGAGCGCAGGCCTTCCGTCCCGCGATTCCAGCCGGTGGGTGCGGCCGGCACGTTCTGACTCAACTCTTGTTCTCATAGCGCTTCAGGATGTAGGGTGCGCCACAGAAGAGAAGGAGGTCGACACAGCGGTAGCAGAGTATCTCGAGATCGGCGCTTTCATCGACCGCGGGCGGTCTCGCCGGGCAGGTGAGCTCGACCCAGAGAGCTTCTCGAAGGCGACCGGGCGGGTGCTCACCGACGATCAAAAATCTTGAAATATTCTTGATGTCTACCCGACTACAGAGTAGATGGACGCTGTACACAGCAACACGATGGCTGACCAGCAGAACGTTGAGATTGAAAAGACGGTGCGGAGGGAACGCGGCCGCCTTTTCAATTTCATTCGGAAACGGGTGCCCGACGAAGCGGATGCCGACGATATTTTGCAGGACGTCTTTTGGCAGCTGACCGAGGCGTACCGCGGCCTGGAAACCATCGAACGTGTGACGTCCTGGCTGTTCCGGGTGGCGCGCAACAAGATCGTGGACAGTTATCGCAGAAGGCGGCCCGAGGCGACTTTCACAAAGGCGACGGAGGTCGAAGAAGGCAGCGCGTTGAGCCTCGAGGACATCCTTCCAGACCTTACCCAAAGTCCGGAGGCATTGTACATGCGCGACGTCATCTGGGATGCGATCGAAATCGCGGTGGAAGAACTACCGCCATCGCAACGCGAAGTGTTTGTCTGGCACGAGTTCGAGGGGATGAGTTTCAGGGAAATATCGAAACTCACCGGTGCAACGGAAAATGCATTGCGCCTGCGGAAACTCTACGCGATGCGCTCACTCCGCGCCCGACTTGAGTTCCTATACAAGGGAATCTGATGCAGGAGACGACATGAAACGGAATTGGATGTTCAAAATCACGAAAATGGTGATCGGGTTCGCAGGGTTTGTCCTGCTGGCCGGAGTGGCGGTGATGTTTCTCTGGAACGCGCTGATCCCAGGTATCTTGGGCGGAACGCCCATCACCTGGGTACAGGCACTGGGCCTGCTGATTCTGGCCCGCATCCTGTTCGGCGGCAGAGGCTACAGGGGCTGGGGTAGGCACAAGGGCGGTTACTGGCGCGCGCGCTGGGAATCAAAGATGGCGGCCATGAGCCCGGAAGAGCGAAAGAAGTGGAAGGACGAGTGGGGACGTCACGGTTGTTGGGGTGGGAGCTATGGCATGACGTCGGAGGAGCCAGCGGGTCGTGCGGAAGAAGGCGATCCGGTAGAAACCAAGGCGGAAGCGTAACGGGGACT
>CAYLZR010000424.1:0-2003 GCA_964388145.1 uncultured Gemmatimonadaceae bacterium | reverse complement strand
GATCAGCTTGAAGATGTGGGCCGGGACCGCGTTGATCCTCGTCGGGATCGTGCTCCTGCGGCCGGCCACGTAGAGTTTCCGAGGGAATTATGTATGTTGCGATGAACCATTTTCGTGTCGCCGCCGGCCGTGGGGCGGAGTTCGAGACCCGCTGGCGTGAGCGCAAGAGCCACCTCGATTCCGTGCACGGATTCGTGCAGTTCCATCTGGTCCGTGGCAAGGACGAAGAGGACGGAACGCAGTGTTACGCGAGTCACGTCATCTGGGACAGCCGCCAGGCGTTCCTTGATTGGACGCACAGCGAAGCGTTTCGCAAGGCCCACGCGGCACGCGACACGCCCAGCGGTCTGATCCTCGAGCACCCGCATTTTCAGGGTTGGGAAGCGGTCGAACTCTAGGACAACCAGCGCGGCTTTTCGCCGCCGACCGTATCGCAAATACGCTGCATGTAGGGTTTGACGACGCCGGTGTCCTCGACCATCCGCATCACTTCGGGCATCGTGTCGTGATATCCGGCCTGGGAAAAGAGCGAGCTGACCGTCAAGTCGGCCCGGCTCGGTCGGTCCCTACCGAGCAGGAACGGGCCGCCGCGAAGCTCGGTGACCAGCAGTTGCAACCCGCGCTCGATCTCGGCGAGCACGTCTTCCTTCTTGCGACCGCCCGAACCGTGGAGCAGGGCGCGGCGCACCTGCCTGGGCACGACCATCTTTTCCACCATGAACCGGGTGAACCAGCCGGCCCGGCCCAGAAGCGCTGCGAGAAACCGTTCGCGGCCGGGAGCGTCGACCCAGCGTACGTAGTACCCGCACCAGTAGTAGTACTCGTTGATCGCGTATTCCCAGATCCTCAGGTGCGCGGCGTCCTGCTCCGACTCGACGGCCCAGGGGACGTCGTAGCGGTGTTCCAGCTCGTCGAGGATCCGCGTCGATTCGACGAACCGTTCACCGTCGATGTCGAGCACCGGGAGCCGTCCAGTGCGGCTGACTCTCTTGACCTCGCCACCGCGTCGCAGGTTACGGCGTTCGAACTCCACGCCCAGCCAACGCAACGCCATGTCGACTCGCAGACAGGGCGGCGAGATCGAGCCCACGCCGTCACCTCCGGGGTACTGGTAAAGCGTGATCGTCATCGAGGACTCCTACGGTGTAATTCCATTGTACCGTCAGGGATGGATCACTCACGAAAAAGGGCCGCCCGAAGGCGACCCTGGATTGAAGCAAGAGTCAGGATGCGGTCATTCCGTTTGCGAACCCTCCGGCCACTGCATGAAGACGCCGTTCGAAAACACGATCGAGTCCGTGAAGCTCGACGCGGGTCCGCCGAAATAGTTTATGGGACCGCCATCGATGCCGCCCGACCAGACCGTGTACTGCACGGCCGTGGAGTCGATCGCGTAGGCGCGGCCCCAGCCGTCTTTCGGCGGTAGGACTGTCATATAGGACGGCTCGATCGATGCAGCCAGCATGGGGGACGAGGACGCGGCCGGGTAAAAGGCGTTGTCGATCGAGTACAATTCGATCGCCGTCGCGATCGAGCGCATGTCCGCCATGGTGCGTTTCTGTTTTCCGCGGTTGATCGCGTTGAGCAGGTTCGGGATCGCAATCGCGGCGATGATGCCGATGATCGCGACCACGATCAGCAGTTCGATCAACGTGAATCCCCGCTGTTTCGGTCTTCGTATCATGCTTCCCTCTCTATCAGTCCCCGGTGAACACGCAAAAAACGTGCCGCACGGGGCCCCGCGCTGGGTGCCGGTATTCTTGAGAGAAAACGATCCGTGCTCATCCATTTCATGGACAAAACACGGCAGAGCCGTGCCGATTTTTGTCGGTCGGCGGCTCAGAGAGGACCACATTCCAAAAATTCTTTAAAGACTCCGACGAGTATGATCGCCGCATGGGAATCCCCGCGACGGTGCCCGCGGCGGTGCTGAACCGTTTCGGCGTCGATGAGCGCGACGCGGTCGTCGAGCCGCTCGGCCGAGGGCACATCCATCGTACCTA
>CAYLZR010000423.1:0-2004 GCA_964388145.1 uncultured Gemmatimonadaceae bacterium | reverse complement strand
AGTGGACCACGTTCTTGACCAGGTACCTGTCACGACTCGAAGAGATTCCGCAAGTGCAGGCGGTTGGTGCGGTCAACATACGACCGATCGCGGGCGGCAGCGTCGGCATGGGCATCGCGGTCGAAGAACAAATGAACGATGAGAACGCCGTGACCTGGGTCGATTGGCGATTCGTGACGCCGGACTATTTCCGCACGATGGGCTTGCCGCTCATTCGTGGCAGAAAGTTCACGGACAGCGATCGCATCGGTGACCCGTGGCAAGTCGTCGTCAGCCAGCAGCTGGCCGACAGGTTGTGGCCGGGAGAAGATCCTATCCGACGTCGCGCGGGGTTGTGGGTGGATCCGAACCGAATCGCCGAGGTCATCGGCGTCGTGGGTGGCATGCGGGAGCGAGGGCCCCAAGCCGATCCGACCATGGTCGTCTACATGCCCTATTACGGGGCAAGGTGGGGTAGCGCGACGTTCGTCGTCCACACGACCGGCGATCCGGGCGCCATGGTTTCCGCGTTCAGGTCGATCCTCGGCGAAATCGATCCCAACCTACCCATCTCCAACATCTCCAGCATCGATGATTTGGTGAACACGTCGGTGGCCGGCAATCGGTTCAACATGTTGTTGCTCGGTATCTTCGCCGGCGTGGCATTGCTGCTGGCGCTCGCCGGCATCTACGGTGTCCTCTCGTACAGCGTGACACGGAGGACTTCTGAGATCGGCCTGCGTATCGCCCTCGGAGCCAGTCCCGAAACGGTGTTGCGGCAGATCGTGCTGCAGGGCATGCGGCCCGTGTTGATCGGTATCGCCATCGGTGTGGCAGGTGCGCTGGCGCTTTCGCGGTTTCTTTCGGCGCTCTTGTTCGATATCGCACCGACCGATCCACTCACCTATGCGGTCGTGGCGGTGTTGCTCGCCGCGGCAGCCGTGGTGGCGTGCTATTTCCCGGCGAGACGGGCGCTCCATGTGGATCCGAAAGTCGCGCTGGCGGCAGAGTAAATCGGTCGGTGCCGTCCTTCAGAGCATCGCGATGCTCACACCATGTGTGTCACCCAGCCGGGCAACCAACCCCCAACCTCCGAACGCCTCGGACACGGCAAACACCAATTCGTTCTCGCCCTCGCGCAAATTCAAGTAGATCGCGTCGTTGTTGAGAGTCATGGCGCCCAGATATCTCAACGAACGCGACCGGTATGTATTATTTCCAGTGAATAACAGGTGACCGTTGAGGAACACGCTGGCGCGGTCACTGAAACCGAAGTTGAGTTTCTTTACCTGCGCTCGATCGGAGCGAATGGTCACACGCGCGAACACCGTTCCCTGCTGAGCGCCCCGTGGAAACCCCGTATGCGCGGCAATGTTGAGCCGGCCGGTCGAATCCGTGTGTACAACACGCCATCCACCTCCCGCCATCACGCGGTCGTCGAGTGCCTCGACGGGGGCTGCTGTCACCGCGACCGCCGGTGACAACGACCACGCTCCGATGATCCCAGTCGAAACCGATGGAGCGACATCCTCCGCCCAATTCACCAGACCATCATCTACACGAACGGAAACGTTGGCAAAGGCCGTCGGATAGAGGTCGGTTGTCTGCGCGCCGGGAAAGTCTGCGGTGAGACCAACCCCGCCGGGACCGGGGCCACGTCGCAGGTGATGTACCACCAAGACGGGCGTCGCCATGTCGGTCACGTAGACGTCCATGCGAGAACCGGAGATCACCAACTTCACATGGATCCATTCGTTACGCGGAATGTTGACGGGCGCGTTGTACTCCGGGTAGAGCTGCCATGCCGAAATGCCGTTGTAACTAGGTGTGTATTGAACGGCATCGAATCGGCCGGTCTGGTGCGGCCGCAGATAAAATTCCTCGTAGCCAACTGGTGCGGTTTCATTGCGCCGAAACACGGCTCCAACAAACGACCGGTGGCCGGTGGTGGCCATGTCGTACTCGATGATACCGCTCTCGAACTCCACGTCATCGAGGAACACGGACCCGTTCCGAAGACGGAGC
>CAYLZR010000422.1:0-2005 GCA_964388145.1 uncultured Gemmatimonadaceae bacterium | reverse complement strand
TTGATGGCATGGGCAGACCAGTTCCGCCGCCTGCGCGTACGCACCAATGCCGACACAGAGGCGGACGCAAAGCGCGCGGTCGAGTTCGGAGCGGAGGGCATCGGCCTCTGCCGCACCGAGCACATGTTTTTTGAAGAGGACCGGATCGACGTCATGCGGGAAATGATCGTGGCAAAAGACGTCGATGGTCGGCGAGCCGCCCTCTCGAAGCTCTTGCCAATGCAACGCCAAGACTTCCTCGGCATTTTCCGCGCGATGGATGGATTTCCGGTTACCATCCGGTTGCTCGATCCACCGCTACACGAGTTTCTGCCACGTGGAAACGACGAGATCACGGCTCTCGCAGAAAGAATCAAAATTCCCTTTGAGCAATTGCGTGGTTTTGTCAGGGCCCTGACGGAAGTCAATCCGATGCTCGGACATCGAGGCTGCCGCCTCGGGATCACCTATCCGGAAATTACCGAGATGCAAGCCGAGGCCATCTTCGAGGCCGCATGCGACGCCGAAATCGAGGGCGTTCGCATCTTGCCGGAGGTCATGGTCCCGCTCGTCGCCTATGTCGAGGAACTGGACCGGCAGACCGCGTTGGTTCGGGAGACGGCGGAACGAGTATTCACACGTCGCAACGTTCGTGTCGAATTCCTCGTGGGCACGATGATCGAGCTGCCTCGGGCCGCGTTGACCGCAGACAAGATCGCTCAAACCGCGGAGTTCTTTTCCTTTGGGACAAACGATCTCACACAGACCACGCTCGGATTATCACGCGATGATGCCGGACGTTTCTTGCCGAGGTACGTGGAATTGGGTGTCGTGGCCGAAGATCCGTTCCAAACGATCGACCGAGAGGGCGTGGGTGCACTCGTGGAGATGGGGATCGAGCGCGGGCGTCAAACGAACGCCAAACTGAAAATCGGCATCTGTGGCGAGCACGCCGGCGATCCCAAGACCATAGCGTTCTGTCACGAGGTGGGCATGAACTATATCTCGTGCTCTCCGTTTCGGCTTCCGATTGCACGGCTGGCGGCGGCCCAGGCGTCGTTGGCCGATCATCCGGCCCACGAGTTCGGCCGTCAAGTCGCCAGCACGTGCGCCAATGCGGGTTCGAGCTGAGGAAACTGGAACTCGAACCCGGACGACTGCAATCGCTCGGCCGACACACGCTGGCTCGCCAGGAGCAGCTCGTCGGCCATTTCGCCGAGCACTAGCCTTGCGGCTGCCGCCGGAACGGGTATGGCCGTAGGTCGCCTGAGGGCGCGGCCTAGAGCGTGGGTCATCTCACGGTTCGTGAGAGGGTTCGGAGCAACCAGGTTCACCGGACCGGGTAACCGTTGGCCGTGATCGATGAGATGGCACAGGCCGGTGACCACGTCGTCGAGGGTTATCCAGCTCAAGTACTGATCACCACCGCCCACCACTCCCCCAAGTCCCATCTTGAACGGCGTCAGCATCTTCGCAAGCATCGTGGTCAGGGTCGGTCCGGTTCGGGGATGGATCACCGTAATGCCCGCTTCTCGGGCTGGATCCGCCGCGCTCTCCCACGCCACCGCCACGTCGGCGAGAAACCCGGTACCGGGACCGCTGTCTTCGGTGAGGACGTCTGATCCGCGACCTCCGTAGTAACCAACCGCGGATGACGAGATGAACACTCCCGGCGGTGAGTCCGTCTGTGCGAGAGTCTCGCTCAAGAGGCAAGTGCCGCGGACACGACTCCCTCGGATGCGGGCTTTCTTCCCAGAGGTCCATCGACCATCGCCGATGTTTTCGCCCGCCAGGTGTACGACGGCATCGAAGCCGGAGACGAGCATCGGATCGAGTGAAGAACCAGAGGGGTTCCACCGGACCAAGGTACCATCCGCGGAGGACTCTCCACGTGTGAGTCCGACGACCTCATCCCCTCGGTCGCGTCGTACAGCTGCGAGGTGGCGGCCAATCAAGCCCGTCGATCCGGTAATCAGAACTCTTTTCATCCAAAAGCCGGCAACACCAATAGTACGTAGGCCAGCGC
>CAYLZR010000421.1:0-2008 GCA_964388145.1 uncultured Gemmatimonadaceae bacterium | reverse complement strand
ACGTCTGACGAAACCAAAGCAAGCCGGTCCAGCGCCTCCTGATAGTCTCCATCCAACATATGGACCAAGATCCACGCATGTGTGATCTCGGGGTGCTCTGCGAGGCCAACGCTCCGGGCCTGTTCCAGCACGGCCCGGGCCTTTTCCGTGCTGCCTTCCAAACGCAGGTGGAGCACCTTCGCCTTTTCGGCATAGGCCGTAGACCAATCGGGACTCAGGAAGATAGCCCGGTTATAGTGACGCCCTGCCTCCACAGGATTGCGTAAGAGGAAGTAGGTTTCCGCGAGGTTGTAGGCCAATAATGCAGAGCGTGGATCAAGCTCTGAAGCTCTGATTAAATTTTGCAGTGCTGGCAGCATTTTCCCCTGCCGCCGCTGCACCCAGCCAGTAGCTGCGTAGAGGTCGCTGTTGTTCGGCTGGCTTTTGTGTGCAATGGCAAACTCGGCCAGGGCACGATCATACTCCAAATGACCCCGGTAGTGGTACAGTCCCAAAGCCTCATGTCCGTCGGGCAGATCGGGATCAAGCGTCAGAGCCTTGTCCACCGCTTCCTTTGCCGTTGCCAGACGCTCTTGGGTCCGGTCATAGAAGAACCACCACATCCTCGAATGTTGGCGCGAGAGCCCAGCGTATGCCAAGGCGAACTCCGGGTCGAACTCGACCGCCTTCTGGTACATTTGGATGGCAATCCGGATGTCCTGTTCTTCTTGGCTTCGGTGGTAGTACTCGTTGCCGCGGAGCAGGTAGTCGTACGCTTCCAGATTGTCTGTTGGCCTTGCTGCCAGGCGTCGACGTTCCGGCTCAAGCAGCGTGACGTTGAGCGCCTCAGCGACCTCGTTGGCAATCTGCTCTTGCACGCCGAAAATCTCGCCAGGGACAAGACTGGCAGTGTACCGAGTCGTCCAAATCTGCGCGTCGTCGGAGACGCGAATGAGTTCTGGTGTCACTCGTACTTGACCGGAACCATCCGGTATTCGGTCTGTTCGTATGTTACCCATCAGCACATAATCAACGCTGAGTTCTTCTCCTATCTGCCGGAGCGTCTTTTCAGAATCCTTGTATTGCATGGCGCTCTGACTCGAGATCACTCGCAACCCGCTGATCTCCGCGATGCGGCTGCTGATTTCCCCGGTGATTCCGTCTGCAAAGTAGTCGTCCTCTGAACTGCCGAGATTATCGAACGGCAATACAGCGAGCTTGGGAGTCTCGGCTGCGGTCGCTGATTCCGGTGGGCCGACGGTGCGCGAGATGACGGTGACGGCCCCAATGATCGCGAGGATGGCGATGGCAGCATAAACAATTACGTTCCGTCTCGGCTTTTCCCTGACCGCCGTAGATACGGGAGCCGGCTGCGTTTCAACTGGACGGGGCGCTGTTTGAGTCCCACTGAGCGCCTCGGCAAACTGCCCTGCCGAGCTGAACCGATCCACTGGCGACTTGGCCAGCGCTTTCGTGAGTGCAGTATCGATCTCCGGGGGAACCGTGTCCCGAACGGTCCGAACCGATGGCACCGGGGACGCCATCTGTTTTGCGATGATAGCCGGCGCGCTCGGCCCCGTATACGGCGGCTCTCCACTCAACATCTCGTACAACACACACGCCAAACTGTACGTATCGCTACGCCCATCGAGATCGTCGTTTCCGGCTGACTGCTCCGGACTCATGTAGTGTGGCGTACCAATAGAGACACCCGTTTCCGTCAGGCGCTCACCACCCGCCGCGGTGACGGCTCTTGCAATCCCAAAGTCCGCAATCACCGCGTGTCCCGCTTCCAGCAGAATGTTCTCCGGCTTAATGTCGCGGTGGATCACGTCGTGGCTATGGGCGGAGCCGAGCGCGTCCGCCACTTCGCGAGCGATCTGCAAGGCATCTTCGACGGGGAGCTGCTTCTCGCGGTTCAGTCGATCGCGGAGGGATTCGCCCTCGACGTAAGGCATGACGTAGTAGAGGAAACCATCGGCCTCGCCCGAGTCGTGGAGCGCCAGGATATGCGGGTGATGCAGCTTGG
>CAYLZR010000420.1:0-2017 GCA_964388145.1 uncultured Gemmatimonadaceae bacterium | reverse complement strand
GTGCTTACCGTCGCCTCGATGTTGTGGAGGTTCTGCAGAGCGAAGAAATCCATATAGCCGTAGAAGGCGTGGTTGAGCGGGTACAGGTTGTCGAACGTCCCGTGGGTTCCGTCGTCCGGGTCGCCGTCGCCGCTGCCGAAGTTGTATGCAACACCGAAGCGCGAGGCGTTTAGAGCGGCCGCCGTGTACCCGAGCGCCGAGTGGACCATGGTGCCGCGGTGCGTCTCATTGCCCCACGTACCGAACTGTGCCGCTGCCTCGATTTCGGTGTCCCATGCACCCCGGGTGATTGTCAGGCGTCCACCGAGCGTTTGAACGTCGTCGCCGGCCTCGGCCTGATGCCGAAATAGCCAGTACGCTTCCAGCCGGCCTCCTTCGACCAAACCGAAGTCCGTGAAGTAGGCGCCGTAGAAATAACTGTCGAACATCCGATTCCCGGTCAGGTCATGCCAGTTGAACTTGCGGGGATTTACCGGGACCAACTTCGAAGCGAAGGCACTCAACGTTCGCTCGTTCGTTCTTCCCAAATCGAGGCGAACGCCGTCCCAGACCCGGGCCGTGTTGACCCACTCCAGCGATGAGACGAGCCGTTTGGCGCCCAGGTTGAACTTCTGGCGACCGACCGTAAGGTCCACGGGAAGCTCACCCGACGACAGATCGAGTTGCACGTAGCCTTGGTGGAGATCGAGCTCGTCCGCGAAAATGTTCGGGATCGCGTCCTGGTCGATCCCTTCTTCCCCGAAGATCCGGGCGTCTTGAATCTCGACGAACACCGTTGCACGGGTGGCCGGGTTCCATGTGGCATTCACCCACAATTGCGTGAGCAAGAACTGCTCGTCGTTTCCTGGATTCGTGGACCGGAACTTGAAATCGTCGCGAATTTCCGTGCGAAGGCGAAAGCTCGCTCCGATCTTAAAAATCTCCGATGCTGGAAATCCCCCCCAATACACGCGGCTCGGGAAGCTCCGTTGGGCGTAGGGAGAATAGGTTCTTCCAGCGTAGAGCCCCTGAAGCGACTCCCTGGTGGGGACGACCTGGGCCAGGGCCATGACCGGCAGTGCCAGTGCCGCCAGCGTGATCGCGGGAACCTGCCACCGCTTGGTGTTTGTCCTCACGCGGACCAGAGCTGTGTCCCGTCCGAGGCCCGCAGTGCGAACAGCTCGCCGTCGAGCGCGGCGCACGCATCGCCAGGATGCCTGTGCAACAGCGCCTCCAGGTGCCAGAGTAAGAGTCACACGGACGGTACAAACAGCCAGATCAGCGAGCGCATCAGGACCTCCCCATGCTGATTGAGACCTTAGAGTATCACGCGACGTATGGCACTATGTATTCAGTGGGTGCGAACGACCATTGGACCTTGGTCGTATGCGTCGTGCCTTCATTGGGGCGCCAGCGAGTCTGCAACCGGCGGGGTTCGTGATCGGTTTGCTCCAGTCGTTCCTGTACGGTGCCTACACGGGTCTCTTGTTCACTCCCATCTACAACCGGTTCAGAAGGTTCTGGGTGGTGGAGTGACGGGGGAGGCGCCACACGCGGTCGCGAAAGCCCGTCCGGAATCGGCAGCTCGGTTCTCTTAGTCTTGGTGGGCGCCCGCGACGGGAAGATACTTCTGCAACGAGTGACCTCTAGTTACCGGGGGCGGCGCGGATCGAGTCCGCGCGGGCCTGGAGGGAGTCCGCCTGACCGAGGCGGCCCCCGAGCGTGTGTCGCTCGGCGCGGGGGTGGAGATCCGGGAGGCGATCGCGGACATTATATAAGGAAAGGTTGCCCGATCTCGGGCGCCGCTTGCCTAGCCCGGACCGAACCCACCTCACCCCGCGTCAAGCTCTGCCATCTCCTTCCGAGAAGGTAGGCTCAACATGAAGATCCACTCCCCCAAACGACATTGGACCAAAGTCCTATAGCTCACCTCTCGGCGGCAAGTTAAGGATGTCGAGACTGGCCAGGCTACCAAGCTCCGGCGCCGATTTCGAACACGTACGTGAACCGCTCGATGTCGAAGAAGCCCCTGTTCTTG
>CAYLZR010000419.1:0-2022 GCA_964388145.1 uncultured Gemmatimonadaceae bacterium | reverse complement strand
TCCGAAGGTCTTGCACCCGCTGCTGGAGCGCCGCATTGAGGATTTCCAACTGCACCTTCGAGCGTCCGCGCTCGATGGCGTACCGGATACTGTGCTTGAGGAAGTTCCCGTCGAGTTCGGCCTTGACCAGGTAGTCCTGCGCGCCGCCCTGCATCGCCTTCGCAGCCTTCTCGTCATCCTCGAGAAGCGTCAGCACGACAATCGGCACACTGCGCGCCGCGCCACGGATCTTCGTGAACGTGTCCTCGGCACCGGAATCGGGGAGGGCGAGGTCGAGGAGTACTACGTCGACGCCACCGTCCGTGAGACGCTCGATGCCGGTCGACAACCGCTCCACCCAGTCCAGCTGGAAGGCGGCAGGCCCGCCGACGTCGGCAAGCATCTCCCGGATCAGACGCGCATCGCCCGGGTTATCCTCGACCAGCAGGACGCGGATGGGCTGCTGATGGTCCTTTTTCGTCACGCGTGGACCCTCACTCCTGCGGCAGCTTGACGATCTGAAACCAGAAACCCTCGACGGACTTTACCACCTCGATGAACTGCTCCAGGTCGCCTGGTTTGGTGACGTAGCAGTTCGCGTGCAGATCGTACGAGTTGAGAACGTCCTCGTCCGCTTTCGAGCTTGTGAGAATCACCACGGGGATCCTCCGGAGGTCCGGATCCTCCTTGATCTCCTTCAACACAGCGCGCCCGTCCTTCTTCGGGAGGTTCAGATCGAGCAGGACGACATCCGGACGCGGCGCGTCCGCATATTTTCCTTCACGGCGCAGGAACGCCATGGCCTCGACCCCGTCAACCGCAACCGAGAGGTTGTTACGTATCTTCCCCTCCTTCATCGCTTCCTTGGTCAGGCGTACGTCGCCGGGGTTGTCTTCCACTAGCAGGATCTCGACCAGCCTGCCGTTCGAATGATTACTCATGGCTGCTTTTCTCCTCGCTGACAGGCAGCGTGAAATAGAAGGTCGCACCTTCATCGGGGAACGACTTTACCCAAATCCGCCCCCCGTGGAGTTCCACGATCTTCTTGCAGATCGATAGCCCGATGCCCGTGCCAGGGCGGTCTCCCTTGCCGTGTAGCCGCTGAAACACTACGAAGATCCGCTCGGCGTACTCCGGATCGATGCCGATCCCGTTGTCGCGCACGCAGAACTCCCAATGTCCATTCCGCCGCTCCGCCCCAACATGGACGGTCAGCTGCTCGTCGCCCCGAAACTTGATGGCGTTCGCGATCAGATTCTGAAACAGCTGACCCAACTGTGTCCCGTCTCCCATGACGGTTGGGAGCCGGTCATGCGTCACGAGCGCGCCGCTGTCCTCCACGAGCTCTTGCAAATTGACGAGTGTGCGGTCGTAGACGGCCTCGCAATCCGTGGCCTCGAAGTCCTTCCCGCGCGACCCCACCCGCGACAACTCCAAGAGCGCATTGATCAAGCGCCGCATCCGAGCCGCTCCGTCGACCGCGAACGCGATGAACTCGTCGGCGTCGGCATCCAGTTTCCCCTTGTACCGCTTGGATAAGAGCTGAGTGTAACTCGCTACCATCCGCAGCGGTTCTTGGAGGTCATGCGATGCGACCCACGCGAACTGCTCCAGCTCGCTATTCGAACGCGCCAGTTCCTGGGTCTGCCGCTCCAGCATTTCTTGGGTCCGCTTGCGTTCCGTGATGTCTTGTGCAACACAGACCATCCCTTGAATCTCGCCGTCGTCGTCGCGCATCACCGAGCCCGAGAGCGACACGGCCACGTGGCGGCCGTCCTTGGTCACTACGTTGGTATCGATACTCCGAATGACGTCATTCAGCCCCGACCGCTTGAACAAGGACAGAACGTCGACGCCCTCCTCAAACACGTCCCCAGCCGACCGGCCAACCAGCTCAGCGCGTTCGTACCCCAGCAGACTGATGGCCGCTTGGTTGACACGTTGAATGGTTCCGTCGGGATCGATCACCATCAGCGTCTCGGCCATCGATTTGAGGATGTTGTCGACGTATGACTTTGAAACGGTCGTGCTGATGAGGTCTTC
>CAYLZR010000418.1:0-2029 GCA_964388145.1 uncultured Gemmatimonadaceae bacterium | reverse complement strand
CGGCTTGGTGCCACCGGGGGTCGAGCCGGACGAGGCCAGGGTGGCCCGTGTACTCATACGCGCGAACGGCGCCGCCGGGTGGGAGGAAGCGAAGAACGGTGACCACGCGCAGCGCGAGGCGTTCCAGACCAGGGTCAATCGAGAAGTCCGATTGGGACGATTCGATCGGATACTCGAACAACACGTCGAGCAGCGCCTGTTCCCAGTATAACTCCGTCTCATCGGGCAGCCGCGGACCCGTCACATGCGCGAGGGCTTCGTCGTAACTGCGGAAGGCCCGGTTCGAGGGGATCGATGCTCGGACAGCGATGATCTCCGGTCTGCCGAGGTTTGTATCGCCCTCGAACAGCTGCATTTCGTTGCCGATCCACAGCATGGCGGCGTTGCGCAGCTCGGAATCGGCCTGACCGATCTCCAGGTAACCCGGTCCGCGCAGCGGAAACTCCATATCACGCATGGCACGGAGCGGCACGCGCAGCAACACGCGCAGCAGCCGCCCTTCCGGCCTCACGAATGCCTGAATCGTGATGTCGTTGGGGATCTCATGGGCTGGTGATCTCGACGGCAGCAACAGGAGCGCCAGCGCCGCCAGCGCAATCACGACTCTTGGGTTCCACCTCGGCATGTGTGCAAGTGTGAGTCTTTGGAGGGCTCTCAGCAAGGGTAACCGGCGGGGCTCTTACGGGATCACTACACGGCAACTAGAATGGTCCTGCGACCGATGTGAGAATCCACCTCGCTTCGACACCGGAGGAAGGCAATGAACAGGATTGGTAATCTTCCCATTGGCATGACCCTCGTCGCCATCATGATCGGGGTGGTGGGCTGCCAGATTCAGGCCCAGGACTCGGGCGGAGTGGAGGCGCCCATGTTCGAGGTCGATCCGCTCTGGCCAAAACCGCTTCCGAACCACTGGGTCTTGGGCTCGGCTATCGGCGTGACGGTTGATTCCGAAGACCACATCTGGATCGTGCACCGGCGCAACGGTGAAGAGAGGACCGAGTTGGGCGCAGCCGCCGACCCACCCACGAGCGAGTGCTGCCTTCCCGCTCCCAACGTTCTCGAATTCGATCAAGAGGGGAACCTTCTCAACTCGTGGGGAGGACCGGGTGACGGGTACGATTGGCCGCAGTCGAATCACGGGATCACCGTGGATCACATGGACAATCTCTGGATCGGCGGCAACGGTGGAAACGACGCCCACATTCTCAAGTTCGCGCAGGACGGAACGTTTTTGGCGCAGTTCGGAACTCCGGGCGCCAACACCGGGAGTCACGATACAGTAAACTTCGGACGGGTCGCCAAGATCGCATTTGATGCGAGCGCCAACGAAGCTTACCTTGCTGACGGCTACGGCAATAAGCGCGTTGCCGTGATCGATATGAACACCGGTAAGCTCAAGAGATATTGGGGTGCGTACGGCAACGACCCCGACGACACCAGTATCGGCCGCTACAATCCGGACGATCCGCCCGCCCAGCAGTTCCGCAATCCTGTACACTGCGCCGAACCGTCGAACGACGGGCTCGTGTATGTATGCGATCGTCCGAACGACCGTATTCAGGTATTCCAAAAGGACGGGACGTTCGTGAGCGAGGTGTTTATCGCGACGCAAACGCTCGGCGACGGATCAACATGGGATATCGCATTCTCAAAGGATCCGGAGCAGAAGTTCATCTATCTCGCCGATGGGAAGAACATGAAGGTCTACATCATCGAGCGCGAGACGATGGAAATCTTGACGAGTTTTGGAGACGGCGGACGCCAGCCCGGTCTGTTCTTCGCGGTGCACAGTATCGCCACCGACTCGGACGGCAACATCTACACCACCGAGACATACGAGGGAAAGCGCGTCCAGAAATTCGTCTACATGGGCCTCGGGCCGGTCACGGCTGAGAACCAGGGAGCGCCGTGGCCGCGGCGGTAGCCCGCCAAGATGCTGCAGGGGCGACGCATTCGTCGCCCAACCGGTGCAGGCAGCGTATGCCTCACCTCCACAGGAGAACCGACATGAACAAGACGGGATTGT
>CAYLZR010000417.1:0-2030 GCA_964388145.1 uncultured Gemmatimonadaceae bacterium | reverse complement strand
TCCCTCGTATACACCACCAAGTACAGGCGGCTTTCCATCAGCGCCTCGCGTTCAGGCAAGGTCAGACTGAATTGACCGGATGCGGTAGCGGTGCTCGGTGGCGAAAGTCGCCGTACCACCGACCCGTCGCTTCCTTCTTCGGCGAGGTGAATGTTGACGGCGTATATGTCGTTGGCTGCCACTCCGGAGACGACCAGCTCGTACACTAGGGTATTGATGGTGATGTCGAACGCGAATTGTGCCACAACGCTCGCTCCGGTGCCGCCGGCGCGCACGTCGAACGTCACCTGCTCCGGTGCGCGACCGTTCTCTAGTGGCGGAGTGGTCGACGGCGGACGACGATGACCGGTGGCTCGCTCGAAAGCGAAACCGAGTGACAACAGACGTGCATCGCTCAGGCTCGTTCCCAACAACTCGAGCCCTACGGGCAAACCATCGTTGGTGAAACCGGCGGGTATGGTGAGAGCCGGCAATCCGGACGTCGCACTAAACCGGCAGTTCGACCCACGCTGCGGATCGCCGATGCGTGCGGCCTTGCGGCGCATGGTCGGATAGACCAACGCATCGAGTTGGTATTCTTCGAGCGCGGCGGCGAGCGCGTTGCGGACATCGGCACGTCCGGACATCGCAGCCTGGTAATCGTCACTGTTACGAACGGCTACGGAATCTCTCCTCCGAAACGCGTTTGCCAGAGCGGCGTGGTGTAGTCCTCCGTCGAGAATCTCCCGGATCGAACTCACCCGCGCTCCAGGTGTTGCGCCGAGGTAATCGATAAAGTCGAACTTGAACTCGAAGTTGATGACACCCGCTCTGCGACTGAGCGAGTCCAGGTTCGGAATCTCGAGGCTGTCGACGATCGTCGCACCGGCGTCTTTCATCTCTTCAATGGCGTCTCGAACCACCCTGGCCATCTCGCGGTCTTCGGGCGCCTCGCCGAACGCGCCGATCAGCACTCCGAGCCGCGCGCCGCGCAACGCATTGGCGTTCAGGGATTGGACAAATCTCGGCAGTTCGCGCCCGGCGAGGATGGTTGTCGCCGGATCGGCAGGGTCCGAACCGACTGTCGCGTCCAGCGCAATTGCCAAGTCGGTCGCCGTCCGGGCCATGGGTCCGCCGACATCCTGGGTGTGTGAGAGCGGAATGATGCCGTCGATGCTCGATAAGCCTTTCGTCGGACGCAGGCCGAAGAGGTTGTTCTGCGACGAGGGGATGCGAATGGAGCCGCACGTATCGCTGCCCCATCCGATGGCGGCGAAGCTTGCGGCGATGGCGGCGCCGGTCCCTCCGCTCGATCCTCCCGGGTAGCGCGTGAGGTCGTACGGGTTCAGCGTCTGTCCGCCGAGGGAGCTGATCGTCGTGATACCCATTGCCAACTCGTGCATGTTGGCTTTGCCGATGATGATCGCTCCCGCTTCACGAAGTTTTCTCACTTGAAAACCGTCGTCAGGGGGAACGAGCCCTGCCAAGGCAATCGACGCCGCGGCGGTCGGCATGTCGAACGTGTCGTAGTTGTCCTTGAGAAGGATGGGAATACCGTGGAGTGGCCCACGCGGGCCGTTGAAGGCGCGTTCCCGATCCAAGTCCTCCGCTTCCAATCGAGCGTTGGGGTTCAGCCGGATCATCGCGTTGAGTTGGGGACCGCGCCGGTCGTACGCTTCTATTCGGGCGAGGAACGCGTCCACCAGTTGCACGGCGGTGACCTGACCGGTTTCCATCGCGTTAAGCAATTCATTAATAGTGGCCTCGGCCACCACGAAATCTTGTGCGCGGGCGTTGGGAGGTGTAAGGGTGGCGGATAGGGCAGCCATCAGGGTAAAGCTGAATCGGAAGGTCGCGTTGCGGGGCACGGGATACCTCATGGGAGGGTTCGTGTGCAATCGACGGGGTGGGGCTTGGAGAGTCAAGAGCCGCGGCGTGCGAGTCAGTGCCGGGCGGCCGAGCCCGCGCTTCAGCGCACCGGGCCCCCGCGTCACTCTACTCGCAGCGCGTGCATCGGATCGATTCGGCTGACGCGTCGGGCTGGTAAGAAA
>CAYLZR010000416.1:0-2032 GCA_964388145.1 uncultured Gemmatimonadaceae bacterium | reverse complement strand
ACTCTTCGTCGTGACCACCAGGCTCGCCCAGGCGCCCGCTCGAGATGCAAATGACCTATCCCTGAAGCTGGATGTGCTCTGCAGGCGCTTGCGCGAGGACGTCGCCCCGGAGAACCGGGGGGACGTCCTGACCTATCTGTTGGCGGAGGCGATCCGTGGAGATCACGCCGTCCTCCAAGAACGAGATCCCTGCCACTGCCCGAGCCAAGGGTAAGGTCCCTTCTCCGGTGCCGTGGGGTTTGAGGGCGGTGTTGACCGGGGTCTTGGGGTCGCAGATTACTCGATGGTTTCTGGAACCCCAGTTTTGCGGAGGCAAGCCCGGTTGGAAGTGGGCCAGCGTGGCGGGCTCAAAATGTCACTCGTCACCCTGCATACAGTGACAGGGACCTTAGGGGACGAGGCCTATAATCGAGCGTCCGCAGGAATTGCGTCAGGCTATCGACCTGATCGTCGTGCTTGCCATTCGGGAACGCGGCGAACTCAGATTCGAAAGGGGAGAGCCACGGCGCTTTCTCGGGCAGGTAGACCCTGCCGGCCTCGATCTTGGCAGACTGGTGGGCAAGCCGGCTGGCCTTGTCGCCCTCGGGTTTTAGATTAAAGATCCATTCTGCTCCCGCGCGGCGCAGATCCTGATAGAGCGATATGCCACTGCCGGCCCTCTCGACGATAACCATCGTCGCCTGGAAATCGTTCTTGAGCCTTACGACGGCACGGCGCAGGTCCGGATAGTTCAGTTGCTCGCGGAAGACGTCGAGCAGGTACAGCCGTTGGCCCAAGATCCCCCAAGTCGTGCAGACCGAGTAAGCATTACCCTCACCCGGGACCATGGCGGTATCCCAGCTCTGAACAATGGCCTCATACTGGGTTAAAGGGGGAGCCTCATCATAGCGTTTGAACCATGCCAGCTTGATGAGGTTGCCCCCGGGCGGAACCGGTCGTTGCTGATAGTGTGCCTCGAAGTTGGCACTGCCCAGATCCTTGCGCAGTTGCGCGAGCTCCGCTTCGCCGACACGCGTCGGCTGGAGGATCTCACCCGGCAGTCTCTCCCAGCATGCGCCATCGCCGATCTCGATCTCCTGAGTCTCGATCGCGGTGGCGGGGAGCTCGAGAAGGCACCAGCCGCCCTGTTCGATCGCGAGGCCAATAAGGTCCTCGGTGTGGAGTCGCTGAGAGACGAGGACGATGGCATCGCGCTTGGGATTGTCCAATCGGCTCATGAGAGTCGAGCGGAGCCACTCTCTCGCGGATTCGCGTGTTGCTTCGGAGCAAGCTTCCCCCGCCTTGAGGGGATCGTCGACGATCAGGATATTGCCGCCCTTGCCGGTGAGCGCACCCCCGACCGAGGTCGCGATCCGGTAGCCATGGCGGGTTGTGCGGATCTCCTCGAGGGTGGTGCGTTTGGGATCGAACCGGGTTGCCGGAAAAATCCTCTTGTACTGGGGGTCCTCCATCAACCGCCGAGTCTGGAGCGAGAAGCCCTGGGCGAGGTCGGCAGAGTAGCTGGCTGCAATAATGCGTCGGCTGGGGTCCCGTCCCAGGACCCAGGCCGGGAAGGCCACGCTTGCACAAAGGGATTTGAGATGACGCGGTGGTAGGGCGATCGCGAGGCGGCGGATTTCTCCCCGATCGACCAGCTCGAGGTGGTGGGCGATCGCTCGGATATGATTGTCGCTGACAAAGATGTCGTTCGGGCTTGGGTTGAGGATATTGAAGGCGTACTCGATGAACGCCGTCAAAGACTCTTGTAGGAGCGCGTCGAGAAGCTCTCTAGGTATCATTTTCGTCATTGGTAGCATCCTCCAAAACCTCAAGGAACTCAGCGCGGTTGGTGAGTATCTTCAATTCCTCTTCCGTCAGGGGCGCTCGGGCGGCAGCATCGGCGTCGACATGAGGCAAATGCTTCTCCATGAGAGCCAGGGCGATGCTCGCGGCCTTGTTATTCCCCTGTATGCCCTTGGCCATCATTCTCTTCATGAGGGCTTCGACCTTGGTGAGCTCATAGGTCTTGCCGCCCTCCTTGATGTTGATCTTC
>CAYLZR010000415.1:0-2058 GCA_964388145.1 uncultured Gemmatimonadaceae bacterium | reverse complement strand
TAAACGGGGCGAGCCGCCACCCGGAGACGATGCCCTCCCATCCGCCACGCAGGTCAGTGGTGAACCATCCTTCGTTCTCGACGGAATTCGCGTCATCAACGGCGTACGAGGACGCGACGTTGAAGTCGGCGGCCATCCACACACCTGACGCCACAGTCACCCGTGCCGATCCGTAGAACTTGTGGTCGGGGACGCCCGGAATGGCGTTCCCGTCGAAGCTGCCATCGACTGTCGTAAAGTCACGGAATTCGTAGTCGGCAAGCGTGTAGGCCGAGACCAGCGTCAGCTGATCGATCGGGCGAACCGTGGCAGAGAATTCCAATCCGCGGTGTCGCGTTTCACCGGCGTTTCTATAGAACACTCGCGTCGGCTCGGTCGGCACTTCGAATGGGATGAGCGCGTCGTTCACCTCGACGTTGAACGCGCTCGCCGTGTACCGAAACCGATCCCCGCCCCCGCGCAGTCCAAACTCGAAGCTGAGCGCCTTTTGTGGGTTCAAGCTGGGATTGAAACCGCCCGGACCCGACGGGCGGTTGGCTAATTCCGTCGTCGTCGGCGTCTCGAACGAGGTGGAAACATTGGCATAGGGTTGCGCCGCGTCGTGCACGCGCCATGCGACACCCACCGACGCCGACAAGGCGGACATCACCCGCTCACCCGAGTCATCACCGTTCGCGAGGAGCCGATCAGCGGCGGAGAACGACACGCGGTCGTAGCGCACACCGACGACTGCGCTCACGTCTTCTCCCAGATCCACCCCCAACTGCGTGAAGGGCCCGATTTCAGTGACACGCTCCAACTGGTCGCGAGTGACCTCCGAGAGATCCGGGCTACGCTGCAACCGATCGTCGCGCTGCCGCTGCACATCAATGCCCACCGACCAACGTGGACGAGACGAACCCGCGGTGAAGGGAATCTCCGCGAGCGCGCGAACACCATACGCCAGCCGATTGATTTGGATGTTCGCAAACGACAGGGGATTGTCGAGGTCACGAGTCAGACCGAAGACCGTGAGGCTGGCGGATGCGCCGTTGTTGAATTCCTTCGTCAGGCCGGCGCCCAGTTGGAATTGCGTGACCGCTTTGCCGGCGTTCGCGGTGACATTGCGTGGGTTCGCCTGCGACCGATCTTCATCGACCTGTGTTTGGGTCAACGACCCCGGATTGTCCAGTGTGGGGTTTTTCGCCAGGTGACTGGTAATCAAGAGCCTCGTGCCCACCGCCAACTCCTGCTCCAAGCGCAAGCCGACGTTGTTTATGACGGCTTTGCTGTGCGCGCGATATCCGTCCAACGTTGTGCGCGCACCACTCACCGCGAGCGTGCCGTTGCCGACGGGAGTGGACACTCGTCCCTGCACCTTCACCAGACCATAGGCGCCGGCTACTGTCGACGCCGAGGCCTCCGTGCGGAATCGAGATGGCGCCATGGTTTGTAAGGAGATCACCCCTCCCGACGCATTGCCATACAAACTGGACGAGGGACCGCGCAATATTTCGACCGATCCGATAGACGCAAGCTCGATATTGGTGAGTTGGCCTTGGCCGTCCGGCAGTGTCTGCGGTATGCCGTCGAGCAGAATCTTGACTCCCCGCGCGCCGAATGCCGATCGCGATCCGAACCCTCGAATGGAAATTCGTTGGTCGAGAGACGGATTGTACCGGTTTGCCACGTACAAGCCCGGCACCTGAACGAGCGTTTCGTCGAGCCCCAGCGTCATCCGTCCACGCCGGAGTTCGGTCCGGTCGATTTGCGTCACGGCAAACGGGATGCGATAAAGCGAGCCGGCCTGGCGAGTGACCGAAATCTCGATGGGCCGCAGCGCGATGGTCGAATCCTGCGTCGAGTCGGCTCCGGTTCGTCGCTGGCCGAGGACAACGTCGGGTATCGCCAGCATCAGGAGGGCAAACAGCAACACTTTCATACCTCTAGGGACCTCCTCACAGGGTCCTACTCGGTTGACATCCTATTGTGGTCATGTGCTGGACACCTGCAACCGTAACAGGGGGATGCTCCGACCGTCAGGTTTGGATGGTATCATGCCGATGCGACGTGCCCCAT
>CAYLZR010000414.1:0-2058 GCA_964388145.1 uncultured Gemmatimonadaceae bacterium | reverse complement strand
GTGGTCTTCCACATCCTCCTGGCGCTGGCGGACGGGCCACGGCACGGGTACGCGATCATGCAGGACGTGAACCGGCGCAGCGACGGCAAGGTGGGCCTCGGCCCCGGGACGTTGTACGGCGCGATCCAGCGCATGGAGGATTCCGGCGTGTTGGAAAAGACCGGGCCCCCTCCGGGCGAAGCCGCCGATCCGCGGAGGCGCTACTACGAAATGACCGCACTGGGCCGCGCGGCGCTGTTGGCGGAAACCGAACGTCTCGAGTCACTCGTGGCCACGGTTCGGCAGAAGGTCATCTGATGCTTCGTCGGTTTGTGTTGCTGGCGTACCGGACGGCGTTGCTGCTCTACCCCCGCCGCGTCCGTCTGAATCACGGCGCTGAAATGGTGGCGGCCGTCGGGGCTGAGTGGCATCGACGTACCCAAGGGGGCGCGCGTAGCACTTTCGCTTTCATCGCGTGGCTGATCATCGATATCGTTTGCAGTCTCCCCTCGCATTACGTCATGCCTGCCGCCCGACGGATCCGTAATCGATCGCGTCGTGGGGGAAGGCAGGATCACCGTCGAGAAGGGAGGGAGCGCATGCACGCTGTCTCACAGGAGCTTCGTCATTCCATACGAGCATTGATGCGGAACCCGGGGTTTACCGCGACCGCAGCAATTACCCTTGCCTTGGGAATCGGCGCCAACGCGGCCGTATTCAGCGTGGTGGACAGAGTGTTGTTGAGACCCTTGCCGTACCCGGAGTCGGAGAACCTCGTCGTAGTGCGTCATCCCGTGCCCGGGTACACAACAACTGAATGGCACCTGTCTACGGCGGGATACTTTTACTTCAAGGAAAACAGCCGGACGCTCGAGGACCTCGGCATCCTTCGGTTCCCATCCGTCGTATTGACCGGTGACGAGCAAACCGAGCGGGTCGATGCGGCGCTCATCACTGCAAGTATCCTGACGACGTTGCGCGTGGCACCCGTGCTTGGAAGGTCGATCACACCCGAGGATGACATGCCGGGGGCGCCGATGGTTGTACTGTTGGGTTACGATCTGTGGACGCGTCGGTTCGGCGCCGACCCGTCGATCGTCGGACGCACGATCATGATCAACGGGGCCGCCCAGGAGGTTGTTGGGGTCATGCCTCGGGGGTTCCACTATCCGTTGACGACTACGTCGATTTGGCGCCCGCTACAGCTCGATCCGAACCGACGTGCGGTCAACCAACACATCTACACGGCGGTAGGACGTCTTGTGGAAGGCGCTGACAGCGATGAGGCGGCCGCTGAGCTGCGAACCTTCGTCTCGCGCTTTACGGAGACTTTTCCGACCGCGTATTCGGCCGGATTCATGGAGGAGAGCCAGTTCGACGTGTCGATACGCACCATGCTCGATGACACGGTGCAGAACGTGAATCAAGCACTATGGATTGTGCTCGGCACCGTGACACTGCTCTTACTCCTAGCGTGCGCGAATGTCGCCAACCTCTTTTTGGTGCGGGCAGAGGGGCGGCGGCGTGAAGTTGCCCTGCGCACGGCGTTGGGCGCGGATCGGTTACAACTTCTGTGGCACTATCTCACCGAGAGTTTCGTGCTTGCAACGCTGGGTGGTGTGTTGGGCGTGGCGGTGGCATATGCAGGCGTCCAACTACTGACAGCTCTTGCCCCAGCTGGGTTGCCTCGTATTCACGAGATCGGTGTCGATTCGAGGACGGTTACGGTCGCCCTTGGTTTGACCGTGTTGTCTGCGCTTTTCTTTGGGACTTTCCCTTTGATGCAGCGCGGCGAAGCCAATCTCACCGAACATCTCAAAGAGGGAGCGCGTAGCGCCACGTCGGGGACGCGCCAACATCGAGTACGGTCCGGCCTTGTCGTATCGCAGATGGCCATTGCGCTGTTGTTACTTGCCGCTTCCGGGTTGCTGTTTCGCAGCTTCCTGGCACTTCGCACCGTAGACCTCGGCTTCGATCCAGAGAACGTGGTTACTGCCAGGCTGTCCGTGGTTCGTGCCAAATACGAGGACAACGATGCAGTGCGCCGCTTCTTCGAGACGATTCGACAGCGATTGGAAT
>CAYLZR010000413.1:0-2064 GCA_964388145.1 uncultured Gemmatimonadaceae bacterium | reverse complement strand
CTGCCTCCCCTGCCTCCCCTGCCTCCCCTGCCTCCCTGCCCTATTCACACCTCAACGCGCTGAGCGAATCGATCCGCGTGGCTCGCAGCGCAGGCAGGTAGCTGGCCAACAACGCGGTCATGCCGAGCACCAACGCCGCCATGATGAGCGTCGCCGGATCGAACGGCGTCACACCGAAGAGCATGCCGGACATCAGTCGTGACAGCGCAATCGCTCCCGCCAAGCCAACGGCCAATCCGATGCCGGCCATCTTGGCGCCGTCGGCGACCACCATCTTCAACACGTCGGCCCGCTGTGCTCCCAACGCCAGGCGCAGCCCGACATCGTGTGTCCATTGGCTCACGGTGTATGACATGACACCGTACACACCGGCGACGGCGAGTGCGAGCGCAACCCCCGCAAACATCGCCAAGAGAATCGTGTTGAAACGTCGTGCGCGAATACGGTTTGCCACCACGTCGTCCATGGTCGTGAGCGTGGGGATCGGCATGTTTGGATCGATGTCCCAAACTGCCCGCCGAATACTCGAAAATAGATCGGCCGGTTCGGTCTCCGTGCGGATTACAAACGTGAGCCTTCGGGTGGGCGCCTGCTGAAGCGGCATAAAGGTCGCAGGTTGGATCTCGGTGACGAGCCCGGACGCACGCACGTCGCCAACGACACCTACGACGGTCCGCCAGTTCGCGTTCTCACCGGCGTCCAGGCCGTAGGCTATGCGTGAACCGACCGGATCCTCGCCGGGCCAAAAACGTCGTGCCATGGACTCGCTGATCAAGACGACCGACTCGGCACCGTCTCGGTCGAACTCGTTGAACGTTCGCCCGCTGATCACCGGGATGCCTGCTGTATGGAAAAAGTCGGGCGTCGCACGGTTCTGTCGCACCTCGATATAGGAGTCCCGTGTGAAGAGGTCTTTGCCTTCCACTATGAACGGCCCTCCGGGCGCGGCGCCGCCGGTGGCCCGCTCGGTCGACGCTCCCACCCGAGTCACACCGGGCAATGCACGCAAGCTTTCCTGTAGGTCTGCAAAGAACGCAAGAACGGACGCGGGCGCTTGGTATTTCGAACCAGTCGCACTGAGACTCAATGTGATCAAGTTGTCGGTACTCAGGCCGATATCCTCATCCTGCAGCCTCGCGAAGCTCCGCATCAAGAGCCCGCCCCCAACCAACAACATGAATGTGAGTGCAACTTCCGCTATGACGAGCCCGCGGCGCAACATGTGACGGTGACGTCCTCCGTTGCGGCCTCCCTCTTTGAAATGCGCATTCACGTCGAGCCGGGACGATTGGATGGCGGGCATCAGACCGAAGACAACTGCAGCAAAGACGCCGACGACGGCCGTGAACAACATTACCTCGCCGCTCATCGACACCTCGCCCATCCGGGGAAGCCCCGACGACCCGGCAACCGACATCGCGCTGATCCCGACGCGCGCGACCAATATGCCAAGTGGGACACCGATAGTCGCCAACACCAGGCTTTCGGTCAGCAGTTGCCGAAACAGGCGGCCCCGAGATGCACCGAGCGCCACCCGCACGGCAACCTCGGATTCGCGAGCCGCTCCCCGCGCAAGCAGCAGATTGGCGATGTTGGCGCACGCGATGAGCAACACGAATCCCACCGTGCCCAACAGCACCCACAGTGCCGTACGCACATCTCGAACCAATTGGTCTAACAGAGGGTTGACCGTGAACCCCATGCGCGTGTTCGACTCGGGAAAGTCTTCGGCGAGAAGTGTGGCCACGCCGGCGAGATCCAATCGCACGTCCTCGAGCGTGACTCCCGGCTTCATGCGTGCGATCTGCGCCAGGTGCAGGCACATGCGACAGGATCGGATTTGCTCGTTGGGTGCCATCGGCATCCACAACGCCATACCGGCAGGGTGATCGAACGACGCCGGCATGACGCCGACCACGGTGTAGCTCTGGTCGTCGAGCACGATTGACTTCCCCACCATCGATTCGTCGCCCCCGAACCGGTTTCTCCAAAAGCCTTCTGCAAGGACGACGACTCGCTCATTACCCCTCTGGTCTTCTTCCTCCGTAAACCAACGACCCATGA
>CAYLZR010000412.1:0-2085 GCA_964388145.1 uncultured Gemmatimonadaceae bacterium | reverse complement strand
TCCTCCCAACAGAATCAACGCAATCGCCGCTGGAATGATGTACTTGATCAACGGCTTCCACGACGCGAGCACCTTGATCCGACCGGCGCCAACGTTGGTTTCGTCACGGAATCCTTCCCACCCCCACGACATTGCTACGTAGAGCGACAGCGCCAAAGCGGCGGCGACGAGCATGAAGTTCCCCGAGATCCAATCCACAAACACGAAAATGTCCCTCCCGAAGATCAGAATGTGCGACCACGGTCCTTGAGAGAGCACGTTGGGTACGGTGAGGATGAACAACCCGGTCGCCGAAATGATCACCGCCTTCCTTCGGGTGATGTGCAGCGAATCGCAGAGGGTGGCGACGAGGATCTCCGTTGTCGCCAGGGCGGACGTCAACCCAGCCAAGATCAACAGGAAGAAGAACGCTCCGCCAAAGAGTTGACCCGCCGGCATCCGGTCGAAGAGATTGGTCATCGTTACGAACAGGAGTCGCGGTCCTGAATCCGGCTCGAGACCGAACGCGAAGAGGGCGGGGAAGATGACGAGGCCCGCGAGAAACGCGACACCGGTGTCACAAGCCACGACAATGGCCGCGTTGCCGGGGATGTCCGAATCGCGTTTCAGATAACTGCCGAAGCCATGGGCGACAGACATGCCGATGCCGATCGAAAAAAACGCCTGGCCGAGCGCCGCGAGAATGGTTTGCCCGTTCAAGGTGGAGAAATCGGGGGTCAGGTACCACGCCAGCCCACGCCCCGATCCCTCGAACGTCAAAGACCGTACGGCCAGGAGAGCCAGCAAGACGAACAGGAGCGGCATCGCGAATTTGGCCACTTGCTCGACCCCCTTTTGAACGCCCCTCCCCACCAGCAGACCGACCCCAACAATAACGAAGAGTGTGTAACCCAAGACGGGAATGGGTTGCGCGACAAAGGTGTCGAAGGTGTTTTGGATCTCCGCTGGTGAGACACCGGCAAATCGGCCGGTGGCGATTTGGACGAAGTACGCGACGATCCACGCCATCAACATGTAGTAGTAGGACAAGATCATCACGTTGGCGATCGACCCCAGCCACCCGACGCTGGCCCACGGACTGCGGGCACTGCCCGTGAGCTTCTCCATGCCCGCAATCGCTGTGAGTTGGGTCTTGCGGCCGAGGCTGATTTCCGCCGCGAACAGGGGTATGCCGATGAGCATGGCACACGCGATGTAGACGATCAGGAATGCGCCGCCGCCGTTTTCCCCGACCATGTACGGAAATCGCCAGATGTTGCCGAGGCCCACCGCGAACCCGGCGGTTGCCATAATGAAACCGAAACGACTTCCCCAAGATTCCCGCATAGTCAGCGTAGCTCCCGCAGGCGGCGAAGCTCCTCACCAGAGCCCATCACCAACATCACGTCGTCCTCCCGAAACGTATAGTCGGCTCCGGGAGTGGTGTGAAGTTTTTCCTGGCCGCCGGCTGACGACTCCTTGATCAAGAGGACGCTCACGCCGAAGGTCCGTCGGATGTCCAACGCGCGGATCGTCTTTCCCACGAACTGCGCCGGAACAGGTATCTCGGCGACGGCGGCGCCGTCCGCTCCGGAAACCACGGCGCTGTCCGAGTGCACGGCGGCCGCCATGCCGCGAGCCATGTCGCGCTTGAACACTTCAGTGTTGTATCGCTCGATAACGTCTCCCGGCCAAATGGCGCCCACCAAGCGACCCTCCTCCATCACCGCCACCTCGCCTCGATAGGATCCCAAGTACTTCATTACGTGGGCGAGGGAGTCGTTGGGTGTGACAGTGGGGAAGTCACTCGCCGTCATGACGTCCTCGGCGATGACCAAGGTTTCCAGCGACGCGGCCTGCTGCATGATCAGACGGATTTCATCGGCGGTGACGATCCCGAGCAATGTTCCGTCATCTTCGGTGACGAACAGTGTACTGCCGGGATGCTCCACGAAGCGCGAGAGCAACTGCACCAGTTGTGCATCTCGGGAAATCGTCACGACATCAGCCCGCATCTCGTCTCGGACTCGGACCGACTGCAGCACGTTGACATCCTTCCCTTTGTCGATGTCGATTCCACGGCGGAGGAGTTTGAGCGTGTAGATC
>CAYLZR010000411.1:0-2088 GCA_964388145.1 uncultured Gemmatimonadaceae bacterium | reverse complement strand
TGCTCAATCAAGTGGTGCACGGCACCGCGGAAGTGGGCGAGATCACAGGGACATTCACAGAGGGTTTTGAGGCGCACGACGATGGTGATCCGGGGTGAGGACGGCACTCTCTTGGCCCGCTTGCCGGAAGTGTTGCTTCGGTAATCATTTCGCCACCTCTTGCTACCACTCGCCCCGGTCAACTACACTTGACAGACCAGGAGGATCTCTTGAGGAGGGAGAGTCGGTGTGGAAGGGGACAGGTATTATTTGGGTCGTAGTCAGAGGTGTTCTCGAGCAGCAGGAATTTCGAGGTGACCCTGACGGTGTTCGTGGTGGACGACGACCCGTCCGTGCGGCGCGGTGTTGGTAGGCTCGCCCGGTCGGCGGGATACAACGTGGAAACGTTTGCGTCCGCTGAAGAGTTCTTGAACCGCCCTCCAACCAGCGAGCCGTGCTGCTT
The DNA here is from genome assembly GCA_964388145.1 of uncultured Gemmatimonadaceae bacterium. Taxonomy (GTDB): domain Bacteria; phylum Gemmatimonadota; class Gemmatimonadetes; order Gemmatimonadales; family GWC2-71-9; genus B3T1B10. Next base: position 1,646 of record CAYLZR010000411.1, on the reverse strand, counting down.
GGTGTTGGACGTGTACCTGCCGGGGCTGACGGGGCTCGAACTTCAGGAGGTGATCAACCGGGGGGATGACAACATCCCGATTGTGTTCATTGCCAGCCACGGGGACGTGCCCATGAGTGTTCGCGCTATGAAGGCGGGCGCCGTCGACTTTCTCCAAAAACCCTTCGACGATCGCGACCTGCTGGACGCGATCGAACAGGCGATTGCGCGCGACGTGGGGGATCGGGTGCGAAAGGCGGAAATCGCCAAAGTTCCTCAGCGCGTGAACAGACTAACTCGTCGGGAGTGCGAGATTCTTGCTCTAGTCATGCAAAAATTAGGTGCGAACTCGGTCATAGACTTAGTGCGGCTTGCCGAAAAAGCCGGTATCAATCCTCCGCAGCCGCATGCGGCAAAATAGTCTGCCTGTTGTTCCCCGATCGTCGAATAGAACGCGTCTAAGATTCGGTGTTGATCGCTCGCCACGTGGGGCGAGCGGTGTCCCTGACGGCTATCGATCCAACTTGAATGTCAGCCCCGCGGTGAGCAGGAGCTGGGCGGGGCCGGCTTCGTGTACTGAAAGAAAGGAGGAACTCCCAAATGATCAATGGCAGTTACCTCCGTCCTAGGCCCTGTCCATAATCAAAAACAGAAGCGCCGCCTCTTCGTCGCCATCCTCATCGAAATCGAACATGACGCCGCCGAGTATGCGGAGCACGGCGCGGTCGTCCTCGATGAACACTTCTCCCGGGAACACGCGGCCGTCAATCGTTACTTCCAGCTCATTGCCGTCCACCGCGAGCTGCCCGGTGAGTGCATCGACCATTCCACCGGTGATCACCATGTTGAACGCACCGTCCGCGGCGATGTCCATCGTCGCCGAAAAGCCACGTTCAGACAGGCGTGCCGTCTGCGCCGCGTCGACCACACCGATATAGACGGCCTCCCCCACGTTCCACAGGCCGGCCAGCTCGGAAAGTTCGACTTCCGTGCTCGCGACGCACGCGCCGGCAAACACGGTGAAGGCGGCCGCGCCTACGACTCGAGGGATGGCGTTTCGTTTGCGGCGTATCATCGGAAGCTCTGCCAGTTGAATGCCGCGTTGATCCGTAACTCGGGTGTGCGACGGTGGACGTTGGGGAAGTCGCGATAAAAGCTATTTCGCATGAAGAGGTAGTAATCCACGCCCAGCGACATGGCGGCCCACAGTGGATACCGCGCCTCGGCGAATACGTAGTGAATAAACTGTTCGCCCGCGGCACCGTTCAGCGTGTGAGTGTACGATCCGGCGTAGCCGAGCGTGAAGTGGTTGTAGCCGCCCCGGAAGAGCTGCCCGCGAGTGCGGAAGCCGAACCCGCTGCCAAAATCGTACGACCGACCGGTGAACTGACCGTACTCGGAATTGACCCCGGCCATAATGGTCACCATCGGCTGCACTCGTGTGGCCAGGGTGAAGTCCTCGGACAGTTTGAACCGGGAATTCAGCGTAATCGAGAAGTTCTGTCCGCCGATCTCGAAGGCGTTGTTCTCCATGTAGTCGGATACCGTGTTGACCGAAAGCACGTGGTGTACCTTGTTATTCCGTTTGAGCTGTGTGCTCCACAACAAACCCTGGACGTTCATCCTGCCGATCGACACCTTCTCTTGACGATTGTACTGAAAGGAGA
>CAYLZR010000410.1:0-2100 GCA_964388145.1 uncultured Gemmatimonadaceae bacterium | reverse complement strand
TGTCGCCCTCGGAGTATGCCTGATCGCTCTGGATGCTGGGGGCGCAGACGCTCAGGAGCGACGTTCGGTGGCAGGGCGCGTGTTGGCCGCTCGCGACAGCGTTCCTCTGGTGGGAGTCACGGCTCGGGTCGTCGAGTTCGGGATGACGGCGCGCACCGACCAATCGGGGCGTTTCGTCTTGCGCGACGTGCCCCGGTTTGCCGCCCGAATCGCATTCGAGCGGCTGGGGTTGGTGGCTGACACCATTCCCCTACCCCCCGATCGAGATACCCTGGTCGTCTATCTGGCCTCGTCGGCGCTGCGCATGGCGCCGATCACGGCTGAGGCCCCGCCTCCCGCGCGACAGCGTTTCGACGAGCTGGCGCAGCTGAGCACGATATCGCTGGAGCCGGCGGAGATTACCGGAACACCGGCGATCTTGGAAGCGGACGTGACCCGTGTGATACAACTGCTCCCCGGTACGGTCGCCAAAAACGACTTCACCACCGGCTTCAACGTTCGGGGAGGGGAGGCCGACCAGAACCTCATCACCCTCGACGGGGTGACGGTGTTCAACCCCTCCCATCTCGGCGGGCTCTTCAGCACCTTCGACGCGTTCGCCGTCCAGCAGGTGGACTTCATCACGGGCGCGTTTCCGGCCGGATATGGGGGTCGTCTGAGCAGCATACTCGACATCCAACTGCGAGACGGCAACGCCGAGCGCACGGCGGTTAGGGGCCAACTCTCGTTGTTGTCGGCCAAGGTGCTTGTCGACGGGCCGCTTGGCAACCGAGTCACGTATATGCTCGGAGGGCGCCGCACGTACGCCGATGCCATCGTCGGTGCCGTCAGTGACGAGACGCTGCCGTACTATTTCGGCGACCTGGTGGGCAAGGTGGCGACTCGGGTGGGCGGCGGACAACTGACCGTTACGGGGTACTTGGGCCGGGACGTATTGGATTGGCCGTGGGTGGACGCCGAGGATGGGCGCGACGCCGTCGACATCGAGTTCAACTGGGGCAACCGGCTGTTGGGGGTACGCTTCGAGAAACCGTTTGGGGATCACGTGCTCGAGGTCCACGCCAGTGGCACGGGGTTCTCGACCGGTTTGGGCCTCGAACCCGATGTCGTGCGAGTGGAGAACACGGTAGGTATGTGGACCGGTGGATGGTCACTTGCGCTGTCGACCGGCGTGTCAAACAACTTGCGCATCGGGGCGGGGGTCGAGGATTACAAGATGACGTACGACATCCGCAGCACCGCCCTTGGCGCAAATTTCTTTTCGGCCACATACCAGCCGCGTATCTGGTCGGCCTTCGTCGACGATCAGTGGCATCCGGTCGGGTGGTTGATGATCCGCCCCGGGATCCGCCTGGAATCCATTGAGGGTCCTGGCTTCACGGCGTTCGCGCCTCGGGTTGGCGTGAAGGCGTTCCTCGACAGCGATTTCGCCCTGACCGGATCGGCGGGACGCTATTACCAGGCGATTCACTCGCTACGGGATCAAGAGATTCCCTTCGCAGTGTTCGATTTCTGGATTGGCGCCGACAGCGTGACGCCCGTGGCGCGCTCGGACCATCTCGTATTCGGCTTTGAAAAATGGTTCCGATCCGACTACTCGATATCGCTCGAAGGGTACCGCAAGACGTTCCACAATCTTGTGAGCCGCAACCGGGAAGAGGATTTCAAGGTGCACGGCGACGAGTTCATCCCCACCGATGGTGACGCGTGGGGACTCGATTTGTTGGCGCGCAAGTACCGGGGGAAGGTCCGCGGATGGGTGGCGTATAGTTTCGTCGACACGGAGCGACGCACCGACGTTGAGGTGTTTGCGCCTGCGCACGATCGGCGCCACACGCTCAATGTGGTCTTGCAAACCGACGGTCCGTTGGGTAGCGACATGGGTGTACGGTGGGGGTTCGGGTCGCCCTTGCCATACACGGGTTTCATCGGCGAGTGGCGGCATCGCCAATACAGCGCGGTTGAACACGCGTTCGAGGACTTCGAGGAAGAACCGCTCGCCGCCGCAACACGCAACGGCGAGCGCTACCCGAGTTACAATCGCTTGGACCTGAGCTTCCGGTGGAGCGTGAACAAGTGGGGCGGCGTGCTGCATCCGTA
>CAYLZR010000409.1:0-2102 GCA_964388145.1 uncultured Gemmatimonadaceae bacterium | reverse complement strand
CTGCGCACCCTAACGCCGTCGATGTACAGGAGCGGCTGGTTGCTCTGACTCACACTCACCGCACCGCGGAGCCGAATTTGGGAACCGCTGCCGGCCATCCCGGTGGTCTGATACACCTGGACTCCCGGGGCACGTCCTTGAAGCATCTGGTTGACGTTTTGTGGCGGATCGGCGATGTCGCCAACGTCGATCTGCGCAATGGAATTGCCGATTTGTCTCCGGCGCGCCTGACCGGCTGTACCGGTCACGACGATCTCGTCCAGCCTGAGCACGCTGGTATTCAACTCTATGGTCGCCGGCGTGACGACGCCTGGGCGCACTCTTATTTGCAGCGTTCCCATGGCATAACCAATGAGCAGCACCTGGAGTCGCCGGGTCCCGACCGGAACATTGAGCAGCACGAAGCGGCCGTCATCATCGGTTTGCGTCCCGACGTTCGTGCCGACGAGGGCAACCCGCGCCCCCTGCACAGGGTCGCCGGAACTGGCCGTCGTCACGCGGCCTTCGATGGTTCCCGTCTGTGCAACCGCAGGTGCCGTGAACAGCGCCAGGCTCACCAGCAGGGCGAGCGGTACTGCAAGAAGTGGCGCCGCTCGTAGCGGGCGACGAATGATGGATTGCATATGCACCTCCTTGGTTGGATTAAGGAATAACCGCGCCAGTCTCCGTCGGCGAGGCCCACATGGCCCGCCGACGCTCAGCGCAAGTCCGTTGCATCCGCTAATGCCGTGTCTGCCACCGAGCTACTGCACCGGTCGGCAGAGTCCGTTTCTGTTGATTCATCACCGCGCCCCTGCCAGGTGAAAATGCGAATCACACCGTCGGCGGCATCCGAACCATACTGGATCGTGGCCGTGGGGCCACGGAGCACCTCGATGCGGTCGATGTCCGCCACGTTGACGTATTCGAACAGTGGAAGCGAATGGACGCCATCCAGTCCCGTAGACGTTATCTGCGTCATTCTGATTCCGTCCAGGTAGATGAGGGGTTGTCCCGAATGGAGTGAGTTGCTTCCGCGTATGCTCGCAAATCCTCCACCTCCAGCGCCCCCCACCTGGACGATGTTCAAACCAGGCACCTTCCCCTGAAGAGCGTCCGCAAGCGTTGCGCCTTGGAACCCCCTACGCGTTTCGATCGAGGCCGCTTCGCATTTGGAGCCCCTGAGATTGGAATCGGTGCGCGGCGTTCGAGCCGAGGCACACGCGTGTCCTCCGACCGCAATTGCCAAAAACTGCCAGGCAACCCGTCGACGCAAGTTGATCGGCCGAGAGACTCTCGGTCTTAGACGCGCACACGCCATCGGAACATCAACTACCGATCGCTGAGGAAGCGCAATGACTACTTCCCACAAGCATCATATGCCCAAGCACCCGATGCTTGTCAAGGGCCTCGACCAAGCACCTTTTGGAGCGAAACGACACCGGTGGGCACGAGGACGGGAGGTGACAGGGAGTGCCCGTTACATCGTTGACCCGGCAGGTGACAACAAAGCAATCAGGGTTATATACTAGGGTATATAGAAATACACGCGTTTCTTCATAGAGAAGGCCAAATCCCGTGGGTAAGGGCGAATTTTTGGGCGAATTCGAGCAGTTGGTGATCTTGGCGCTGCTCCGGCCGGCAGTTAGCCTCCGCCTCCAGGTCTACACCCATTGGGAAGTCGACTCCTCGTTGCTTTCTTACGTGGCGGACTTCAGAAAATTTACGAACTCGTCGAGCGTACGCTGTTCCTCTCGGCTTAGTTTCGCGAAGGAATCCGATTGCGCTGCGAATCTCGACGCCTGCTCTCGGACCACGCCCGGTACCTGGACAATGGCCCCCGCCAACTCCGCGAGATGGCGCTGAGGGATATCGTAGAACTGACTTAGTCGGTGGAGCACGAGCGGCTTTGGACGGTGAGTGGCGCTTCGTTCCAGAGCAATGACTTCGCTGACGGGAAGCTCAAGCTTCGCGGCCAACTGCTCGACCGTCAATCCTGTCTTGCGACGAAGGTTTGCGAGCAGCTTGCGAAACGCGAAATGAACAGTCTCCGCCTCAGAGTCGGCGGCGGGCATGTCAACCGTTACCCGTCGATGAATCGCCTGCGCAATCCGTTCGAGCAT
>CAYLZR010000408.1:0-2118 GCA_964388145.1 uncultured Gemmatimonadaceae bacterium | reverse complement strand
GCTGATGGTGGGGAAGGGAGTGTACAAGAACCTCGCGTTTGATGACGAGGGCAATCAGGTGGCTTTCCTATCGAATCGAGCGGACTTCGAGGCCGACCAGCCGGCGTTCGCCCTATACCATTGGAAGCATGGCGACGACGAGGCCAGCGCGGTAGCCGATAGCACGACGCAGGGTGTTCCGACGGGCTGGTGGGTGAGTGAGAACGGGACCCCCTCGTTCTCGGAGAACGGCAAGCGGCTGTTTTTCGGAACGGCTCCTCGGCCTGCGCCGGATCCAGAAGAGGAAGTGCCGGAGTGGGAGAAGGTCGAGTTGGACGTTTGGAATTGGAAAGATCCGCTCCTCCAGCCCAACCAGTTGGTGCAGCGTGAGCAGGAGCTACAGCGTACCTACCGCGCGATGGTCGATCTCGACGACAACCGCGTTGTGCAGCTGGCCACCATCAACATGCCGACGGTAACGGTGGCCGACTCCGGAAACGGCGACATTGCCCTGGCGGTCACCAACGTGCGGTATCGGCAACGGATATCGTGGGACTCGCCGGGTTACAACGATGTGTACGTGGTGGACGTGAGTACCGGTCGCGCGCGCATCGTGTTGGAAGAAATCCAAGCCTCTGCCCGATTGTCACCGGCCGGCAAGTACATCACGTGGTGGGACGGTCACAAGCGCGCGTGGTTTGCCAAGGGCGTCGATGGCGGGGAGGCGGTGAATCTCACGGGCGCGATCCCTTATCCTTTTTACAACGAGCTTCACGACCGGCCGATGATCCCCGGTTCGAACGGATCGGCCGGGTGGACCGAGGATGATGAGCGGTTTCTGGTATATGACAAGCACGACATCTGGGCCGCCGATCCGACCGGTCGAGCCGCTCCCCGGAATATCACCGAGGGTGTTGGTCGTCGTGGCAATCTGCGGTTCCGCTACGTGGCCCTCGATCGCGCCGGCGGGGCCGTTGGGTTTGGAGGGTTTGGCGGCGGCGCGAATGTCATTGCCGACAACGAAGACATCGTGCTGTCGGCGTTCGACTTGACTACCAAGTCGTCGGGATTCTATCGAGACCGCGTGCGTGGAGACCGGGAGCCGCGCCGGCTCGTCATGGAGCCGCTTCGGTTCGGCGCTCCGCAAAAAGCGAAGGATGCGGACGTGGTGATCTTCACCCGTGAGAGCTTCCGAGAGTTTCCGGATCTCTGGGCCAGCGATTTGAATCTTGACGATGCGCAGCGTTTGTCGCATGCCAACCCGCAACAGGACAATTACCTCTGGGGGAGTGCAGAGTTGGTGGACTGGACATCGACAGACGGTCTTCCCCTACAGGGGCTCCTGTTCAAGCCGGACGTTTTCGATCCGAATCGCAAGTACCCGATGATGGTGTACTACTACGAGAAGAACTCGGACCAACTCCACCGGCATCGCGCGCCATCACCCGGCTCGTCGAGCATCAACATCTCGTGGTACGTGAGTCGAGGTTACGTTGTGTTCATCCCGGACATCTTCTACCGCGACGGGTATCCCGGTGAAAGCGCGTTGAACTGTCTGGTTCCCGGCGTGTTGAGCATCATCGCCCAGGGATACATCGATCCCGATCGGGTTGGCGCGCAGGGTCACAGCTGGGGCGGATACCAAAACGCCTACCTCGTCACGCGCACCAATATCTTCGCTGCCGTGGAGGCAGGCGCTCCGGTGTCGAACATGACCAGCGCGTACGGCGGTATCCGCTGGCAGTCCGGGCTGAGCCGTGCGATGCAGTACGAGAAGACGCAAAGTCGCATGGGCGGCTCCCTCTGGGAAGCTCGGCCGCGTTACATCGAAAACTCACCGATCTTCTGGGCGGACAAGGTCGAGACCCCGGTACTCATGATGCACAACGATGAGGACGGTGCGGTGCCGTGGTACCAGGGCATCGAATTCTTCGTGGCGCTGCGGCGACTTCACCAGCCGGTGTGGCTGCTCAACTACAACGGTGAGGCGCACGGCCTACGGAAATATCAAAATCGCAAGGATTTCGCGGTCCGGATGCAGCAGTTCTTTGATCATTACTTGATGGGTGCCCCCGCACCGGTGTGGATGGAAGAGGGCATACCGGCGGTGAAAAAAGGCAAGGATCTCGGGTTGCGGAT
>CAYLZR010000407.1:0-2124 GCA_964388145.1 uncultured Gemmatimonadaceae bacterium | reverse complement strand
CTCCCTGTTGAACTCGCGCCTCTGCCGATTCCTTCGCCATATCGCACGAGCGTTTCAATTCCTTGGTTCGAGTGCTCCACGATGTCACGGTCGATCGAGACGCGGTCACGCTCGAAGACGAGCACGATCGTCGAGCCGCCGAAAGCGAAGCACCCTTTCTCGGTGCCACGCCCAAAGCCGTGCGCCGACCGGTGACGTTGGATGATCCGTCCCACTGCGAGGGCGCCGACGTCGACCTCGACGACCGGTCCGAAGGACGCGGTTCGCAACACGACCACGTCACGCTGATTTTCGTGGAATGCATTGACCCCGCGCCGCAGTGCGAGCGGGCTGACCGAGTGGAGTCGGCCCGACACGGATCGATGCGCACCGTGTTCACCGTCGTCGATGTAGCAGAAGCGATGGTAGTCCACTGGGGCGAGACGGAAGACCAGGCACAGCCCCTCGTGGAACCGATGATCGTCTGCTGCGCCAGCCGCGAGGCGGGACATCGAGTACCGGGCGCCCTTGATCGGGACGACCAGCCCCTGCCTGACGGGATACGCCAGGAGGCGGGCATCGGCCGGACTGATGAGCGTGTCCTTGTTCCCAGCGATGGGCCGAGCGGTGGGTTTCAGGCGACGCTGAAAGAAATCGTCGAACGATCGGTAGGACTGGAGTGGTCGATCGAGCTCGGTGCAATCAATCGCATACCGCTCGACGAACCGCCGGATCTTGCGACGACTCATCCTCGACCGCTGCAACGATCCGTACAGGCGCGAAAACCATTTCCGCGACCATAACAGGGTCGCGCTCGCACGGCCCAACGGCGTTCCATAGGCCATGGTCATGAACCACCGCTGGAACACCATTTCGGTCTCGAGTTGAGCAGTTCGGCGATTGTAGATCTGGATCGCCACGGATCGTCTCCTTCCCATCAGAGTCGGGTGGCGAGCAGCCCCTCGAGGAGCGGCCCGAGGTAGTACAGCACGACGAACAGTTCAGCGACCGGACGCAGTCGATTCCGTCGGGGCGACGGTGCCACGACGAAACGGATGATGACCGCACTGCTACCCAGCGCAACGAGGCCGTAATAGACCGGAACGAAACGCGATAGACCATATATCGCGCCGACGGTCGCTGTGAGCGCGGCACCCATCAGGAAGGTGACAACCACGACCCCCGCGGCAACGCGGGGTCCCCATCGTTTGCTGTAGGTGAGGTAGTCGGTCTCCTGGGCGGGTGCGCGAACTTTCCGTGCGATCTCCCACGCAAACAGCGGCGGCCACATCACCAGGGCGACGACCATGCCTTCTCGAATGGCGGGCACACCTCCCGTCACGTCGACGTACACGCAATAGATGTAGTAGAAGATGAGTGCCACGAGCGGTTGATGTGTGAGTAGCACCACCTCGGGGCGTTCGGACATGCGGGGGACGAAACACCACCGCCAGGTGAAGAGGGTGTATGCAAAAAGCAGTGCGAATGCGGTGCTAGCAGCGCCCCGTCCGAGATTCAGTGTCACCGCAGCGGCCGCGACGATCGCGCCGAGGATATGGATGTCGGAATACTTGACGGCGCCGGTCACTAGGGGCCGCTCAGGAAAGAGCTGGGCGTCGGAAGCTCGGTCCTTCAACTCGTCGAACACACGCAAGAGCAGCGCCATCAAGAACACCGTGAGGACGCCGTACCACAGATGGGCGTCGAAGCGGATCGCTTCCCCTCGCACGATGGCACTGGTGACGTAGCCACTGACGAACAGGAGAATCGTCATGGGCACGTTGATGGACAATGGAAACATCGCGCGCAGATAGACGCCGATCCGCTGCAGGCGATGCGGTGCCGCCGGGGCCCTCATCAGACTGCCTCCCGTCGCAGCCGCAGCGTGTACAGCAGCACGTTAGCGCCCAGATGAACGGCAGGGCCGAGCAGCAGACACAGGAGCAGCGTGAGCGCCGGCGGTCGCAGCCAGAGGCCGTACACGAGCACGCATCCAAGCACCGAGTCCGTCTGATCGGCGAGCACGAACCACTGGCGATGTCTGTCGGGAGCGCGTCCAGGCAGGATGCCAAGCCGCCGCTTCAGGAATGAATTCGGAAGCTCGGCGATGATGTAGGCCAGTCCCAGCAAAGTGCCCAACGGAAG
>CAYLZR010000406.1:0-2128 GCA_964388145.1 uncultured Gemmatimonadaceae bacterium | reverse complement strand
GTCATGAAGACATGTGGGACCTCCAGGCGACCCGACTCGAACTCCCCGAAACCGCACGGCGGTTCGAGCCCAGCACAATGGCCTATGGTTGTGCAATCGGACTTGCGAAATCGATCAAGTACTTGCTGGGTGTTGGCATCGGGCGGATCCACGATCACAACCTGCACCTTGCGGATCTCTTGATCGACGGGTTGCGGGAGCGGCGCGCCGATATCCTCGGACCGCCAACCGACGAAGAACGTACCTCCATTGTCGCTGCCCGTTTTCCCGACTGCGACTCGGCCGAGATGGCGCAACGGCTGAACGCGGCACGCGTCGTCGTCTCTGCCCGGCAAGCCACCGTCCGATTCTCACCACATCTGTATAACGAGCCGTCGGACATCGAGCGGGCACTGGAAGAGATCGATCGGGCCCGGCGGTAAGCGCTCGGCGCCACCCTCCCGTGTGGCGGGGTCTTGTCTTTTGTATCACATTGTCTCGTCGAGGACCGTGCGGGATTTGACGATGTGGTCTTGATGCAACTTCGACATTCCGTGTTCAAGATTCGATATTCATGATTCTCTCATGACCGACCAACTCTCCCGCCTCACCGCCGCCCTTGCCGGCCGCTACACCATCGAGGGCGAAGTCGGCGCGGGAGGTATGGCCACGGTCTACCTCGCCCGCGACGTCAAACACCAGCGCAATGTGGCGGTGAAGGTGCTGCGTCCGGAGTTCGCTTCGGCCCTGGGGTCGGAGCGGTTTGTCCGGGAGATTGGGATCGCCGCGCAGCTCCACCACCCGCACATCCTGCCGCTCTTCGATTCGGGCGAGGCTGACGGCTTCCTCTACTATGTCATGCCGTATGAAGAGGGCCAATCGTTGCGCGACAAACTCGCTGCCGAAGGCGAGCTGCCCATCGCCGAAGCCGTGTCCCTGTTGTGCGACATCGTAGGCGCCCTCACCCATGCGCATCGACATGGGGTCGTGCATCGCGACATCAAGCCGGAGAACGTTATGCTCTCCGATCGGCACGCAATCTTGACGGATTTCGGTGTCGCGAAGGCGGTGAGCCAGGCCTGCGCCGGTGCAAAGCTCACCAGTGTCGGGGTGGCGCTAGGAACGCCCACGTACATGGCGCCAGAGCAGGCGGCTGGGGATCCAGACGTGGATCACCGAGCCGACATTTATGCCGTTGGCGCCCTGGCGTACGAGTTGCTGACGGGCGCGCCGCCGTTCGACGGTGCGTCGGCACAGGAGATCATGGCCGCACACCTTACCAAGCCTCCCGAACCGTTGTCCTCGCGGCGCGAGACGATACCGACGGCACTCGAGTTTGTGGTTTTGACGTGTCTTCAAAAGCATCCAGCCGATCGGTGGCAGACCGCTGCGGAGCTTCTATATCGGTTGGAGAGCTCCGTCACGCCGTCTACTCCTGTGAGCGTTCCCGCTGTCGAGGTGCGGAGGGTCGTGGACCAAACGTTCAAGCTCACGGCCGAGGTGTGTCGGAAACTGGATCGGGAGACGTTGGATCCCCGAATCATCGGCGATAGACAGCATTACTTGGACAACAAAGTCGCATCCGATGTGATGGTGGTATTTCACCACGGTATGGGACTCGACCAACGCGAGTTCGAGGCGACGCTCCTCGAGATACCCTTCCGAGGTATTGCACCGACGCTGTACGGCTTCGAGCCCAATGCCCGCCGGCGTCACCGACTGCGTCTTCACGACCAGGTCACGCTGCAGCGCGAAATGCTGGCAGAGTTGATTCGCACCGAGGATCCCAACGTCGTGATATTGGTCGGCTTCTCCAGCGGGGCCGACCTTGCCTTCCAGATGCTCGAAACCCCGCTCGACGCTCCGCACCAAGTCGACGGGCTGTTGTCGCTCGATTGCAACCTGAGCCTGAATACATGTTTCGTTTCCCGTCGTATTGCGTCCATTTCTGAACATGGCGATGCGTTACTTCGGGATTTTGCCGAGTTTGGGAGTACGGTGAGTTCGGTCGGAGAATGGGTCAACCTGCACGACTATCTCGTCAAGGTCTTTCGAAAGTTCCCTGGTGACCTGGAAGGACTAAAGGCTTTTGCTGCGGATGTCGTTGGGCCGTTCGAGAGCGGCGACCCACCGTTTGTCTCATGGTACC
>CAYLZR010000405.1:0-2133 GCA_964388145.1 uncultured Gemmatimonadaceae bacterium | reverse complement strand
GCTGCACCTTGAACGACCATGAAGCTGTCTGACTGGGCTGCTAGCCTCTTTTCGAAGAAGCAGCCAGATCCCTCCTACCCCGATCTTCCGCTGGTGAGAGAGAACGGGGAAAGTACCGTTGCGGGTCTCTATCTCATGGGCGACGTCGGGGGCACGCCGCTCATCAAACTCGGCCTCAACGAGGGGGTCGACGTCATCAACCGGTTGCACGCCGAGTTGGGAGCGCCTTCTCAGGTCGATCCGGAACTACTCGATGTGGTCATCGTGGGGGCGGGAGCGTCGGGGCTTGCGGCCGCGATGCGGGCACACGAGTTGGGGATGCGGTACCAGGTGCTCGAGTCGGAGCGCATCGCGACCACCGTGATCGACATGTACAAGGGGAAGATTCTCTTCGCCGAGCCGGAAGGCCTTCCGAACAGGAGTTCGTTGTGGTTCGAGGAGTGCACGCGAGAAGAGCTCCTGGAGCGGTGGCGCTCCCAAGTGCGGGAAGTCGGCCTCAAGGTCAACGAGCATGAGAAGGTCCTCGACGCAAGGAAGACGAGGGGGCACTTCCTTGTCAAAACCAATCGTGCCAGTTATCGCGCAAAGCGTGTGATTCTCGCGTTGGGTAAGTCCGGCAACCCGCGCAAAGCCGGCGTACTCGGCGAGGAAGAACATCCCAAAAAACTCCACCACAGTCTCAGCGATCCGAGCGAGTACAACGGAAAGCGGATATTCATCTACGGTGGTGGTGACGTGGCCGCCGAGGCGGCGCTTGCGTTGTGTGCCAATAACGACGTCACGATGGTGACCATCGACGACGAGTTGACGTTTCCTCGAAAGCGCAATGTCGACGCGCTATTGGCCGAGCGAGCTGCCGGGCGACTCGATCTACATCTGTCCAGCAAGCTGGTCGGCTTCGACGATCGGTCGGTGACGTTCACGAACGGTGACGACGTCGCGCAGACCATCCCCAACGATGTGATCTTCGAGATGATCGGGTCGGATCTTCCCGTTCCGTTTTTCCGCCGTGTCGGCGTGCGATTGGAGGGAGACTGGCATCCGAAACGGTGGGCTGCGCTCGTCGGGACGTTCGTGTTCGCCTACAGTCTGTACGCGCTGAAGAAGTTTCCCGAAACACCATACGCTTGGCCGTTCACGACGTTTTGGTCGCAGGAGAGCTTTGCCGGTACGGTGGGGGCGATGTTCCGTGTCGCCTTCTCACCTTTTACCTGGATGTTCAACGAGCAGGCGCAGCAAGACCTTTTCGGGACGCTGTGGTTCCAGCAGGGATATCTGTACAGTCTCCTCTATACCCTGGTCTTCGCCGGATTTGGATACCAGGCATTCGTACGGTGGACGAGCATCGCGCGCGACCCCCGATATCAAAAGTGGCGCTATGTCTCGCTGACGAGTTTTCAGGTCGGGTTTTTCTTGCTAGCGAACGTGCTTGGCGTGCACGCGTTGGGCGTAGAGAACTCCTGGAGAGTGTGGGGATTGTCCCAGCCTTGGCCGTTGTCCATCAGCTGGTTCAATTGGTGGGGCGACGGGGATCCGATGTTGGTCATGTATTTCTTCATTACCGCCGGCATCTTGCTGACGTTTGTCGCTATCCCGTTGGCGGCGCGTCGACACGGGAAGCGTTTCTGCACATGGATCTGCGGATGTGGCGGCTTGGCCGAAACGTGGGGAGATCGGTGGCGTCATCTTGCGCCGAAGGGCAAACGCAGCCGTTCGTGGGAATTCCAGGGGGGCGTGCTTCTGGCCGGCGCGACCTTGGCCACCATCGTCACGGTTGGCATGTTCAACACACGAGCCGATAACGTGTGGATGGCGTCGTACCAATACCTCGTAGACTTCTGGCTGATCGCGACGATACCAATCGCTCTGTACCCGTTCTTCGGAGGGAAGGTGTGGTGCCGCTATTGGTGTCCGCTGGCGGCTTTCAACCAAGTCCTCGCTCGTTGGTACGGACGGTTGCGCATCACAGCAAACGACAAGTGCATCTCGTGCACCATGTGCAGCCGATACTGCCAGGTCGGTGTGGACGTGATGGCGTTCGCCAAGAACGGGCTCCCCTTCGACAACCGCAACTCGACCTGCATTCAGTGCGGTATCTGCATCGACGTCTGCCCGATGGACGTTCTCAAGTTC
>CAYLZR010000404.1:0-2175 GCA_964388145.1 uncultured Gemmatimonadaceae bacterium | reverse complement strand
ACCACCGCCATCCCGCCCAGCAACACCAACCCCACGTAACTCAAGGCGAGCATCTTCGGTCCGGGACGGTGTTCCGGCGGCATCTCGTCCGACGTGACGGCGCGCAGGTTCAGATATCCGAGCACCGGCCCGGTGATGAACATGAAGATCGTCGCGAAGTCCACCATCGCCGCCAGGTTGCCGATGAAGACGCCCATCACCAACACCGACGTGAAGCCCAACGCAATGACCGCGATCCAATAGCCGCGACCCACCTCCGCGTCACCGACCAAGAGCTGGTCTTTCGGCATGCGGAGATTCGTCACGCACCGCTCGAGGGCCCGGGGGAAACCGTCGATGACGACAATCGATGTGGAGACCATCGTCGTGAGAACCGCGACGAGGACGATCGGACGCGTCCACGCGCCGAGCGTCGTGGTATACAGCTCGACCAACTGGGTGCTGAACACGGTGCCCTGCGGGCTGAACTCCTGCCCCGCGCCGAACATCACGGTGGCGCCGAGGAGCAGGAACGCAAACGCCAGGATGCCGGCACCCACATAGCCGATCCCAAAATCCAGCTGTGCGGTTCGAACGCTCGCGGTCACTCCGGAGTCTCGGTTTTTCGCCAGCGTCCAGAGCGAGCTCCACACCGCGGTGTCGATGGCAGACGGCATCCAGCCTGCCAGCGCGAGGATGAACGCCAGCGACACGACCGCGTTGTCACCGGTGGCGGGCCAAAGCGCCAGCGTCGAAAAGTCCGCCCTGGGGAGTGTCACCGCCGCAGCAATCACGGTCGAGATCGCGAGCAACACCAGAATGCCCTTCACCACCAAATCGAACACGCGAAACCGCCCAACCCAGAGCACGGCGGCACACCCGACGTACACCAGGCCGCCCGAGACCCATTGGGGCATCGTCAGCCCGAGCGCAAACTGAAGCAGGAACCCCGTAAACAGAACGATCGCCACGTCGACGATGACCGACGTAAAGAGCGTGAGGATGAAGTAGAGCCACAGCGCCCAGTTGCCGATTCGTCGATACCCCTCGACCAGGCTCTGGCCGGTGGCCGCCGCATAGCGCGGGCCGTACTCGAAGAAGGGATACTTGAGGATGATGGCCAGGAGCACGACGCCGGCCAGCGCGAACCCGGCCAACGCCCCCGCGCGGGTCGATTGGTGCAGGTGCGAGACCCCGATGGCGGCGGCGGCCCACATGAGGCCGGGGCCGAAGCTCCTCGAAAAATGAGGTGGGATGAGGCTCTTGTGTTCAGGCATGGCGGCGGGGAAGATAGCCGCCCCGCCCCTCACCGCCACCCCGATGGAGAGGGGCAGTAGAGGCAGAGGAGGCAGGAGAGGCAGTCGTCAGAACTTCAGGCCGCAGGCCTTGCTCAAGTAGGACATAAAGGGCTTCGCGGCCTGGCAGTGCTTGGTGAACCGATCGAGGAAATCGGGGCGGGTGATCCATCGGGTTTCCCACTCCGAGACGGCGATAAAGTCTTTCCTTCTTAAGTCCTCGATCAGCGGGTGGTCGGGGTCGTAGCCTTTGGGCGCTCGTTTGAGGGAGTCACCCGCCAGCTCGAAGTGCTCTTTGAACGCCTTTGTGGACTTGGCACGTTTCCACGCCACCGGATCGTCGACAATCGCCTCACGGATCAACCCCAAGGCGTCGGCGTCGGGGTGCCACAAGCCCACGCCCACAAAAACGCCGTCGGGTTGTATGTGCATGTAGAACCCCGGCGCGTGAACGTCTTTGGCGCGCTCGTGGCGGAACTGCACTCCCACGTAGGTCTTGTAGGGACTCTTGTCGCGCGAAAAGCGCGTGTCGCGGTGAATGCGAAACAGCGACCCGCCGACTTTGCTCGGGTTGGCGACGAAGTGCGGGCTGATCTTCGCGAGGCGCGGGGCGAATGCTTCGATGAACTTCAACAACGGCTCGCGCACGTCGTGCTCATAGCTGTCTTTGTTCTTTTGGAACCACTCGCGGTTGTTGTTTTTGGCGAGTTGTCCGAGAAACTGCAACAACTCGGGCCGGAGATGAACGGTGTTGGACATGTGCGATCCTGGCGGGATGAATGCTCGATGGAAGTTTCTAATACGTTGGAAGGAGTTTCGACGCAAGTTGGGCACCGGCGCTCGCTCCGACCGATTGCCATGGGCGACCTGCTGCCAGTTTCTGGGCTGAGGCACGCCTCGC
>CAYLZR010000403.1:0-2177 GCA_964388145.1 uncultured Gemmatimonadaceae bacterium | reverse complement strand
CCTATGAGTAAGCGATTGAGAATTATTGTAGCAGGAGCAATAGTCGGCTTCCTCGGAGCGTTTACCATTTGGTTCGCGCCGGGTGAACCCTATGCAAATTTCATCGTTGCCGCGGGAACGCTCAACGGTGTGCTCACGGCCCTATTGATAACCACCATGATCGACCAACACAGCAGCCTGAGCCGCGCCGTCGGCGTGGGTGGCATGTTTGGGTTCGCGCTCGCAGCAACGGTATTCCTCGCAAAGGGCGGGTGGCTGAGTTGGGACGCGCCCTTTGTAATTCCGGTCGGCGTGATAGAGGGGTGTGTTCTTGGGCCGATCGTGCGGCGCTTGGATGCCCTGGCACGGGATTGAAGTAGAGTTGCGATCGGTCATCGTTGCGGTAATCACCGGCACGTACGTCCTGTGTGGGGCATGTTCCCCTGATGCACCACCTGGGTCGTCCGTTCGGACTGTGATTGATACGGTCAGTGGCATCGAACGTATCGTATCGACCGGCACGGCGCCCATGTGGACCAGCGTGCGCGTGACGCGTATCGGCACGGCTACAGGTGTTGGTCCCGACGCCTTTGGGCGCATTCGGGCTATTGAACTGGACGATGATCTGAATGTCTATGTGGCCGACATGCAAACGAGCCACATACAAGTGTTCGACTCGACGGGTCGGCACGTCCGCACGATCGGGCGGCGCGGTGCGGGCCCAGGTGAATTCGAAACACCGTACTCCCTCGGCTGGCTTGGCGACACGTTGGTGGTTCTGGATTTTCGCAATGCGCGCATTGGGTTATTTTCGCGCGACGGTCACTGGATCGGTGCGTGGCGGTGGCAACCACTGAGCGGCAATATCATCCGCTTGTTGAACGGGTCCCGCAGCGATTTGTATGCGCCCGTCATGGGCGATTTCCCAAGGGGAAGGGGGTTGGCGTTCATCTACCTAGACGGCTCTGCGTCGCCCGACACCATGGTGATCCCGCCACGGCCGGACGTGCCCACCGGTCCGATCTGCCGGTATCCGAACAATGGTGGTATTGAGTTTTTCGGCATTCCGTTTGGGCCTGACCTTCATATTGCCGGTGCGCCAAACCGCACGCTTTTCGTTGGCTGGTCAGCGAGCTATCGGATTGCCCAGGTGACGCAGACGGGCGACACGGTTCGGGTGATTGAACGTCCACGGCTGGCGGTGCCGATCACCGATGTTGAATGGGATGAGCGCACCGCCCGATATCGGAGCGTGCGGCAAGACAATCCTGGAACACGATGCGAGCCGAGGGAGCAGCCACGGCCGGCATCGAAGCCTGCTTTTCGCTGGATTGGACAGGATGTCGATCAACGGTTGTGGGTTGAGGTGTACACGCCACAGGGGTTTGGGTTTGAAGTGTTTGATGCGGTTGGGAGGCTCATCGGCGAGCTGGTGGAGCCGGCTCGTGATGCCGCTGTACATCCGGCTGTGCGCGGCGACCGATTTGCGGTGGTGACCCGGGATTCGTTGGATGTACAATACGTGGAGGTTTACCGCGTCGCGGTCGGAGACCGGAATTAGAGCGCCACCTAACGCCGAACCAATGAGGTTGCGGTATGCGTGTTCTTGACGTCGCCATAGCGGCGATTGTCGTCGCGCCCCTAGCAGTGCCGCAGGAGCGCGTTTCGTTTCCGACCCAGGACGGGGGGATCGTCTATGCCGACGTGTACGGAACGGGCGAGCGCGGCGTCGTGCTGGCTCACGGCGGCCGGTTCAACAAGGAGAGTTGGGCGACGCAGGCACACACCTTGGCGACGGCCGGATTTCGCATCGTGGCCATCGACTTCCGTGGGCGCGGCCAGTCTCGTGGCGGCCCCCGGTCTGCTTCTCGTGACGACGGGGTCCACTTCGATGTGCTTGCCGCCGTCCGATACCTGCATGAGACCGGCGCGCAGACCGTGTCGGTCGTCGGCGCCAGCTTCGGAGGCGGGGCTGCAGCGCAGGCGGCGGTCGAGGCGCCACGCGGCGAGATCGACCGCATTGTGCTGCTTGCGCATTCGGCGATCGACGAGCCCGAGCGGATGAAGGGTCGTAAGTTGTTCATCACGAGTCGTGGCGACACCACCGGTAGCGGCGCGCTGCGACTTCCGCAGATTCGTGAGCAGTACGACCAAGCCCCGGAGCCGAAGGAGCTGGTAATTCTCGACGGGGCCGCCCA
>CAYLZR010000402.1:0-2177 GCA_964388145.1 uncultured Gemmatimonadaceae bacterium | reverse complement strand
CGCGGTGGACCTCCTCACCGTACGCGATATTGGCGTGCACCGAGTCGTTGAAGATGATGGTCTCTTGTGCCACGACCCCAAGGGCGTTGCGCAAAGAATGCCGGCCGTATGCGGTCGTCGGGATTCCATCAAGCAACACTTCACCGCGGATCGGGTCGATGAAACGCGGCAACAAATCCACAAGGGTCGATTTCCCGGTGCCCGACGCCCCGACGATGGCCACCACCTGGCCTCTACGTACTGTCAGATTCACACCTTTGAGCACCCAATCGGGCTCACGATACGCAAACCACACGTCGCGAAACTCGATTGTGTCGCGCAGCCCGGGAAACGTTTGTACGGACGGCGCGTCCACGTCGTCGAGAGGCCGGTCGATGATCTCGAACACCCGGCTTGCCCCCGCGAGTGCTTGTTCGGCAAACGCGGGGAACTGCACCACGTGCTTGACGGGTGACAATAACCGGAGGGCAACTGCGAGGTAGGCAATAACCAATTCGGGACGCATCCCCTGACCGCCCAACGTCAGCCAGGTTCCAGCCAGCAGCAGGATCACGAGCACGGTTGCCGCGAGGATTTCGCTCAACGGACTCGGAAGCGCGGCAAGACGGTGCGCCCGAAGCGTCGATCGCACGAACCGGTCGAGGGCGGCACCGAACCGCCGTCGTTCGTACCTCTCGGCCGTATACGTTTTCACCTCCCTGGCGCCACGCAGCGTCTCGTTCAACTGCGCGGTGAGTTCCCCTCTCGACTCGACTGCGTCTCCAAACTGCCGCCTCACACCGGCGAGGATCGGCTTGAAAATCACGGCGATCACCGGTGCAACTACCAGCATGAGCAGAGTAAGCCGCCACGACAACGCAAAGAGAATCGCGACGTACACGATCACCATTACACCTTGACGCACGACCGATCGAAGCATTTCGCTGAAAAACAGCGACGTTTGATCGACATCCGCCAGCATGCGGCTGACCAACTGGCCGGATTTCGTCCGCTGGAAAAACCCAAGGCTCATTCCCTGGAGGTGAACGAAGAATTGTAGTCGCAGATCGCGCGTCACACTTTCCTGCACGTACGCGCCGAGGTATACCGACGACACCACACCGACGTTCTTTGCCGCAGTGGCGCCGAGAATGACCAGCACGATGTTTCGCAAAGCCGCGACGTTGCTGTCATCGAGAATCCAACCGCCGACCGCCAGGTCGATGACGCGCTCGACCGCCGTAGGCGCGTCAGGTACTGCAGCGCCCACGTCGAATAACACTCGCAGTAAGGGAATCAGGAGGGCGAACGTGAACCCATCGAGCATGGACGCGAAGCTCGCCGCGACCACACTCCCAACGAAAGGCCAACGATACGGCCTCAAATATTCGAGAAGCCGCCCGTAGCGGCGCATGTCAGCGCCCTCTGCGCGGCGTCAGCAGGGCGATAGGCGAGATCATTTCCTCGGGCGTTACACCGCCGTGAAGAAACGCCCCGCGATAGCGCGCCTGGTACTCTCTCAGCTTGGTTGGATATACAAAGAAGCGGTCGCCGGTAGCGAGGAGCATGCGAACCCCGAGTCGGCGGGCCGGCAGACCCCAGGCAGGAAGATCTTTCACGAGGATCGCCGTGTTACTGTGTTCTGCGCGCAGATCTTCACCCATCTTGTATCGGAGATTTGAGGTTGCGTCACGTTTGGCAAAGACCGTAGCGGGCGTGTGGCAATGGATGGACCCATGATCCGTCGTCATCAGAACTGACACGCGACGCCGCTCTGCTTCTCGCAACGCTCGGAACAGCGACGAGTTCCTGAACCACGTGCGTGTCAGATTCCGCAGCGACGAAGCGTTCTTCGCCACTTCATAGAGAATCGCGTGTTCTCCACGTCCGTGCGTGAGTTGATCGACAAAATTGAACACGAGAGCCGTCACCCCACCGCCGGCGAGGTGCGCCGGGAGCCGCTTGAGCATTTCGGTTCCCTCGTTCGTTGTCGATAGCTTTTCATACTGCACCGGCATGTCGGTGCCCGTGAGATCCCTTAGTTGTTCTCGCAGAAGGTCTTCCTCGTGCGCGTTGAGGCTCTCGTCGTCACGGGTCGCCCACCATTGCGGGTACCGTTCGGCGATCTCCACGGGGAACAACCCGCTAAAGATCGCGTTACGCGAATAAGGTGTGGCGGTGGGTAGAATGCCGAAGTA
>CAYLZR010000401.1:0-2180 GCA_964388145.1 uncultured Gemmatimonadaceae bacterium | reverse complement strand
CGATAGACGACGTCGTACTCCCCGGCCTCGAGGTGGATCACGCCGTCGAACAGCCGGTTTTTCCGGTCACCGCCGGCGTGCTCCGTCAACCGGTAGGTCATCCGCCACACCACGCTACGGGTTGCGGCATCCTCGACCGTCGCGTAGTCGTACATGTCGCTTTGGTCACCTTCCCCGATGGCGTAAATCCGCACGTCACCCGCACGATCCATGGTGAACCGCTCGACACGGTGCTGGTCATCGCCCACCTCGACGATCCGCGCCAGCACGGCTTTGTTCTCCCGATCGTCGTAGGGACGCACCACACCACGACGCGGTGGGCCGTGCGCGCCCATGACGGTGATGCCCCACAGTTCCGGGAACGACGGAGCGGACGAGTTCCAATCGCCATACGAATGCGAGCCGTCAGTCACGTAGTAGACCAGGTAGTCGCCGGCGTCCAGGGAAACCACCTCGTCGACCATGCGGTTCTTCTCCGCCCCGCCCGCGTGATGCGTACGGCTCGCCTCCATCGTCCACGCCGGCCGCCGGGTCGTGGCCTCCAGAATGGTCCCGTAATCGTGCATCTCCCCATCCGTACCTTCTCCCAACGCCAGAACCCGCACATCCATTGGCCGTGTGAGGGTGAACCCCTGGGCCCGACTCTCGTCGTCCCCCACCATGGTGATGGACACGATGACGTCCTTCGGTTCGGTCCGGGCCGTCGCGACCGGCTCCGCCGCCGCGCGAACCTCGCCGGCTGCCACGACCGGGCGTGTCTGCCTCGCGGCGTCTTGGTCGCTCTCACGCACCTTGTTCGAGATCATAACCACCGCTACGATGGCGGAAACGACCCATGCACCACGTACCACGAGACCGTGCGGATATGCCATTTTTCGAAGCCTCATTCTGTTAGCGGCATGTGTTCCCGTGCCGGCGCCCAGCATGTCCCTACGCACGCACTCGGCGTCGGGTTTCCCCTTTCGCGAATCCTCGTTTGCAGAGCTGAGATTGCAGCTTTGGTTGCGACTCAGCCGATCTTGGCGAACAACACCGGCAGATCGATCCTGCCGAGGGATTCGAGGTCAACCCGCCACTCGAAGGATTCCCGAAAGAGCTCGGGCCGTTGGTCGCTTGGTGACCACTGCTCGACGAGACGCGCGTCGACATCGACGATCCAGTAGGACGGCACGCCCGCTCGCTGGTAGATCTCGCGTTTCTGCCCCCGATCCCGAGCGGCCGTTCCCGGGGAGAGGATTTCGATTGCAAGGACGGGCACGGGCAGATCGGCCCACTGTTGGCTGGGTTTGTTCGGGTCTTGGCGAACGACGAAGATGTCGGGTTGGACCATGGTCGTAGCGCCGAACCGCACATCGGCCGGGCTTGTGAGAAGCTCCAAGTCCTTTCGATTCCCCAAGAGGCGTTCGAGTTGGAGCACGAGATGACGAGAAGCGCGTTGATGGCGGAGGGCCGGGCTTGGGGTCACGACATGGACCCCGTCGAGCAGTTCGTGCCGCAGCCCGTCGTCCGGCAAGGCAAGCAGTTCTTCGATGGTCGAGACCGGCGGGTTTGCAGCAGGCATGCCCATAATTTCGCCTCCGTGGGCCGAGTGAGACAAGTGGCCATGCGGACACGATACCCGTTGGCGGCCGAAATATTTCACCAAGTTTACGCAGGACAGCGCAGGTGTCGCGGCACTGACCGGCGAGGCTGCTCGCCCCCCCCTTTCCCACCCCCGGCCCCAACCGCCATACTTGACCCGACCCCGCAGTTGTCCCCGTGAAAGGAAACGGATCATGACCATCCGCCCCCGCCCCCGCCCCCGCCCCCGCCCCTATGCCGCCGTCGTATCGTCGCTGGTGCTGCTGGCGACAGTCGTAGTACCGCCGCCTCCCAGGAGCCCACCCATATCGACGGCCTGGGCAGCCTGTCGTTCCCCAACACTGGGGCCGCTGAGGCCCAACACGATTTCCTGCGCGGCGTGCTTTTGCTCCACAGCTTCGAGTACAGCTATGCAGCGGAGGCGTTCCAAACGGCCCAGGAGATCGACCCGGACTTTGCCATGGCGTATTGGGGCGAGGCGATGACGTACACGCATCCGGTATGGAACCAGAAGGACGCGGCCGCGGCGTCGGAGGCGCTGGCCAGGTACGCGCCCACCCCGGAGGCGCGCGCGGCCAAGGCGCCCACCGACCGGGAGC
>CAYLZR010000400.1:0-2194 GCA_964388145.1 uncultured Gemmatimonadaceae bacterium | reverse complement strand
CGCAGCGCCCGCTCCGCTTCCCGAGCCGCCCCGTGACTCACCGCATCCTCAGCGCCTCGAAGGACGGCTTGCATCGCATCCTCGGCCATGCCTGCCTGCACAAAGTGATGCGACGCTTCGAGGTAGTTAGCCACGTTAGACTCCGCCCCATCAACCAGCACCCGAGCGAGTCGCCCGTGATGATAACGGCGCGCCTCGTCCGCCATCGCGTAGTAAACGAACGCGCGGTGCAACTCGTTCTTGAACGACACAGCATCGCCCTCGAGGCGTAGCACGCCACGCTCGATGATCTCCAGCACGAGCTGGCTCGCCTTGGCGGCGGTGATTCCGAGCAGCGTTCCCAACTCTTCCGCATTCATCGCCCGCCCGGCGACGGCCAACAACTCGAACACTTGTCGCCCCTTGGGGCGTAGGCCCTGGTAGTGACGGGAAAACGTGAGCCGCAACGTATCCGGCGGACGCCACTTTGTACTGGTTAAGTCGCCGTTCATTTCGGAGGCCGCCAGCGATTCCCCGCGGTGGGCTCGCCAGTCGGAGATCAGCATTTCGAGGAAGTAGGGATTTCCGTCTGCCAGTCTGGCTATCCGGTCGCGAATCTGTTCGCAACTTTGCTCTTTCTCGAGTTGTTGCGTCAATTCAACGACCAGGTCGCGACTCTCCGCTAACGACAGCGATGGCAGTTCCAGTCGCGAATCCCATGTGCCGAAATCCGTCGTCGGGCGCTCGGCCAGCGTGTTCGTGTCGAACGCTTCGATCCTTTCAGCGCCGAGAATCATCGTCGCTTCTTCCGTAAACCGGCGCGCCACGATGTGAAGGACGTCGCGGCTGGCGGGATCGATATGTTGGATGTCATCGATGGCGATCAGTAACGGAGATCCCTCGGCGACCGTCCCGAGCATCCGGTACATCGCCTCCGCAACACGGAGTCGAACCGAATCTCCAGGGGCTGGGTCGGGAGTGGGCAAACCGGGATACTTGGTCTTGAGCGCCGGCGCGATGCGACTGGCCTCCGCTAGCCAATGTGGGTCCGTTCCGCC
The DNA here is from genome assembly GCA_964388145.1 of uncultured Gemmatimonadaceae bacterium. Lineage (GTDB taxonomy): Bacteria > Gemmatimonadota > Gemmatimonadetes > Gemmatimonadales > GWC2-71-9 > B3T1B10. The sequence continues at coordinate 1,157 of CAYLZR010000400.1, read as the reverse complement.
GAGGGCCGGATCTTTTGCCAACACATCAATGAGATCGGCGAGTGCCGCGAACGGCACACCCTTACCAATCTCTTCGCAACGAATAACCAGTACGAGATTGCCGCGCGCCGCGATCGACGTCGCGAATTGCCGGATGAGTGATGTCTTGCCGATACCGGCTACCCCAAGCATGAGGCAGGTGCAGAGCGATCCGCCTTTGACCCGTTCCCACATTCCCTCGAGGGCGCCGAGTTCCCGCTCTCGCCCGACGAAGAGCTCGGGTGTGTCATCGGCTTTGGCCCTCAAGTGTCCCGGAAGAATGTCGCTGGGCGGATGCGCGCCCGATTCGATACGCTCGACGAGCCGGCGGATGTTGGTCTGTCGAATCCCCGGGCCTACCTGCTCGGCCCGAGTGATGAAACCGCGCAACAGCCGACTGGCTCCACCCGAGTCACCCTCCAACAACATCCGTTCGGCAAGAGTTTGAGCCGCCAATTCGTTGAAGGGATCGACACGGTACAATCTGCCCGCGAGCTGGTGAACGAATTTTGCTTCGCCCCGACTACGGCCCTCGCGAAACGCGCGCAATAAATCGGCGCGTGTCACCGACAGTATCCGTTGGCGTGCGGCGTCCACCCAATGAGAGAAATCGGCGCCCGCACAATCCTCAAAGTCTTGCAGCGGATGGTCGAGATCGATGTCGGTGGCGCCGTTGTGACACACCACGTCGAGGTCGCTTCGCAAAGCGGCCGTGAGCGAAAGGTGGTTGCCGAGCGTGTTGATCGCATCAGCGCCGAGCAGACCACGGATGACGGTTAGGCCTTGCGATAGGGAATGACGACCCCTCTTCGGCACAACATCGGGCCAGAGGAGATCTACTAACTGGTCGCGAGAGACCCTCGGGGAGTTTCGGCTGACCGCAAGGTACACGAGGAGCGCAAGCTGCTTCTTCGTGCGGAATTTGAGAGCGTTGCCATCGGGACCCAGAAGTGCCGGCGGTCCGAACACTCGCAGGTGGAACGCGCGTTCCATTGCATTCTCCGAGGGACGGACTACAACCTGTAATCCGGGATTCAACGCGAGGTCAACACGTTGATTGGCAATGAAATAGGACTGACTAGACCGGGTCAAATGCGTGTTTGGGAGAGGTGTCAACATGGGGGACTTGGCACGGCGTG
>CAYLZR010000399.1:0-2197 GCA_964388145.1 uncultured Gemmatimonadaceae bacterium | reverse complement strand
GACGCGCCGGAGGCGTTTGAGCTCGACGGCGAGAACGTAGTAATGTTCGTCGATCCGGACTCGACAGAACCTGAACGGCTGGTCGAGGCCTGCAGGGTGTGCCCGGTGGACGCTCTCAGCGTCTGGGACTCGGAGGGTAACGAGTTAGTGCCTTGACAGCTTCGTCGTACTTCAACATGTTCGCCAGCCAAAGTAAGGTGGGCCCCGAGTCACATCACTAACCGGCGAGCCATGGGCAGGGCAGAGGGTGCGATTGGGAGTTCCGCCGGGCATCGGACCCAGCCAGACATTTAAGTTAGCCGACAACCCAGGACCGATTGCTTACACATGTATAGGGAAATAATTGTTCCGGTCGACAACTCCCAACATTCAGATTGGGCCGTCGATCGGGCGATAGAGATCTGCGCGAAGTCCGACGGCCGAATTACCGGCAATCACGTATACGCCGCGCGCCTCCACGACATCCGCTTTCGGCAGCTTGAGACGGGACTCCCCGCGAAATTCCAAACCACTCAAGAGATCAAGCGCCAGCGCAAAGTTCACGACAAACTCATCGAAAAGGGCCTCCAGCTCATCTCCGACTCGTTTCTCGACCAGCTTGAGAAGCGCTGCTCCCAAGCCCGTGTGGCCCTCAGGCGACAGCTTCTCGAGGGAATCAATTTTGAAGAGCTCATCAAGGAGGTGAACCAAGGGCAGGGCCAGCTACCCAGCCTGATCGGATTTGACCCTAACATCGCTGCCAACTACGACGGTAGTCACAAAACCAGAAGCGACGTGAGACTCGGGGAAGACGGCAGGATAGTGGCAGAGGATGAAGACTACCAGGACAAGCTTGCCGGCTCTTCCGGGCGAGACTACGACCTCGTGGTCATTGGTGCGCACGGCATAGGGCGCCAACAGTACTCGCAGCTCGGCGGTGTGGTCGCACGCTGTGCGCGCGGTGTAGCAAAGGACATGCTGGTGGTACGTGACGACTCGCCCCTCGAGGGAGGCAAGTTCTTGGTTTGCGTCGACGGGTCGGCGTACAGCTACAAAGCCATGCGAGTAGCGCTTGAACTAGCCGAAGAATTCAACGCGCAACTGTACGTCGGCAGCGCCTTCGACGTCGAGTACCACCACGACGTCTTCAACAACATCAAGGATATTCTCTCAACCCGAGCAGCGAAGGTCTTCAAATTCGAAGAGCAGGAAGAGCTTCACAACAACATCATAGATAAAGGACTACTCCAGCTCTGCCAAGCAAACATCAAGCGAGCTGAGGCAATAGCAGAGGAGTTCCCTCAAGTCGAACTGAAAACCCAGATACTCGTCGGGAAACCGTTCCAAGTAGTGATGCAGTGGGCTGAAGAAATCAGCCCGTCCCTGCTCATCTTCGGCCGCCACGGAAGTCACCGCGTCGACGGTACGTTGATGGGCTCGCAGGCTGAGAATCTGTTGCGCATAGCCCCGTGCAACATCCTCATGACGGGCACCACTGGAATCAGGCCCGAAGACATCCCCTGGATTGAGGAAGACGGAAAAGCGGGTCTGCCGTGGGCTCCTGAGGCGGAAGTACGTATCCAGCGGGTACCACCATTCGCTCAGGGTATCGCCCGACGAGCCGTCGAGGAATTCACGATGGATCACGGCGCGGACATCGTGACGAACAAATGGCTGGACAACGCTATTCAGAAACTGCTCCCCACTCACATGCAACTGATAATGGGTATCGGGAATGCGGAAGAAATCAGCCGCGCGGAGATCAAGGCCGAAGAGCAGATGGCCAAGACACTGGTGAGAGGACACGACGACGACGAAGCCCCCACCGGTGCCACCGTTACAGCGAAATGCCCCGCATCGAATCACGCGACGGAGAGGGAGCGCACTAACGCGGACCCGCCTGTTTGGACACAGGAGTCGTTTGACAGGCTCAAGGTGGTTCCGCTTATTGCGCGGCCGCTGGCCCGAAACACGGTTGAGCGCTTTGCTCGAGACCACGGCCTGTGGCGCATCACGACGAACGTAATGGATGAAAACAAGCAAGCGATGATCGAAGCGGACGAGTTCGATGCCGAGACGATGATGGGAATGTTTCGCGAGCTCCGCGCCAAGCAGATCCGGGCCGAAGCCGAGGGCGGGGAGGCGTTATCTCCTGAGATGAGACGCTTCATAGAGGAGGCTAAGGCTTCAGGCGTAACGAGATGCCCGATCCGCGATA
>CAYLZR010000398.1:0-2197 GCA_964388145.1 uncultured Gemmatimonadaceae bacterium | reverse complement strand
AACGACTCACTCACCATCTCCGTGGTGGCGGGCGACGATTATATTCCCCCCCCATGACCCGAGCAGACGTCGTCGCCCGTATCAAGCCGCCCGCCATCGCATTGATACTCCTGGTGGCGGGCGCAGCACTCCATTTTCTCTTCCCCGACGCACGCCTGATTGGCCCGTCCTACCAAATCGTCGGCATCGGTGCGTCGGTCGGCGGCGTGGCCTTGATGCTTTGGGCGGTCCAGCAGTTCGACAAAAAGGCGACCACACGCAGCACCCAGGAGAAACCAACCGCGCTCGTCACCGCCGGCCCGCTCGCGTACTCGCGTAACCCGATGTACCTGGGGGTGACGCTTCTTCTCTTGGGATTAGCGGTGGTGGTCGCCACCGTCCCGATGTTCGCGGAGCCCATCGGCTTCTGGGCAACGATGAACTGGGTATTCGTGCCCCACGAAGAAAAAATCCTCGAACAACTCCTCGGCGCGGAGTACCTCGACTACAAGCGGCGGGTCAGAAGATGGCTGTAATCAGAGACCCCGTGCCAAGAAGGGCGTAGGGTTTTTGAATATCCAATATCCGATATCCAATATTCAATATCCATTATTCGATATTCGATATTCAATATTGGATATTGGATATTCCTAACTGCCATGAAAATCCTGATGTGCATCATCTTCTATCCACGCGGTGGGAGTGCGCAGGTAGTTCGCTATCTGTCACGCGCGTTGATCGCACAGGGGCACGAAGTACATCTGGTTACGGGCACCCTCATGGACGGCGACCCGCAACACGACGCCGGAGTGTTCTACGGGGATATCCCATTCACCGGTGTCGACTATACCGATGCGTGGCAGGGATTCGAACGAGGCAGGGATCCGATATCCGGCGACTGGGACGTGCCCTTTCATCCGAGCTATGAGGACAAGTCCGGCGTCCCCGACCGTGTCTTCTTCAAGATCACGCCATCCGAATACGCGGCACTGTTGCGGTGCTGGACGAAAGTGCTCAGAACCGTGAGCGAGTCTTTCCAGCCTGACGTCCTTCACCTGCACCATCTCAATTACGCACACCTCGCGGCCGCCGACGTCTTTCCCTCCGTACCGATGCTCACCCAACTTCACGGCACAGAAATCCAGATGTTGGAGCAGTTAGCCGCTCTGGAAAAGGAGTCGGACCCTGAGGACGCATTGCACGAGTTTTGGCGGGGCGTGCTGACCAACGCTCTTGGCGTGGCGAATCACGTCGCCGCCGGCAGCCCGGATGTACGGCACCGGACGACCGCACACTTCACGATCAACGAACGAGACCTCTCCACGATCCCCATCGGTGTGGACACTTCCCTCTTCCAGCCGTCCGATTGGTCCGTCGATCAGAAGCTGGGACTACTGAGGCAGATCCTGGTCGCTGAACCCCAGGGCTGGGACGAGAGCGGCGTGCCAGGCAGTATTCGATACCACGAGTCCGACATTGCGAAGTTCAAAGACCAGTCAGGCAATCTGAAACCACTGGCCATGTTCGTTGGTCGCTTTCTGGAATTCAAGCGCGTGCCGCTCTTGCTCAGGGCCGTGTCCGAACTCAACCAAGTACTCGGAAGGGGTAAGAGGCCGCCGTACAACCTGCTCGTGTGGGGTGGCATGCCCGGCGAATGGGAAGGCGAACATCCTCATACAGTGGCCCTTGACCTCGACCTACCGAACGTGTTTTTCTCCGGCTGGCTTCCGCATGCGATCCTATCGAAAGGGCTCAACCTCGCCGACGTTCTAGTTGCCCCGTCGTACAACGAGGGGTTTGGTCAGGTGTACCTCGAGGCCATGGCCACGAGAATCCCAGTCATCGCAAGCCGCAGCGGCGGTCCCCTCGCTTTCGTGGTCGATGAGGGACCACACGCGAACGGATGGTTCTGCAACGTCGACGACGTGGCATCCTTGGCACAGGTCATGAAATCCGCGCTGACCGACGAGCCCGAGAGACGTCGGCGTGGGGCGAACGCCATGGCACTAGTTCGGCAGGAGTACGATTGGATAGAGATTGCAAAGCTGTACGTTCGGGCGTACGAGGAGATCCGCTAATCGCATGCTGAGATGCACGCCCTTCCATTCGCGAACCAGCGCTCTATGTCAGGCCCACAACTGGCGTCGCTGGGCGGGATACATCACCGCCGGCTCGTACGAGTTGACGCACGACCGAGAGTATTACGCCATCCGCAGCG
>CAYLZR010000397.1:0-2203 GCA_964388145.1 uncultured Gemmatimonadaceae bacterium | reverse complement strand
GGAGTGGAGCCGCCGACCGGATCTGCCGGCCGTTCTGGGCACGTCTCGTCGCTGATGGCGTAGCACCAGCTGTTCTTTGGCACCCGTGGAATTGTCGCACGACAATTTGTCCTGGCGACAATGTCGGCCTTGCGCCCCGGAAGTCTGTTGCGTGAACTTTCGGGGCGCTTGCGTTGCACATTGAACAGCGACAGGACGGCATCAAGATGGCGACGGATTCCAACGTAACGATCGGCTTGCTGGCGGGGATGGGGGTGCGATCGACAAGCCCGTTCGTGGATCTGCTGATCGAAGAGTGCCAACGTCAATACGGGGCAAAGTACGAATCCGACTATCCCCGGATGATCATCTTCTCCTGGCCGACGCCCTTCTTTCCCGATCGTCAAATCGATCACGACGCCATGCGGGATTCGATTTTGGAAGGTCTTCGATGGCTCGACCGGACCGGCGTTGATTTCATCGCCATCCCATGTAATACCGCCCACATTTACTTCGACGATCTCGCGGCCGCGGCACAGGTCCCCCTGCTCAACATGGTTGACGAAGCCGTAGCATCCATCCCCGCCGACGTGGGGACCATTGCGTTACTGGCGACCCGTGCGACGCGGGACTCCGGCGTCTACCAAGATGCGCTGGCACCGCGTGACTTCACCGTCGTCGCCTCCGACGATGTGCAGGATGAGATCGATGGTCTGCTGAAGGAGCTAAGAGCGGTATCAGATCTGACCGAGCAGCGGTCGCGTTGGCGCGCGTTATTGTCCGGCCTTGCGGACGCGGGCGTGGGGGCCGGCCTCGTCGCGTGTACCGATTTGAACGTCTTGCAGGATGGCGCGCCGCCCCTACAGCTCATGGACGGCACGCGCGTGCTCGCTAGTCGGGTAATAGAGAAATGGCGAAGTATGTCCTTGGCGGGTGTTGCCTCGACGGATAGTACTCGCGGCTGATAGGCGCCGTTCGGCCGCAGGGATTACGGCACGCGACCTTGCGCGTAACCCCGGGCTTGCTCCTGGGGTCGGCTCCGGAGTGAAGGTTCGGCCCAGTATGGGGGTAACCCCGAACGCGTCAAAGAACTCGTCGGTGACAGAGGCGGTGTACACGTACTGAGGCTCGTCGGCGCCGGTGACGGCCCGGCTGCGGCCGCGGAACAGTGCAACGTGTTCCAGAGATTCGTTCTGTGCCTTCCAATCGATGTAATTGGGAATCGAAACCCATCGCGGTTCTATGTCGATACTCGAGTTCACCTCGGCCAAGGTGATGACGCGTTCGGGTTCCGGATACGGCGGTGACGCAAGCAACACGCCGTGTACGACGCTGAAGATGGCCGTGTTGGCGCCGATACCGAGGGCCAAGGTCAGCGCGACGACGATTGAGAAGCCGGGGCTCTTCGCCAACGATCGAACGGAATAGCGGAGGTCTTGCAGTATCGTTTCCATGATTTGTGTCTTGCGTTTCTCGCCGCGGGAGCGGTGCCGAAAGAGTATGAGATGGTCGTGCCATTCGTGTGGCAGGCGATTCACCAGATCGAAGAACCCAAGGAGGGAAACGCGTAACACTTCGCGAAAGCCGCCGCGATCACTCGCGCGACGGCAGGCGTCAGCAAACGTTTGAGTCATCTCCGGCGCGAACTCCGTATGGAGTTCGCCGGGGAACAGCTTGACCATCGTCCGATAGATCCAGACCGGCAAGGCGATCCGCAGAGGCTCACTCGACCGGCGCATCAGACGGTCCCCGGCGTCTGGAGGACATCCTTCTGACGGGCGATCTCGACCAGCTCCGCGAGGCGCCCGGTCTCCTCGGCCAGCACGGTCCGCCCCCGGGCGGTGAGCCGGTAGTACTTACGGCGCTGGTCGGCCGCGTCAGCCGGCGGCGTTGACTCAGCAATCAGACCGGCTGCGAGCATCCGTTTGATTGCTCCATAAAGCGTTGCAGGCCATAGGTTTACATGTCCTGCGGTCCGTTCCTCTACGTCCCGCATGATCCCATACCCATGTCGTTCGACATCGGCCAAGGCCAAAAGGATGTAAACCCAGGGCAGACTCAGGGGCGACGACTCTTGGTCGGTGAAGCTTCTGGGGCGCTTGATAGCTCAATTCCTTACGTAGGGGGTGGCTCGGGAGTAAACGGTACGATCGATATAAAAGCGATATATATGAAAGTGATACGGTGCTGAGGCGTAGAAAGTTTCAGCGCCGGGGGCAGGAGA
>CAYLZR010000396.1:0-2213 GCA_964388145.1 uncultured Gemmatimonadaceae bacterium | reverse complement strand
GTGACCGATCTCAACTCGTTCGCCGAGTCGAACGCATCTTGGATGGCAAAACAATGTTTAGCACTGACACCAGACGACACCGGTTGATGAGCGCCGTATCCATTGGAGCCACAACCGTCCTCATGATCATCGCGGCCCCCGGGGTGACGCCGGGCGTGGTAGCTCAAGAAGGCGACGAACCGCCGCTCGACCTGCCAGCTCAACCGGACCGAACCGTTCAAGCTCCGGAGCCGATGGCGAGTGAGTTCGAATCGAACCCATTGATCGAGTCGGAGCTTTCGGACACCGACGTTCGGACCGAAGAACCCGAGCCGGATCCCGCACCGGCTCCACCCACGCCTGTCGAGGTTGCAGACTCGTGGGACGCCCAGGTTGCGGCCGCCGCGCAAGACACGCTGAACCCGCGCGTCGTAGCCTCATTGGTGGGCGCACTTTCGGACTCCACCGCCGCGGTCAGAAAAGAAGCCGCCGAGGCGCTCGGGAGACTCAAAGCAGTTGCGGCCGTCCCGGGCCTGATTCGCGGATTGAACGACGAAGACGCTTCGGTGCGTCAGGCGCTCGTACGGGCTCTCGCGCGTATCGAGGACGACCGCGCGGCCGACGGCTTGATCGCCGCACTCAACGACCCGTCCGCGCCAGTCCGCAATTACGCGGCCGAGGCTTTAGGCAGACTGCGTATTCGTAGAGCGGCGCCGGCTTTGGTTGCTCTAATGAACGACGAACACCCCGAGATTCGACGCCAGGCCATCTCGCAGCTCTGGCGTTTGAGAGACACCTCGTCGGTCGACGCGATTGCACGGCTCGTTTCGGACACGTCGGCGGCGGTGAGGCGTACAGCCGTGTCGGTTCTGGGACGGTTCAGACAAGCCTCGAGTTATGCTGTCCTCACTCGCGCTCTTTCCGACGACGAGCCGGCCGTGCGTGCGCAGGCAATCAGCTCGTTGGCGAGACTCCGCGACCCACGTGCGTATCAGGCATTCGTATCGGTCTTGAACGACGACTCGCCGAACGTGCGAAACGCGGCGGTCCAGGCCCTCGGTGCGGTCAAGGATAGCACGGCGGTTCCGGGATTGATCCAAGCCTTGGGTGACGACGACGAAAAGGTTCGTCTCAGCGCCGTGAATGCCCTGCGGGAGTTCGACGATGCTCGCACCCTCGGACCGTACACCAGACTTCTGTCGGACCCATCCGCGGATGTGCGACGCGCTGCGGCGCGCGGACTGGGCGAACTCGACGACGACGCGGTGATCGCACCACTGACATCGGCAGCGCAGCGGGACAGCGTGCCGGGTGTGCGCCGCGCGGCGCTGGGCGGACTTGCAAGGTTTTACCGACCGACGGTGGTCGCGCCGATGATGGCGGCTCTATCCGATGATGAACCCGCGGTACGCATAACAGCAGCGCGAGCCATTCGGCAGCTTGCAGAGTTCCATCGTGGCCGCCGCGCTCAAGCGCATAACTCGTACGCAGGAATGGTCGATGCTTTGCCGCGAGCGGTGCCCGCACTCATCGCCACCATCAACCACGACGACTCCGACGTACGCGAGGCGGTAACTCGTACCTTGGGCTACTTGCGCGACGCACGCGCGGTGGACCCGCTAATCGCCGCATTGCAAGACGGTGCGTCCGACGTGCGCAAGGAAGCCATCAATGCTTTGGGTCGTATCCATGACGAGCGTGCGATCGATCCGATCATCGCGTTGCTGCAGGACGCTGACAGCGAGGTCCGACGAGCAGCCGTACGAACCCTCGGTCGGTTTCCGGCCCAGCGGCAATAGCAGATAGGAGGGGAGAAGCAACATGGGATCCACGCAATCCAAGACCATCGCCGTTCTCGCGGCGTTTGCAGCGGCGACCGCCATCTCTGGTCGGGCGCTCGCCGGCCAGATCAGCACCGGCGATCCGATGAATCGGGAAAATATCGCCTCACTGTTTTCCGCCGCTCGAACGGCGTCACCCGTGATGTGCGAGTTGGCGAGTCGCGCCATTGACTTCTCCATGTTCACGACGGTGCGACCCCCGATGCTGCGCGGCGTAGTGGCCGACACGTTCTGGGCGCAAGGTGCAGGGACGTGGGCCGTAAACCGCATCGATGGTGATGAGGCAGCCGCGGCACTGCTCGAAGGCGCTCGTGATCCTAATCCGTGCGTTCGCAACCTCGCCATCCGCTTGATCGGGCGAACGTCGTCCATCGGTGCCGGCGACGTGCTCGT
>CAYLZR010000395.1:0-2222 GCA_964388145.1 uncultured Gemmatimonadaceae bacterium | reverse complement strand
AGCGCAGGGAGGCTTCGTTGGGTGAGTCTCTTGGATCCGGCGTTCTCGTCCAACCTGCCGCGCGAACCTTCTCGTAAAAGACCCGGGCCGCCACCGCGATCGTCGTCCTCCGCGCCCCGCTGCCGGTAATCCGGCACGCGGCGAGGCGTTTACCGGTGCGCCAATCGTCCAGCGTGTCTGGATCGATACGGGTCACCATGACGAGTTCCTCGGTGAGGAATCGATCCGCGGGCGCGCAACGTCCTTCCTCCTGGGCCGCCACCACCGACACTCCGGCGCCGTACCGGAGTACCAGCACAAACACGATGATCGGTAGCGTCGGCTTCATGACCAAGTTATGAGCCCAGCTTCATCAAAATGTGTGTCTCTGTTTCGCCGTTCACCACAAAACCCAATTTCTCATACAACGCTTGAGCCCGCGGGTTCACTTTAAGGACTCCCAGCGTGACGGGCCGCTCCTGTTCCGTCGCTTCCCTGTTGACGTCCTTGATCACTGCCGATCCCACTCCACGACTCTGATACTCCGGAAGCGGTCGCGAGGGGACCAACTTAATCGCAGTGTGCTTTTAGAGACGTGATCACCATTCTCGCGAATTTGAAGACCTCTGCCCCTATGCTGCACCGCCGTCGGTGTTTCCGCCAGGTCTCTCCTCCAGCCCCCAAGCCGTCTCGCACGATCGGCCGAGACCTCGTCGTTGACGAGCGAGGAATACAGGGCTAATCTCGACTTTGAGATGACGATTCTCCGCCCAGGCAGCGCGGGTCCTCGAGATCGTCGAGCCGGCAGACGGTGCCGGAGCAACCGTGGGAGTCGTGCTCCAGGCCCATGACGTGGAGATCGCCAGCCCAACCGTCATATTTGTCTGTGCGGGACGTCATCGGCAGGCAGTTAAAATCCGACCGCCCATTCCGGGAGATGCTGTGTGAAGCAGTGGCAAGAAACCTCTCATATTCTGGGCCGCATTGCCGCGCTCGCCGAAAGGGGCGAACAGGCTGCGGTCGCCACGGTTGTCCGGATCGAAGGCTCAGCCTACCGGCGACCGGGTGCCAAGCTGCTGGTTGAAGAGTCCGGCACGACGGTGGGTGGTGTGAGCGGGGGGTGCCTCGAGGCTGATGTGCGAGAGGTCGGACTTGCTGTCATGCGCGACGACACTCCGCGCCTGCGGCACTACCACACCGGCTCCGACGACAACAAGGTGTGGGGACTCGGCCTGGGGTGTGACGGGACCGTCGACGTCTTCGTCCAACCTGCTACCTCGACGGAGGCCTTGGACGTATTCGCGCGCGTGAGGCAGCTCCTCGAGGGCGATATGGCCTTTGCGGTTTCCACGGTCTTGACCGGGCAGGGCAGCGATGGGCGGGCGGTCGGCGCTGGCCGAGCGCTGGTGTGGGCCGATGGTCGCACGCTGGCCGGTTCCACAGGCGACGCCGAGCTCGACGGTGCGATCGCGCGCCAGGCCGCCGAGTACCTGGCGGGGGGTCAGTCAGCCCTTTGCAACGTCTCGTCGGTGCAGGTCTTCACGGAGATACAAGTCCCACCTCCCCGACTCGTGATCTTCGGTGCGGGCGACGACGCAATGTCGCTTGCAGCGTCTGCATCACACGTCGGTTTCCGCGTCGCCGTGGTGGATCATCGACCGGCGTATCTGGAGCCGGAGCGGTTCCCGGATGCGACGCATTTGATCAACGCGAGACCTGGAGAGTGGACCGGGAATCTTGCGCTCGGCCCGAGTTCGTACGCTGTTGTCATGACGCACTCGTTTGCTCACGATCGCGCATGGGTCGACCACCTCCTCGGCACTGACGTGTCATACATCGGGCTGCTGGGTGCGCGGGTCCGAACCGAGAAGATTGTGGAACCGCTAGTGGGTGAGGAATCGGATCGGGTGTTCGGGCCGGTGGGTCTCGATATTGGGGCGGACGGACCGGAGCAAGTGGCGGTGAGTATTGTTGCGGAACTCTTGGCCGTCTCCGCCGACCGCGAACCGCGGCACCTCCGTGAACGAGAAGGGGCAATCCATGTTTTCTAAGCGCACCGGACCCGTTGCCGGCATCGTGCTGGCTGCCGGCACGTCGACACGCATGGGTCGGAACAAACTGCTGCTCGAACTCGATGGTGAGCCACTTCTCAGGCGCGCCGTCCAGCGGGCGATCGAAGCCGGGCTCGACCCTGTGATCGTTGTGGTGGGGTTTGAAGCGGACCGCGTGCGAGAGACGCTTTC
>CAYLZR010000394.1:0-2225 GCA_964388145.1 uncultured Gemmatimonadaceae bacterium | reverse complement strand
CGAACGACAGCTTCAGGTTGTGTTTGTGGATGATCGTGACGGCCACCAACGTCGATGCCGAACCGATCGGTGTGAGGTTGCCGCCGAGGTTGGCCCCGAAGATCACCGCCCACCACAGGGGATCCGCAGCCGTGCGAACGCCGCCACCCGCCACCGGAATGTCGGCGACGATCTTCGACAGCATGGCTGCAAGAGGAATGTTGTCCGTCACGGCGCTGAATCCCGCGGCGGCCACCAACACCGCGCCGGTTCCCATCGTCGGCCCCAGATTGATCACCGGCTCCAGTCCGCGGCCGATCAAGGCCAGCACCCCGGCGTGCTCCATCACGCTGATAACGACAAACAGGCCCGCGAAGAATCCCAACAGATCCCAATCGATGGTGCGGTAAAACGTGTCCACCTCGTGCTTGTACCGGATCAGCATGACCAGCGCGAACGTCAGCGCGACAAACCCCATGCCGAGATCGTCCACATACGGCGTAATCGACGCCGTCGCAATCGCCACAATGAACAAGAACAGCATCACCGCACCGAACCAGAAGAACGCACGGCTCTCGATCCCGTCGTTCTCGTCGAAGCCCTCAACGAGCCGCGCCGCCTCGGATCGTTCTTGGTCCGTGCTGAGACTCTCGATCCGAAAGAGCTTCGCTCCGAGCAGCAACGTCACGACCGTCGCCACCGCGACGAACGGACTCGCCTTGACGAAGAACGCCATAAAGCTGATGCCTGCCGCGGTGCCCACGATGATATTGGGCACCGAGCTGATGAGGGTCAGGAGGCCACCGACGTTGGTGAGCAACCCCTCGATGAGGAGGAACCCCAGCAACTTGTCCGATCGGCCGAGCTTCCCGAGCGATACCGCGCTGAGCGATCCCACGATGATCATGGCCGTCACGTTGTTCAGCACCGCGGAGAACGTGACGGTCATCAGTCCGTAGAACCATAGGAGCCGCAACGGATCTCCACCCGACACCTTGGTGAGGCTGATGGCGATCCAGGTGAACAACCCCGACCGCGAGGTTACATCGACGAAGAGACTGGCTCCAAGGATTAGCGCGATCACCCCCCAGTCGATGGCGGGGATATAAACCGGAATGTCGATGGAGTGACCGCCGATGTCGTAGGGGCCGAATGGTAGCGGCAGCAGCACCGTCCCCAGAAACAAGGACACGACGCCGAAGAGCCCGACGATCAAGGATTTCTTCGCGTGGAGCTTTTCCTCGAGAGCGAGACAGAGGATGAGGCCGGCCAGGATGACGGCGAAGAACAGCGTCACACCCAGAGATACTTCGTGCGGAGCGGCGGTTTCCTGCAGGCCTGGGAACGCCGTGGGCGCCATTGCGGACGTCATCGATCAGAGCATGAGGAGAGGGATCTGGCGCAGTTCGATGGCCAGCGGATACCCGAGCCCGTGCATGGCCAGCTGCCCCTCGTCCTTGGTGTTGAACACGAGAAGGTCGACCTGGTGTTCTTCGATCAGCGTCTGATACTCCCGAATGTGCTGGCCCAGGCAAACGATGCTCACCACGTCGAGGTCGAGTCCTTCTTCCTCCAGCACCGTCCGGCACGATCGTATGTAGTCTTCGGGCTCGGTGAGAAGGCGCCCCAAGATTTCCCTACGGGCGTCGTCGGTTTCGATGGACGGAATCCGGGAGATCGTGTCCACGTACCGCTCGAATGTCGCCTGGTCCTCGATGTGCGTGAGGAACAGTTTCCCCCGCGGTTCGGTGAGTCGCACTGCATAGTTGACGAGCCGCGCATCACCGGTCAGATGATCGGTCATGGCCATGACGACACCGGTGTGCTGAACGGCGTGATCGGACGCCCGCATCGACTCGGGGTGCGGTAACACCACAACCGGCGTTGTGGTCACCTGGGTCAGCACATCCACGTACTCACCGAGCGTGTACGGCCATCTCCAGCTCTCGCTGTGCAGGTGGCGGTAGGTGCAGATCAGGTCCGGCCGATGGTGCTCGATGAGGCCCAGCAGCGCTGGTACCGTGCCGAACTCACTGCCGCTGACGACCCGAAAATCCGCGCCGTCCAGTACCCGCAGGAACGTCGCGACCTGCTCCCCGGTTCGAGCGGCCACGTCTCCCTCCTGATCGGTCATGACCAGCACCGAGTTGACCGCAATGCGCTCGTACTCGAACACCGCCTTCGAGGCGGCTCGAAAGACACTCTCGAATTGATCCAACTTGGTCATCGCAGGGGCCAATGCTCGG
>CAYLZR010000393.1:0-2226 GCA_964388145.1 uncultured Gemmatimonadaceae bacterium | reverse complement strand
GATTGGACGTGGTCCGCCGAATCGTTTCTGCGCGGGCCGGTTGGCAGATCGATTTCCGCTCCCGGCCGGGCGAAACGGTTTTCCGGGTTCGCGTACCGGTAGAAAGTACACGTAATGCGGGAGCCTGAAGGCGGGAAGAACCGGTTTCCGCCCTCAGTGAATTCCGGCTCGGGTCTGCAGTTCGATGATTGGTGGGAGATGAAGAATGGCTAAACCCGTCATCCTGACACTGGACGACGACACCAACGTACTGGGAGTTATCAAAGGCGACCTCAGGAGAGAATTCGGGGCCGAGTACCGGGTAGCGCTCGCCGATTCAGGCGAGGCAGCCTTGGAGCTACTGCGGGAGCTGAAGCGGCGAGGAGAATCGTCCGCGCTCTTTCTCGTCGACCAGCAGATGCCGAAAATGACGGGTGTAGAGTTCCTTGAAAAAGCGATGGAGCTTTTTCCGGGGGCAAAACGAGTGCTCCTCACGGCCTACGCGGACACGGACGCCGCCATCAGGGCCATTAACAAGGTACAGATTGACTACTATCTCCTCAAACCGTGGGATCCTCCGGAAGAGAAGCTCTACCCGGTACTCACCGACCTGCTCGACGACTGGCGATCGACCTACCGGCCCCCCTTCGAAGGGATCCGCGTCGTCGGCAACCAGTGGGCTCTCGCCTCGCATCAGGTCAAAGATTTCCTCGCGCGTAACAACATCCCCTACCTGTGGCTCGACATCGAGGAGAGCGAAGAGGCCAAACGACTTATCGAAGCGTCGGGGATGACGAATTCGGAGTTGCCGTGCCTGTTCTTTCCAGACGGGTCCACTCTCCGGAAGCCCGAAAACCGCGTGATCGCTGAACGGGTAGGGCTTCAGATCACTGCCGACAAGCCCTTCTACGACCTCGTCGTTGTCGGCGCCGGTCCGGCGGGGCTGGCAGCGGCGGTTTATGGCGCCTCGGAGGGCCTACGGACCCTCGTGGTTGAAAAGCATGCCCCCGGAGGTCAGGCGGGGATGAGTTCACGCATCGAGAACTACCTTGGCTTCCCGGGAGGTGTATCGGGTAGTGAGCTTGCCAGGAGAGCGATGAACCAGGCCCGGCGGTTCGGAGTCGAAATCCTGGCGGCGCAAGAGGTCGTCGGGCTCGTTGCGGAGGGGCCGTCTCGAACGGTGAAGCTGGGGGATGAGAGCGAGCTGAATTGCCGGGCGCTGCTCATCGCGACAGGCGTCTCCTATCGCCAGCTTCAAGCCAAGGGGATCGAACGGCTCACTGGAGCTGGCGTCTACTATGGCGCCGCCATGTGCGAAGGTGGATCGGTGCGAGCTCAGGACGTCTACATTGTTGGCGGTGCGAATTCAGCAGGACAGGCCGCGATGTATTTCTCCCGATTCGCCAAGACCGTCACCATGCTCGTCCGCCGCGAATCACTCTCCAGCAGTATGTCCCATTACCTGGTTGACCAGATTGGCGCCACGGACAACATCCGGGTGTGGACGAATTCGGAAATACAGGAGGCTGTGGGTTCGGAGCAACTTGAAAAGCTCGTATTGGCACGCGACGGCGGTCGGGCCACGGAAACGGTGCAGGCAGGCGCACTCTTCGTGTTCATCGGCGCCGTGCCGCATACGGATTGGCTCGGCGACTCGGTTGCGCGCGACCCGCACGGCTTCATCCTCTCGGGGCCAGATACGTCCAGGAATCGTGCCGGGGTGTCACACTGGCAGCAAGACCGCACCCCGTTCATGCTCGAGACGAGCCTCCCGGGTGTCTTCGTGGCGGGCGACGTTCGCCACGGCTCGGTTAAGAGGGTTGCGTCGGCAGTGGGCGAGGGATCGATGGCGGTCATGTACGTGCACCACTACCTTAACTCTGTGTGAGTTGCGCTCCCGCCAGGCGTCATGTTGTCGGACTTTAGCGCCCATCCGGTTCCGGTCTCCGCGTTCCTCCAGTAGGTAGGGTGTAGTAGACCGGCAACAAGTGGTTGGGGTGTTCCGGGCGCAGCCGCACACAGGACCCGTCGTTCAGCCACAACCGCCCTCGTGGCCGCTGTTTTTGCGGCACTTTCAGCCCCTCGCGACGCCAGATGCGCTGCACCCGATCCTTTCCCACCTGCCAACCCGTTCTCCGCAGCAGCGCCGTGATCCGCCGATACCCGTAGCGGCCGTACTCACTGGCCAGGGAGATGATCGCTTGCGTCAGCGCATCTTCGTCCGTCTGCTGGATCGGCTCATACCGT
>CAYLZR010000392.1:0-2229 GCA_964388145.1 uncultured Gemmatimonadaceae bacterium | reverse complement strand
ATGAGGACAACGATCATGAAATCCGTGCTACTGTCCGCCGTTTTGACTTCGCTTGCAGCCGCCCCGGCCCTGGCCCAGGAACGGCGCGCCATGACGACCGACGACGGTCTCGACATGGTCAACGTGGGTGGCGCCATCATGTCTCCCGATGGGGAGTGGGTCTTCTACTCGCGATCGGAGCTCAACTGGGACGAGAACAAACGCGAGACCAAGTACTACATGATTCCGGCGGCCGGCGGTGACGCTTTCCAGTTCATCGGCAAAGACGGCGGTAGCGCGTTTCAGTTCTCGCCGGACGGCACGTATCTCTCATTTCGCCGCGAGGTCGAGGACAAACAGCAGCTCTTCCTCATGCGGACCAGTGGCGGAGAGGCGGTGCAACTCACCAAACACAAGACGAGCGTGGGGTCGTATCAGTGGTCGGAGGACGCCCGGACGATTTTCTTCGTAGCCGACGAGGCACGCGACGAGGAAGAAGAAAAGGAACACAAGAACGGCAACGACGCGATCTTCGTCGATGAAGGACCGAACGGGCAGCGCGAAGCACGGTGGAGCAACCTCTGGGTCTTCGACCTCGATGAAAAAGAGGAAAAGCGGATCACCGAAGAAGAGTTCCGGATCGGCGGCTTCTCCGTCTCTCCGAACGGCCAACGTATTCTTTACACCGCCCGTACCGAGAACCTCCGCAATCAACAATACCTTGGCGAGATCTTTCTTCTCGACCTCGACGACAACTCCACCGAAAAGCTCACGAACAACCGCGCGCCTGAAAACGGACCTGTGTGGGCACCCGATGGCGTGCACTTCGCGTATCGCGCGGTGAGCGACACCGAGTGGGAACAAAAGGCAAACAAAATCTGGATGATGAACGCCGACACCAAGGAGCACCGTCTTCTCTCGGGGGCGTTCAGCGGCTCGATATCTCGCTTTGCATGGACCCCCGACGGCCGCAAGATCCTGTTTGGCGCGCGCCAGGGCACAAACTCGAATCTTTTCCAACTGGACGTTGGGTCGGGAGAGGTGGAGCAGCTCACCAACCTGGAGGGATCGTTGAGCGTCGCGTCATTCTCAAGAGATCGGACCAAGATGGTGTATTCGTTTCATGACTTCGACACACCATCCGATCTGTATGCCTCGTCCATCGCGGATGGGAACCCGACTCGCCTGACCCGGGCGAATCCGTCGATCGAAACGGATCTCTTGCTGGCCGAAAGTGAAATCATCAAGTGGCACAGTTCTGACGGACTGGAAATCGAGGGAATCCTCTTGCTCCCGGCGAACTACCAAAGCGGAACACGGCTGCCGCTGCTGTTGCACGTCCACGGCGGGCCGGCGGGCGCGTTCACGAATTCCTTTCGCAGCAGCTATCACGTGTGGTCCGGCCTCGGGTACGCGCAACTCCTGCCCAACGTGCGCGGCAGCAGCGGCTACGGCGACGAGTTTCTTCAGGGCAATTACCAGGACATCGGCGGCGGCGACTATCAGGACCTCATGACCGGCGTGAATCACGTTGTCGAAGCCGGGTACGCCGACCCAAGCCAGTTGGGTATCCGCGGCTGGAGCTACGGGGGGATCCTCGGCGGCTGGACCATTACGCAAACCGACCGGTTCAAGGGAGCGTCGCTCGGCGCCATGGTGTCCGACTGGGCCTCCGAGTATGCACCGGGTTTCAATCACGACGTGCACCTCTGGTACATCGGCGGCACGCCGTGGGACAACCCCGATGAGTGGCGCCAGAAGTCTCCCCTGACCCACGTCGCCAACGTCACCACACCAACGCTCCTGATGCACGGTATCAACGATCGGACCGACACCGAGCCACAGAGCATGATGTTCTTCACCGCTATTCGCGATCAGGGCAAGACGGCGCGATACATCAAATTCCCTCGGGAACCGCACGGCTTCCGCGAGCCGCGCCACCAACGCACGCGAGACGTCGAGGAGATTCGCTGGATTCAGAAGTACGTCCGCGGCGTTGAATGGACGCCTTGGGAACGGCCCAAGAAGGACGAGAAGAAAGCCGACGTTATATCTAGCACGCGATAAATAGTCTGACAGTCTGACAGACGGACGGTCGGACAGTTTTTTTGTAAGAAACTCATACGTCCGTCTGTCCGACTCATGTTCCGCCTCCCCCCGTTGCGTTTCGCCTCCATTTGGCCTACATTGCAAACATCATTAGACCTGCAATGTAGACATATGACCGACAAACAATTCCTCGGCGAATTC
>CAYLZR010000391.1:0-2245 GCA_964388145.1 uncultured Gemmatimonadaceae bacterium | reverse complement strand
GGGATGATCCTGTGGCCTCACGGGATGCACGTGGACCGAGAAGGAAACGTGTGGGTGGCTGACGCGGTGGGCTTTGGACGGCAACCCGAGGGAAGGGGACACGAGATCCTCAAGTTCAGTCCGACCGGCGAGCTGCTCATGACGTTGGGGAAAAAAGGAGTGGCCGGAGACGGCCCGGACACGTTCAGGCAACCCTCCGATGTGCTCGTGGCACCGAACGGTGACATTTTCGTCGCGGACGGACACGGTGCCGGTGGCAACAATCGCATCGTCAAGTTCTCGAGCGACGGAACATACATCAAGGAGTGGGGAGGCGCGGGCTCGGAGAATGGTGAGTTCCGCGACCCACACGCGCTTGCCATGGATTCCCAGGGCCGGTTGTTCGTTGGCGATCGGGCCAACAGCCGGATTCAGATCTTCGATCAAGACGGAACTCACCTTGCGACCTGGACCCAATTCGGCCGGCCGAGTGGACTGTTCATCGACGCCACCGACGTTTTGTACGCGGCCGACTCGGAGTCGAACACTCGGCGCAATCCGGGCTGGAGACGGGGCATCTACATCGGAAGCGCGCGCGACGGGTGGGTGACGGCTTTCATCCCGGACCCCGAGACCGACCCCGACAACTCCGGCACGAGTGCAGCCGAGGGTGTTGCGGCGGATGCCGCGGGGAACATTTACGGGGCCGAGGTGGGTCCGAGGATGTTGAGGAAATACGTGTTGCGGGAGTCAGGCGCGGCGACGGAACGACGGTAGGAACGAGAGGTTATTGCGGCCTAGATCCGACCCATAAGTCGCAGCACGGCCCTAGGTTGCAAAACCCAACTGCTCAGCAACGCCCGAAGGATCAAACGATTGGAACCGAAACGCGCCCAATGCGCCAAGGAGGTCTCGATGTACACGAAGTTCGTCGACTCAGCGGTCAGCCGATTCGGGACGATGGCCGCAATCGTCACCCTCGCGATCGCTGTTTGGACCGCGCCCACCCGTGCCCAGGAGCGTCAGACCGGAACCGCCGGCCCGCTTCCGTCGATCGAAGACAAGACGGCGGGCATGCAAAGAATCGATGGTTTCTTTCCTCTGTATTGGGACGACGATGCGGGGCAGCTCTGGATGGAGATCTCCAGGTTCGACACCGAGGTGTTGCACCTGAACGGACTCGCCGCGGGATTGGGATCAAACGATATCGGTCTCGACCGTGGGCGAATGTCCGGGTCGCGCATCGTGGAGTTCGAGCGGGTCGGCCGCAAGATCCTCATGGTGCAACCGAACTATCGATTCCGCGCGGCGAGCGACAACGCCGCCGAGGTCAAGGCGGTTACCGATGCGTTCGCCAGGTCTATTCTTTGGGGATTCACCGCGGCTGCGGAAACCGGCGGCCGGGCGCTGGTTGACCTTACCGGCTTTCTGATTCGCGATCCCAGCAACATCTCGGCGCGATTGCGGCCCGGATCGTACCGACTGGATGCCAGCCGAAGTGCCATCTACATGCCGATGACGATGGGATTTCCAAAGAACACCGAGATGGAAGTCGAGCTGACGTTCGTGCGACAACCCGGTGGCGGAGGTGGTGGTGGTTTCGGCGGATTTGGCGGAGGCGGTGGAGCGTTCGAAGGTGTCGCGAGTGTTGCAGCTTCGGGAGAGGCAGCGAGCCTACGCGTGCATCATTCGTTCGTCGAGCTGCCCGACGACAACTACACACCACGCAAACACGACCCGCGGTCCGGTTATGGCGCGCTGAGGTACGAGGATTACGCCACTCCGCTGGGCACGCCCATGACCAAGCGTTTCATCCGGCGGCACCGACTCGAAAAGGTGAACCCGTCTGCTCGCGTGAGCGACGCGGTGAAGCCTATCGTCTATTATTTGGACCGCGGTACGCCCGAGCCGGTCCGGTCGGCGCTCCTGGAGGGCGCCGTTTGGTGGAATCAGGCGTTCGAGGCAGCGGGTTATCGAGACGCGTTCCGGGTCGTGCTATTGCCGGAGGGCGCGAGTTCGTTGGACATTCGCTACAACGTCATCAACTGGGTCCATCGCTCCACGCGAGGCTGGAGCTCGGGCGGTTCGGTCACCGATCCACGCACCGGAGAGATCATCAAAGGTGTCGTGACCCTGGGATCGCGCCGGATTCGCCAGGACTACATGATCGCGGAAGGGTTGTTATCACCGTACGAGACCGGTGACGAGACACCGCCCGAGTTGGCCGAGTGGGCGCTCGCCCGGATCCGGCAGCTCTCCGCGCACG
>CAYLZR010000390.1:0-2253 GCA_964388145.1 uncultured Gemmatimonadaceae bacterium | reverse complement strand
CGGTCCGCATCCCACACCATGCGGTGCAGGAAGCGAACCAGGTCTTGATACGTGTTACGGTACACGTCAGCCCAATCGACAGCCACGAAGCTAGTCTAGCGTCCTCTGAACTCGCGCACCAGCCGTTCGAGTGCTCGGCCTTCTAAAGCGGTTGCGCCGCTCGACACCGTCTTGATGCTCGTCTTCGTGCCGGCGATGAGCACATTCTCGAAGGTCTTGAACCAGTGTTCCAGCTCCGGCAGTGCCCGTAGCAACCCGAAATATGTGGAGCTGTACAACTCGATCTCGACGACCGGCAACGAGTCGTGATGCGTGACGTCGGTCCACACACTGTCCCGCAGTACGAACATCCGCCCGGCCGACACTTTGACGTTCTCGTCGGAGTCCGCCAAAGCCGCCCGATCCTCCATTTCGTTCAGATCTGCTTCCAAAGCAATCTCACGGCGCGCACGGCTCTTTTCGGCCGCCTGCACGGCCTGGCGCCCAACGGTCCCGGCGACAGCAGACGCCGCTCCGGACGCGCGCTGGGCTACAGGGATGGCCATTACGGAATTGGCTGGTTGCTGGAGGCGGGTGTCTCGAGACACCATCATCCCGGGTTCGAGCACCAGGTAAGACGTGTACTCACTCAACAGGCCATACCGCAACGCGGTCTCACGAATCTCCCGCTCGAGGTCGGCGCTGTGGCCCTCGATGCGAATCTGTCGGGCCAGATGTCCAAGCTTGCGCGATGCCCACAGACGCGGAATGAAATCGTTACCCAGTTCATGGGACGGGAAAGAGACGTCTGTCGAGAAACGCTCCGTTCGTCCGGAGCGCTGGCCGTGCATCGAGAGTGCGCCGGTGCGGTGACGGCCCACGGCCTGGTAGCGGCCGAACACGATCAGCTCTTCACCTGAGAAAAGGTCGGGAAGCTGAATGGGGTGGATCTCCGTCAACTGCACCGGTGCATTATCCAACTCCAGATCGGTGAGGACCGGGTGCTGAATCTTTGCCGTCAACATGCCCACCGCCTGTTCCACGTCTTCGGCGGGTTCGACGTATTCGGTCGCACCGCGGCCGGCGGCTGAGAGCCGGTCCAGCAGATACGTGTTGACGTCATATCCCACACCGAACGCGAACACCCGCGCGCGGCCCCGTGCGGACTCGGCCTGCTGCGCAATCCGCTCGGGATTTTGCTCTCCGACCGAGGGAATACCGTCGGTCAAGAACAGGACGATAGGGAGTCGCCTGGTGGGACTCTCGAGCCGGAACGCTTCTTCGAGCGCACCGGCGATGTTGGTGCCACCGTTGGCTTGTAATCCGTCCACCCAACGCCGCGCCTCTCGGAGGTTGCGACGCGAGGCCCGTACCCATCCCTCACTCTGACTTCGAACCATGTTGCTAAAGGCGATCAGTCGGAAACGATCCCGTTCGTCGAGCGAACCGAGGACTTGCCGTATGGCCGCTTTGCTTTGCTCTAACTTTTCGCCGGACATCGATCCGGACACATCAACCACGACGGTGATATCGCGTGGCTCGATCCCGCCCCCGCCCCCGCCCCCGCCCCCGCCCTCCGGGTTTCCGGGAGACAGTGTCAACATGAAGTATCCAGGTTCGCTGGACGGCTTGTGCATCACGACCGTCATACCGACCAGGCCGCGCGCCAACGGAAGAAAGAGCGCGAAGTTGCCGGTGAGGTCGGTCTCGGGTCGCACGCGCAGGGTGCCGTCCTCTCGATCCACTCGAACCCGATGCGTGGGCGAGAACGGATCGCGAAATGCGTCGCCGTCCTCTGCGGTCAATAGAAAGGAAAGGGGAGCCGAGTCGGCTGTGCGGCGAACGGGCACGCCGTCCTGTAATGGCACCGGCCTCTCCGACCGGCGCGAGCCGGCGGTGTAGCGAAACTGCAGTGCATCTCCGGCCCGATTCATCACCTGGGTATAGCGCAGCGTGATTTTGCGGGTTTCGCCGGGGTTGATCGGAAACACGCGAGCGCGAATCATCCCGTGACCGACCAGCTCGATGAGCGCCGGGTCACGCTTTTTCCGCACGATTTCCTCGTAGATCGCTCGCGCCTCGTCGGCATTCATGGTCTCGCCGCGCAGCTCCTGATCTCCCTGGAACAGCGAGAAGTTGCTGAATACGGCCTCGCCCGGGAGGGGGTACACATAGTCGCCCTCTCCCAGTATCCCGCCGTCATTGCGAAACCACTCTTCGACTTCGACCAGGGCGATCCGTCCGGTCACGGTCACGTGGACCGCCGTCCGCACC
>CAYLZR010000389.1:0-2262 GCA_964388145.1 uncultured Gemmatimonadaceae bacterium | reverse complement strand
CCGCTGTCGAGCGTCGTGCTCCAGTTCCTTGTCTTTCTCGGAGTGATCCACTTCCGGTTCTACGATGTGGAGGTTACCTCGGCTCGACGCGGAGACATCGCGGCACGAGCCGCCGAAGCAGAGCGGCTCGCGGTGGTCGGTGAGTTGGCCGCGTCGGTAGCCCACGAGATCAGAAACCCCCTGACGGGTGTCCGTTCGTTGGCACAGCGGCTGGCCGACGATACGGTGGATGAAGCAAAGCGCAGAAGCTACGCTCGGGTGATCCTGGATGAAACGCAGCGAGTGGAAGACATCGTCACGAGTCTTCTGAACTTGACCAAGGGAACCGCGAACCAGAGTACCGAGAAAACCCCTACCGAGTTGGCACCACTGTTCGCGGACTTGGCCCTGCTCATGACGAAGCGGGCCGAGGACGCAGGCATGATCATTGAAGTCGATGCCAGCGACATCACCGTGGTCGCATCGCGCGACGCCTTGTCCCAAGCGCTGTTGAACTTGCTGCTCAACGCCCTCCATCACACACCGGACGGAGGTCGCGTCGGCCTCCTCGCGGACCGCAACGGTGACAGCGTGGACATACTGGTCCGTGACAGCGGGCCCGGGATCCCGTATGACGAGCGAGATCAAGTGTTCGAGCCTTTCCATACGACCAGCGGCGGCAGCGGCCTGGGGCTGGCGGTCGTCCGGCGTTTGGCTCGCGAACAGGGGTGGCGTGTTTCGGTAGGCGACAGTCCAACGGGGGGCGCGGAGTTCTGCCTGCGGATCACGTCGTGAAAATCCTGGTCGTCGACGACGAGGCGGCAATCCGCTATTCACTGCGCGAACTCCTGGCCGATGCGGGGAACGAAGTCACCGAGGCAGAGCACGCTCCGGCTGCTCTCACCATCTTGTCGGAGCAAGACGTCGACCTGGTGATCTCGGATCTGCGCATGCCTGCCATGGATGGCTTGGAACTGCTCGAGCACGTCCGCCGCGACCACCCGCATGCGCTGTTCATCCTCATGACCGCATACGGCGATGAACGCACCGCCGTCCAGGCGCTCCAGATGGGCGCGTTCCATTACGTGCCGAAACCGTTCGACAACGACGAGATACGTGCGGTCGTACAGCGGGCTCGAGAGATGTTGACCTTACGTAGCGAGAATCGTCGCCTCCGAGAAGAACTGGCCGGCGAATTCCGCGGCATCATCGGAGATGCCCCGGCGATGCGCGAAGTGTACCGTGTGATTCGCACCGCCGGCCCGACCGATGCAACCGTACTCGTCACGGGGGAAAGCGGAACGGGAAAGGAGCTCGTCGCCCGCGCGCTGCACGCCGAGAGTTCGCGTGCGTCTGGATCCTTCGTTGCACTCAACTGCTCGGCCCTGCCGAGCGAATTGATCGAGAGCGAGCTGTTTGGTCACCTGCGTGGGTCCTTCACTGGTGCCGATCGTGACCGGGACGGCCTCTTCGAAGCTGCTCATAAAGGGACGCTGTTCTTGGACGAGATCGGAGATCTTGCCCAGCCGGCCCAGGCCAAACTGCTTCGGGCGCTGGAGGAGCGAGTGGTGGTTCGGGTCGGCGCCAACACGCCGACTCCCGTTGACGTCCGGGTCATCGCCGCAACCAACCGCCGGCTCGACTCGCTCATCAGCGAAGGCCGATTTCGTGAGGACCTCCTCTACCGGTTGCAGGTCGTCACCATCGAACTGCCACCCCTGCGTGAGCGGCGGGAGGACATACCGATCCTCGCGTCCGAATTCCTGGCCCAATTTTCGGCAGCGCACAAACGTGCGATCCGCGGCCTTAGTGAGGGAGCGCGCCGTGCATTGCTGGCGTACGATTGGCCCGGGAACGTCCGGGAACTCCGGAACGTTATGGAACGAGCGGTAGTGCTAGGAGAGGGTGACATCGTTGAGACGCACCACCTGCCGGCGCAGGTGATCGGTGGCGATTCGAGTATCGGTCCGACCGACGCCGCGATCGCAGAGCTTCCCTTTACCGAGGCCCGGTCACGAGCCCTGGAGAGCTTCGAACGCGCGTTCCTGTCCGCGGCTTTGGAGCGCCACGGCGGCAACATTTCCGCCACGGCCAGAACGCTGGGCATGCATCGGCAGAGCCTCCAGAAGACCCTGCGCCGGCTCGGAATCTCTCGAGACGGATAGGACCGCCGGATGGGCACCTTGACCCCGTACCGAGATACGGACCTTATTGTCCGTTACCAGACGGACCAATCTCGCGTTCTTCAGTGAGTGATCAGCATGAACGGACCGACGATCGGAC
>CAYLZR010000388.1:0-2283 GCA_964388145.1 uncultured Gemmatimonadaceae bacterium | reverse complement strand
TTTCAACGGGTGAGATCCGGTGGCGCTATGAGGACCCCTTCCCGATGATGGGTGGCGCGCTCAGCACCGAGGGTGGCGTCGTCTTCACTGGCAACCAGTCGGGTTTCGCGCTCGCTCTCGATGCAGCGACTGGTGAAGAGCTGTGGCGTTACTGGCTGGGGGCGGGCGTGCGCAGTCAGCCCATCGCGTACGAGGTCGATGGGCGCGTCTTCGTTGCGATCGGGGCGGGCAACGGGACATTCGTAGCCTTAACGGGCGCACCCGAGTTGCCCGAAGGGGGACGTCTGTTCGTATTTGAACTCCCCTAGGTTTGCTCTCGCACCGACTGGTTTGGTTGGGACAGGCGTGCGGAGGCCTCGCCGGGTGACCCGCCACGTCCGGGCCACCGCCTGGGTTCTGCGGTCGTTGGTGGTCCTTCTTTCCATCGAGAGCTGCGCTGGGCCTGACCCCGCCAGCCGCTACCAAACGGACCCGGAGGCCTTGATGAGGGGAGAGTTGGTCTTCGTAGGCACGTGCAGCGGGTACTGCCATGGTGTGGGAATCGAGATCGGCGACGCCCCCAACCTTTTCGATTGCGGGTGGATCCGCGGCGGGTCCAACCAGGACATCTACAACACGATCGCCAACGGCGTCCCCAATTCGCGCATGGTCGGCTTCGCTGGCAAGCTGCCGGACGGCGACGAGGACATCTGGAAGATCGTCGCCTTCTTGAAGAGCGAGGTGTCAGGTTGCTGACGTGATCTTTCCTGATTCGACGGCAGACGCCGCCTCAGCGTAGAGGGCCTGTGACGTTGTTGTAAGTTGTTGAAGGACAACGGAGAGGGAGGGATTCGACGCGAACTGAGCGAGCTCGCGAATGCGAGCGACCCGAAGTGAGCGGATTGAGCAGCGCGCAGCGGTGCGATAATCAACCCCGATGTGCTCGCGCACGGCGGTTTTCAAGTTCTCACCAGTCTTCTGCGTGTGGTTGCGTCTGGCTCTATCTGGCCGTCATTCCTGAGAAAAACAGCGGACCCTTTTGCGTCTGACCCCGTGTGGTTGAGTCTGGCTGCGGGCGTATGTGCCCAAGAATGTGCCCAGCTAAAGCCGGATACCCTCATCCCACTGGCTGGACGCCTCCAGTACCAAGGGCGGTCCTCGGGGTAGAGCAAGGCAAATTCCTATCGTGTCGCCCCACGGCGACGGACGTAGGGCAAAGGGAAGCGAGAGGAATCTGAACGCATGCGTGTGCAAGACGTTGTGAACCTGAAGAGTCGCCTCCCGCTGCGGCTAGGTAAGATCTTCCTTCTTCTGGGGTTCATCGGCTCTTCCTCTTCGGGCACGATCCCCTTGCTGCATTCACAGCAATCAACTCCGGTGTTTTCGGAGGATTTCGAACAAGGCTTGAGCCGCCAGTGGATGGAAAGAAAACTGGCCAACAGATCCACCCGCTACGAAGTAGTGCAAGAGGGACGCGGTGCGGTTCTGGTCGGAAGATCTGACAGGTCGGCCTCGATATTGTTGCGTGCTTTGGACCTCGTCCCGGCCGAGGCCGGAACGATCTCATGGCGTTGGAGAATAGAAAATACCATTTCAGGCAATAAGCGGGAACGAGAGAAGAGCGGCGATGATTACGCCGCACGCCTCTTCGTTGTTTTCGATCCCGAGGGGTTTGGCCCCGACGCGGAGGCCATTTGCTACGTGTGGGCTGCCAGTGAATCTGTCGGCGCCGCATACCCGAACCCGTATTTCGGCCGTGTCGGAACGATCGTTGTTGAAAGCGGAAGCCAGCGCGTCGGCGAATGGGTTGCTGAGCAACGGGACTTGGTCGTGGACCACTGGCGGATCTTTGGAAAACCACCCGAGACGATCTCGGCGGTGGCCATCATGGTAGATACCGACAACACTAACTCAATAGCCACAGCTTGGTTCGACGACATTGCATTGACATCGGGAATCGGGCGGTGACACCCGCACTAGACGACCGCTACCTGGCAACCGCGCAGATTGAACATCCGCTGAAGCAGTGCTAACTCGTACGACACAGTGCTCTTTGCGGCTCCGGCCTTCTGCTGAGCATTTGTACTCTCGAATTGCGCCCTCAAGCCGCTACCTCGTGTCCCGGCCCAGCTCCACTCGGCACCCGAATCTCTTCCACTAAGTCCTGCACCTCCTGCGGCGGCGGCGGGGTGAAGGCTGAGACGCCGATCGCGACCACAAAGTTGATCATCATACCGAAGGTCCCGATGCCTTCGGGCGACACACCGAACCACCAGTGCTCGACGGTATTCAACTCCGGGTGCG
>CAYLZR010000387.1:0-2301 GCA_964388145.1 uncultured Gemmatimonadaceae bacterium | reverse complement strand
ATTCGATATTCTATATTGGATATTCAATATTGAAGAAGGGAGACCTTATGGAGTTCTTGCTGCACGTCGTCGTCACCGCCGGCCTGCTGTTACTCGTCGCCCATTGGGTAAAAGGGTTCGCGATTCAGAGCGGGAAGATCGCGCTGTGGAGCGCGTTGGTGCTGGGCCTGGCCAACGGGATCGTGAGGCCGGTACTGGTCTTCTTTACGCTTCCCTTCACCATCGTCACGCTCGGCTTGTTCTTGATCGTGATCAACGCGGCGATGCTGAAGCTCGCGGCCGCTATCGTGAAGGGCTTCGATATCAAGGGGTTTCGTCCGGCCCTACTTGGCAGCGTGCTGTTGAGCTTGTTGAACCTGGGGGTGTCGGTGGTGTTTGGCGTAGGGCGGTGACAGAATACTGAATATCCAATATCCAATATCCAACATTGAATATTCAGTATTGGATATTGGATATTGGATATTCCCTACTGTCGACTCAGGAAACTCCCGGACGCCGCTTCCGCAACATGAACAACCCCTCCGACCCGCTGGTCACAATGATCGTGCCGCTCTCGAAGAACGGATAGTTGCTCCACGAGCCGTCCAAGGTCGGGGTGTCCTCGGTCCACGGCACCGTGTCGAAGTACCCCACCGGAACCGGATTCGCCGGATCGCTGATGTCGAATATGCGCAGACCGCTGACATAGTTCGACTGGTACATCAGGTTGCCGCGGATGTAGAGGTTGTGATCGATCGACTGATTATCGGAGATGTACTCACTCAAGAGAATCGGGTCATCCAGGTCCTCGACGTCCCAAATCAACGTCCGCGTCCCTTCGACGACGCCGCTCATCTCGTCTCCCTCATCATTCATATAGAAATATCGGTGATCGTCGGTCAGCCAGCCCTGATGCGAATACGCCACGTTGGGATACGTCGCATGGCTCACCGCAACCGGATTGTCCTTGTCGCTCACGTCGGCAATGCTGAGCGCGGTCTCGTTGGATCCGAAGCAGATTTCCTTGCCACGGTAGTCGTCATCGGGGCCGTTATAAACGACGCACTGTGCATCGTGCGAGTATCCGGTACTGGCGTTGCCCGTCGTCGGATCGGAAAAACAGCCGGCAAACGTGGGATTGATCGGATCTTGAATGTTGATCATGTGCAACCCACCGCCGCACGTTTCTCCGCCGCCACCACTGCCCACCGCAAACGCGTAGCCGGTCTCTTCATTGATCACGATATTGTGCGCGCTGAAGATGCCGTCGTAGTGCGCCGTCTCGGCGAACGTCACCGGCGCATTGCGCACGTCGCGGAGTTGTGTGAGATCGAACACCTGCATCCCATGTGCACCCGCGTTGTCAGAAACGATGAACGCGTGATCGTTGTAGACCTTGATGTCGCGCCAACTGCTTCCCGGCGAATCGGCCGTCTTCGGCAGCGTGCCCAGGAATAGCGGACTCACCGCATCGGTGACGTCCACGAACGCGGTGGCGTTGGTCAGCCCGACCAACGCGTACTCATGACCGGTTTGCGGATCGGTCCAGCCCCACAGGTCGTTTGTCGTCACACCGCGGGTACCACCGATGGAGGCCACCGGCAAGAAGGACACCATGTCGACTTCGTTACAGCCGAACTCGGCAGCCTCGCCCTCCGTGCATTCGACTTCCTCACCCACCACCGGGTCGAGCCCTTCCACCTCTGCCCAGACCTTGCCGGCCGTGCTCCAGCGGGCTCCGCTGCGCGTCATGATGACCGCCGTCCCCATTCCGTAGTCGTCGCCGGTTGCGCCACTGACCGCCAGATCGCCTGCCACCGACAGGGTGCCGGCAAACTGATCGCCCGGCTCTAACCCGGATACGGCAAGCTTGTTGGAACCGATCCACTCGCCATCGGCGCTGCGCCGGAACCGATACACACCGCCCGTGCGCCTAGACGTACCCGACGCACCCACCCACACGTCGTTGCCGTCGGACGTGATGGTCGTACCGAAAGAGCTCCCCGGACCGGCGTCGAACGCCGCCAGACGAGAGTCCTGCGACCACTCGCCGGTTTCCGGATCTTGCGCAAACACGTACACACTCGCCGGGATTCGACCGGTGCCGGGTGCGCCGACCAGCGCGAGCCCGTCGTGGATGGCTACCGCGGAGCCGAACTGCGAGTTCGCAACGAGCCCGGCAACGTCGAGCTTGGCCTCCTCGACCCATTGGTTTCCTTGGCGCCGGAAGACATATGCGGCCCCGGCGTTCTGGTTCTTCCGCGCCGCGCCGATCACCGCCAAGTCACCTTCGACGGCGATGCCCATCCCAAACCAATCGTT
>CAYLZR010000386.1:0-2312 GCA_964388145.1 uncultured Gemmatimonadaceae bacterium | reverse complement strand
CCGCCGTACCGGCCTACCGCCTTACCGCCGGGCGGGGAAGTGTGTGGAGGTGAGAGTGCGATCGCCGGGACTCGACGCGCAGCGACCCTGAGACGGCGGAGCCGTCGACGGGGAGCCGGTGGATCGAGCATCGCGGAAGCGATGCGATGATCAACCCGGAAGGGTTTCCCCACAGGATCCTAAATCCGCGGCCCCTGCCGGACTAGATGTAACTAGATGACACTAAACGACACAACTTTGGGGGTTTAGGCCGCGTTCGATGCTTGAGTTGTTACATCTAGTGACATCTAGTGTTGTTTGTTCCCATCACAATCTCATCACAGTCGCGGCTAATTGGGGATGGGCTGTTTACATCAGTTTGGGCTGAGGTTCTCAAACCGGCTCTTGATCTGCTCGAACCAATTCAGCACGAGAATCAAACCACTCGATTCAGTTTCTTCCTGAACGATCACGAACCGATCGCCGTCGGGGTGGACATCGTAATATGCTCCCGGGAGCGCGGACGTCTCGAACAACACCGTCCTTCTCGTGACTGCAAACGTAGGATCCGTTTGAACCGTCACGGCAACGATCTGATTCCTATTGCGGTAGAACAATTCGTTGCTGTTTCGCGCCCATAAGGGATAATTACCACCGTCAGTGGACACTGGAACTCTTCCGGCGGTGACGGGAAAGGACGTGACATAGACCTCGTCACGACCCGACTCGTTGGAGGTGTAGGCAAGCCACCGTCCGTCCGGGGAGATCGCTGGCGTGCCCTCGCCAAAATCCGAGGCCAACAGGGGTCGCTCCGTCGAATCCGCGACGGAAAACGCCCAGAGGTCGCGGCCTGAATCCTCACCCTGGCGGACGTAGATCAAGTATCGCCCGTCCGGTGACCACACGTGGACATCGATCTCAGACAGCCCCGGCCGGTTGGTCACTAACTCCGCTTGGTCACTTCTATCTGCCGGAATCGACCACAAACTCGACGCACGGCCGAGCGTGATTCTAACCCCATCACGCGTCCACGCCGGAAGAATGTTGTCCGATTCGAAGGTCAAGCGACTGAACCCACTACTCTCCAGGTCGAGCACCCAAATGTCCCGATTTCCAGTGGGACCGCGTATGTCGACGGCCACCCTTTCACCATCCGGCGAGAACCGCGGCCCCCGGAACTCGGCCCGCCGGTCGGACAGAAAACGAACGGCTCCCCGGCGATCTACCTCGGCCAGCCTTCGCTCGGCTGCCGTCGCCGGCATGTAGAGCAGAGACCCCGTACCCGAGAACTCGAACTCCGCTGCTCCTCCCGCCTTGACCAACACGCCACTAAGAATCGGGATGACCACACCTGTCAGCGCGCCGCGGTCCGCATCGAAGGGAGCAGCCATGAGTGCACCGCCGGAGCGCCCGAACACTAAATGCCCCGATGGCAAGAAACGTGGGTCGGTTCCATCGACCAGTCGCACTCTTGCGTTCGTGCCCAGCGTTAGGGCTTCGATCCAAGCCTCTGCAACATCGCCGGTCCAAACTGTGAAGAGCACGGAGCCTCCGCCTGGGAGCAACGACGGCCATCGGTACGCAAGCTCGCCGCCTGCAGTATCGGGAGCGGCGATCGGCTTTAGCTCGCCACCTCCCGCGGCCACGCTCCACAACGAACCGCCCGCAGAGACAACAATCGTGTTGCCAGCCCAACTTGCACCTCGAATATCCGGTGGTAACTCTGCGACCGTCTCAGGCAGGCCGCGTGGAAGCAACAATCGCTTGAGCCTGCGATCCGTGACAAAAGCCAGCCACCGGCTATCCGGCGAAAAGAAGGGAAAGATTCCTCCCTCCGTCCCTGGAATCGCCACCACCGCCAGGTCTTCCAACACCCGAAGGTAGAGCGATGTGCCCGCCTCACCGGGACCCGCGTACGCGAACTGCGAACCATCGGGCGAGAAGGCCATCCTCCGCCCTGTGGTGTTGATGGTTTCCACAGCCATGCGAAACTGCATCGGCGGGGTCGGCTCAGACTGGCCACGGGACAAGACACCCCATACCGCCACGACCGAGGCGGCCCCCGCAACTATCCACGGAACTGCCGCATTAAATGGTGTACGACGCGATGGAATCTGGGTCGAGGAGTCGACGGTCTTCTCCATCGACAAGACGCTCAAGGCCGGTTCAGGCACCGCCACACTTAACGCGACCGCGAAATCGTGCGCGGTGGCAAAGCGGTCCGCCGGCAGCTTTTCCAACGCCTTCGCCGTGCAGGCCGCGACATGTGGCGGCACCGACTTTCGCAACTCCGTCACCGGCCGCGCCTCGTCGGTCACGATCTTCATGATGAT
>CAYLZR010000385.1:0-2319 GCA_964388145.1 uncultured Gemmatimonadaceae bacterium | reverse complement strand
TCGCTCCACGGGCGCCGTAGTTCAGCGCTTCGCGGAACTCCATCCCGTATCCGGTGCCGCTGCGATAATTCACCGACAGCACCACGTAGCCGCGACCCGCCAGGTATTGATTCAAGGCGTAGGCGTTGTGGTAGTACCCGCGGTAATGCCATCCCAGCAACATCTGGCGGCGCGAGCCGCCATGGAAGAACAGCACCGCCGGCCGGCGGTCACCTGGGCGGAGGTCACTGGGAAGAAAAAGCTGGCCGTGAATGCGTAAGCCGTCGGACCCGGGGAAGATCACTTGCTGGGGCTCCACGAGGTCGTCGACCGGGAATCCGTTCAGCGCATCGTCGATGAGCATGCGCGACGCGCCGGCATCCTGCATGACACGGGCGTGAGCGGGTCGCCGGGCGTCGGAGGCGAGAAACGCCACGGCGCCGTCGACGGTCAAGACGGGACCCCACTCGATGCCGGTACCGGTCGTGACCGGGATGGCGCCGCCTCCGTCGGTCGACACACGCCACAAGTGCCTCCGATCGATGTCGTTCTGGTTCGAGCTGAAGAGTATCTCTCGCCGGTCGGGCGCTACCGCGACGTCCTCGACTTCGAACGCACCCGGGGTCAGTAGCGTGGGAATCCCACCGGTCGCGCGCACCGAATAGAGATGTGTCCAGCCGTCTTTTTCCCAGGGGAACACGAGCCGATCGCCGTCTCCCCAGATGAGCTGATTGGCCGCAACCACGGCTCGGAACGCGCTGCCAGGTCCCTCATCCGCCGTCCACACCGGCATACCGTTCCCGGTGGCCACGTCCGCAACCCGAATCGACCACGGCTGGGCGCTTCGCCGCGGCATGAACGGCAGCTGCGATCGGTTGTTGGGAATGCGGGTGAAGGCTATACGGCGGCTATCCGGCGACCATGTGGGATTGCCGTCGCGATCGACGCTGGGATCGAGGTACAGTGTCCTCTCCTCGGACGGGTGATACACGCCGACGAAGCTGTGATCGCCGCGGTTGCTGACGAAGGCCAGCATCGATCCATCGGGCGACCACCGGAGCGAGCCGGCCCTCCCGCGAATTCGCAGCAGCTGTTGGGCCTCCGCCTCATCGTCGAGTGAGACGGACCAGATTTCGCCTCGCCGTAAGAAGGCCACCCGATCGCCCTGCGGGGCGATCGCCGGCGAGCTGCCCTGGGCGAGTTTACGGGGTTCTCCGCCGTCGGAGGGAACGATCCATAGGCTCTGCTCCGCGCCGTCGGGATCGCTGGTGGGGTTGGGAATCTCTCCCTGTCGGTTCGGGCCGCCGCCGTACACGAACACGACGCGTCCGCCATCGGGCGTGAATCGGAGGCTCGAAACGTCCTGCCCGTCGTCCTCGGTGTAACTGGTGATCTGCCTCCCTCGATAGTCGGAAGCCTCGGCAACCCAGATGTTGCGCACGCCCGCGGCGTTTTGAACCCACGCAACCTTAGCGTGGTTGGGGGCGGCGACCAGTCCGGAGGGAAACGGACTGCTCATGATGCGCTCGAGCGTGAACTGCGCGTGCGCCGGGGCCGCGGCGACGAGGGTCAGGAGGGGGACAGCGAGCGCGATTGTTCGACGAATGGGGGCGTGCATGGCAGGACTCCGGGAGAAACTGATGCGAGCGGCTAACATATAACCGTTTCTAAGGCCCGGCTATGGGCGCCGCGGAGCGGTAGCAGTGATCATCAAGCGGGCCGCACTGGCTCCGGGTGTGTCGGTTTCGGGAATGATGTGCTCGGCGATGGTCCGTGACCGTCTCGCTCTCATGCGCATTGAGCACGAGCAGGGCCTGTCGTCTCTCGTGCGCGGCACGGCCGATGGCCATGAGACGCTGCCGGTGAGGCACCGGCGAGTGCGTGGATGCCCACAGCGCCGCCGATCCACTGCAACATTTCCCTTCGGTCCATGAGACACGTCTCCGTCAGCGAATTGCCTAATCCTGTGGCCCCCGCGGCCATGGCGCCAGGGGTCGATGATAGCAGCGGAGGCAGCCGGACCTATCTCCCATCTACTCACTGAGTTGAACATCCGTTGACCCCCTCATGCGATGATAGTCCCGGTGGGCAGGCGAAGCGAAGCGGTGAGACCGTGCCGTCTGGCCGTACAGGCACCTGTTGCTCCATTCAGAGACGGCACTTCCAGCCTGCCCGCCACCAACCTCTCGGCCTGCCCCTGGTAGGCCTCCCCCTTCCCTTCCCCAACTAGAGGGGGAGCGGCGGGGCGGCCCTCTCCCCTCTCCCCTCTCCCCTCTCCTCTAGAGCCTTTAGAGCCTTCAGCAGCTCGGCTTCGTCAAAGGAGTTCTGCGGATTCGTACT
>CAYLZR010000384.1:0-2319 GCA_964388145.1 uncultured Gemmatimonadaceae bacterium | reverse complement strand
CGGAGAACATTCTGATCTCCGGGACGCATCCGTGGTTGGCTGATTTCGGTATCTCCCGTGCTATTCACGCCGAGGTCCGCGCGTTGGGCAAGCGGGCCGGGCTCGATACATCCGCGGGGACACCCGCGTACGTCAGTCCCGAGCAGGCGTCGGGGGAGGCGCACATTGACGGTAGAGCCGACGTGTACAGTCTGGCGTGTGTCGCGTTCGAGATGTTGGCCGGCGATGCGCCGTTCACTGGGTCCACGACAAAAGAGATCATAGCGAAACGATTCGATACCTTGCCCCCCGACGTGCGGCAACGTGCACCGCACGTGTCCGAACCGTTGAGCCATGTGCTACGACGGGCGATGGCGGTGGATCCCGCGCAGCGATTTGTATCAGTGACGGCCTTCGCCAATGCACTCACAGACGCCGCGAGGACGGGTCGCGTGTTTGGCGCATCGGTGCGTCATCACATGACGAGGGTCCGGAATGCGTTGCCCAACATCGAACGCGCCATTCCGCAGAAACTCAGAGGGCGTTGGATGACCGACCTGCCGCAAGACGTCACGTTCGCGGTCCGAGGATTTCGCAAGCGGTGGGCACAGACCCTGGTCCTCCTGCTAACCGCCACCATTGGGATCGGACTCAACAGCGCCGTATTCAGCATCGTACACGCCGTCATCCTCCGTGCGCTCCCATACCCCGACGCTCAGCAGCTGGTGAAGATTTGGCGCGGGACGACCACCGATGATCGTCAGGGAACGCTTTCGTACGCCGACTTTTCCGACGTCAGCAACGGGACAACGGGATTGGAAACGGTTGCGGCATACGTCGGTGTGCGGCAACCGATCGTCGGTGGCGAGACGCCAACGCACGGGGCGGCGTACACCACCACGGAGCGATTCTTTGACGTGTTCGGTGTGCCGCCGCTGCTGGGCACGACGCGTTCAGCCGACGATGGGAGTCCCGTTGCCATCATCAGCTACGGCTTATGGCAGCGGTCGTTCGGAGGGGACTCGCTCGTCTTACAACGCGCCATCTCCATCTCAGGACGCTCGATGCCCATCGCTGGTGTCATGCCTCGGGGCTTCGCTTATCCACGAGACGGCGAGGCGAGGATGCCACAGGAGATCGGGCGCATGTGGGGCTTCGACCGCGGGGCCGGTGGGTTGCACCTCGTCGGCCGAATGGGGTCGGACGTGACGGTGGAGGCTCTTCGGTCGCAGCTGGATGCCGTCGCGTCGCAAGTACGCACGGCAGAACCGGCGTGGTCAACGCTTACGTACCCACCCGTGCCGCTGCATGACACATTGGCGGCGAATGGAAGGGCAACGTTGACACTGTTGCTTGGCGTCGTGGCGATGATTCTGCTCGTTGCGTGCGCCAACATTGCCGGTGTCTTCACCGCCGACATCGTCGGCCGCCAGCGCGAGATGACCGTGCGCCGCGCGCTCGGGGCCTCAACAACACGGCTCATCCGACAGATGCTGACAGAAACCACGCTGCTGGGAGTCACCGGCGCCGTGCTCGCACTCGTTGCGGCGCAATTGTCGGTCGCGTTCGTGAACGGTCTGGTACCGGCCGGCTATCTGCACTCCGGCGACGTAAGGCTCGAGCTACCCGTGGTTCTGTTTACGCTCGCCGTCGGCGTGGGATCGGGAGTGCTGTTCGGACTTCTTCCTGCGTTGCGTGTGGCAGCACACGAGCTACGCGGACAGGCCCTTCGCAAAGAAGATCTTCAGCGGGGTGGCCCCCGATACCTGGGCGGCTTTCTGGTGATCCCGCAATACGCATTGTCGCTCGCAGTTGTGGTCGTCGCCCTCGTCATGGTCAAGAGCTTGTTCTCGTTGATGCAGGTCGACCCGGGATTCTTGAGCGAAGGATTGGTCACGGCCGAGATCGGGCTCACGAGAGATCGCTATGAGGAATCCGAGCCACAGGTGGCGTTTCGCAACGCGCTCGTCGCCGAGTTGGAGGCACGGCCCGGCGTGACGTCGGTCGCCTTCGAATACACTCCGCCGCTCGTGCCAGGGGCAAACATTCAAAACGGCGTGCAACTCCCGGACGACCCGGATCGGATAGTCGCGCTCGCCCAGTGGCGCACCGTGACGCCCCAGTACTTTCGCACCGCGGGTATTCCGGTTCTCCAGGGTCGTGCTTTCCAGCAGAGCGACGGTCCCCAGGCCACCGGCGTGGTCGTCGTCAACCGAGCGTTAGCGGGGTCGTTGTGGCCCGACAACGAGACAGTGGGTCGCCGTCTTCGTCCACGGCTTCTATTTCTGTCCGGACTCAATTTCGGAAATGGCGGCTGGATGACCGTCGTGGGGGTCGTGG
>CAYLZR010000383.1:0-2329 GCA_964388145.1 uncultured Gemmatimonadaceae bacterium | reverse complement strand
GATTCTGGGTCGTCCATGAGGACGGTCTCGGCGATCTCGAGTTTGAACCGTTCGGGGGCCAAGCCACTCGTGGTGATGGCATGGGTGACCTGTTCCAAGAGATCGGATTGCCGCAGTTGTTTCGCAGCCAGGTTCACGCTAATGCTGAGCGTGTCGAGAGTGGGGTAGGCTTCCACCCATTCGGCCATTTGCCGGCAGGCCTCTTCCATGACCCAGTTACCGAGCGGCACGATGAGTCCGGTTTCCTCGGCCAGCGGGACGAACGACGCGGGCGACACCAGTCCCCGCTCGGGATGCTCCCATCGCACCAAAGCCTCGAAACCAGTCACACGCTCGGTGGCGATGTTCACGACCGGCAGATACACCAATCGAAATTGCTTCTTTTGTACGGCCGCGCGGATATCGGTTTCGAGCTGCAGCAAGTTCACGGCCCGCTCGTGCATGGCCAGATCAAAGATCTCGTAACGGGCTTTTCCTCTGGCCTTCGCGCGGTACATGGCCGAGTCGGCGTGTCGGATGAGGTGTTCGGGGCCGTCGAGTGTTTCTTCGCTCACGGCGATTCCAATACTGGCGGTGGTGAACACTTCCCGTCCGTCCAGGTCGATCGGTTTCTCTAGGGCCGATAGGATACGCTCTGCCACTCGAGTCGTGTCGCTGCTGTCTTTGATGTCGTCCAGCAGCACCAGAAATTCGTCCCCACCGAGCCGGGCCACGACGTCGCCTGGGCGTATGGAGCTCTTGAGACGTTGGGCGACCTCCACGAGCAGCTTGTCTCCAGCGGCGTGGCCGAGACTGTCGTTGACCACTTTGAACCGGTCGAGATCGACGAACAAAACGGCGAAGAGATAATCCTTTCGCCGTTTCGTTCGACGAAACGAGCGGTTTAATAGATCGGTGAGAAACGCCCGATTGGGTAAATCCGTGAGGGAATCGTAGAGAGCTTCCTGTGCGAGTTGTTCCTCGACGGTCTTGCGCTGCGCGATGTCGGTGAGCGACCCTGCGATACGGTACGGCTTCCCATCCGGATTGCGTTCCGCGATCCCCCGAGCGAGTACCCAGCGGTAGGTCCCGTCCCTGTGCAGGATGCGGTGCTCGTTCTCGAAATGCGAGGATTGGTCCGCCCTGTGCGCTTCGAGTTCGGCCTTCACGATCGGAAGATCATCCTTGTGCACCCGATCGAGCCACACGGACGGAGTGTTTTCGATGTCCACGTCCTCGAACCCGAGCATCGCCTTCCAGCGGTGAGAGTAGTAGACCTCGTTGGTTTCGAGGTTCCAGTCCCACAACCCGTCGTTCGCGCCGCGGACGGCCAGCGCATAGCGCTCTTCGCTCTCTAGCAGGGCGCGCTCGGCCCTTTTTCGCTGCGTAACGTCTTCGCAGGTCGTGACGATGCCGATGGCCTCGCCGGAAGCGTCCCGCACGACGTCCGACATGAGATGTACCGGGAACTCGGTTCCGTCTTTGCGGACGTTCGTGGCGTCGCGGCGCCAGCGCTTCATCGCTTCGATCTGCCGCTTGCCCATCGGCCTTGCCTGCTTGTGGGTCGAGAAGATGCGGACGTCCTTGCCGATGAGCTCCTCCGGCTTGTAGCCGTGGCGGGTCGCGTCTGCCGGATTCGTATAAACGATCCGGCCCTTCAGGTCGGTCACGGTCACGCCGAGCTGCATGGTTTCTACCGCGTGCTCCATCTGTCGCAATGCATCCGCGACGCGCTTTACACCGGTGATGTCGCGGTACATGGCAAATGCCGCGACGGACACCCCGGTGATCCGGACGGGAGCCGCGAGCATCGATACGTCGACGAGAGATCCGTTCTTGCGCCGTAGCACCGTTTCCAGCTGGATCCGCTTGCCGCCGATCAGATTGCTCGTGATGTCCCTGAGTTCTTCCACCCGACCACTCGGCGCGAGCAGCTCGTCCACCCGGTGCCCGATGATCTCACCGGGGCTGTAGTCGAACGTGGCCGTGAACGCGCCGTTGACCTGGACGGCCTGGCCCTGGCTGTCCAGCAGCACGATCGGCTCGCTCGAGGTCTCGAACAACTCCTCCAGGAACGCGCGTTGCACTCCGACCTGACGCTCGACCGTCCCATGGCGTGCGGCGATCTGTTCGAGGAGGGCGACGCCGAGAAGGGCGACAATCCCGACGCCCAAGCTGGAAAGTTGGCCATCGTAGAATTCTCGGATCCGCCAGGTCTCGAGTTGCGCAATCGCGGGCAGGAGGTTCCCGAGCGCCCCGAGCCCCAGCAGGGAGGCAAGGGCCCTGTGCCGCACGTCTCCCGGCCGGGCGGCCACAATGACCGACCAGCCGGAAGCGGTCAGCAGGATGA
>CAYLZR010000382.1:0-2332 GCA_964388145.1 uncultured Gemmatimonadaceae bacterium | reverse complement strand
GCGCCACGTCGTGCTCATGGAGTGCAGATGGGTGTATTGACCGACGAAATGCGCTCACTGGTGGACCGGCAGCGACTCGGCTACGTGGCAACGGTGACGCCTGATGGCAAGCCGAATCTTTCCCCCAAGGGGACGACGGCAGTGTGGGACGAGGATCGGCTCGTATTTGCGGACATCGCGTCGCCTCGGACCATCAAGAACCTGCAGCGCAATGCGGCCCTTGAGGTTAATGTCGTGGATCCGTTGACGCGAAAGGGCTTCCGGTTTAAAGGCACGGGTGAGGTAGTCGAGGAAGGTCGGTTGAAGGCGGCAAACGCCGATCCGATTGAAACGCTCCGGGCGGAGTGAGGCAGTGGAGGCAGTGCCCCGCGCGG
The DNA here is from genome assembly GCA_964388145.1 of uncultured Gemmatimonadaceae bacterium. Taxonomy (GTDB): domain Bacteria; phylum Gemmatimonadota; class Gemmatimonadetes; order Gemmatimonadales; family GWC2-71-9; genus B3T1B10. Next base: position 1,958 of record CAYLZR010000382.1, on the reverse strand, counting down.
CGCGGGCGGGCTTCGCCACAACTGAAGTCCGTGGCACTGGCGGTCACAGTCGGCAGCGCCCCATATTCCCCCAGCGCACCAGGGCGCAGCCGTGTCTGCGGAAAGGACTGTGTCCACCTGTATGAACGACCATATGCAATCCGATGACCTTCTTTCTGTCCGTGGCAGCAGACACCGGGCGCGTACACCTGGCCCCTCGCCAGGCGAAAGGAGATCATCATGTCCACGGACCAGAGCGGGTCCCTGAACGGGCCCGAGGCCTTCACAGACCTCACACAACTCAAGCGCCGCGCCAAGGAACTGGTGCGTGCCTTCAAGCGCGGCGATCCCGAGGCCGTGCAGACCGTCGACAGACACTTGGACGGGGCGGACCCCGAACGGTTTCGCCTCGCACAGGCGCAACTGGTGCTTGCGCGGAGCATGGGCGTCCCCAGCTGGACCAGACTTCGAGATGCCGTGGACGCCGCATCCGGCTCGAAACGCACGCGGCGTCCGCGCACCCGTCCCGGCGCGATGGTCGGGAAGAGCTACATCCATGACATAGATCCGATCGACGCCGACAGGGCGTGGGATCTCTTCGAGGCATGTCGCGACGGCGACGCAGAAAAAGTGCGGACCCTCCTCGATGCCGACCCGAACCTGATCCACGCGCAGCACTGGTACACGCAGCCGATCCATTTCGCCGTGTACGCCAACCAGCCGGAGATCCTGCGCATCTTGCTCGCCGCCGGCGCCGAACCGGGGCGCAGCCGCTTTATGTACAGCGGCTGGCGGCAGCTGCTGGAACGGGCGGAACAGTGGGGATTCGACGAGGTGCGCGACATCCTCCGCGACGCGATCCGCGAGCGGTTTGGGTTCGATCCAGACTGCGACGGGCTCGCACAAGCGATCCGCTCACGCGATCGGTCGCCTGTCGAATCGCTGATTGCCGAGCGGGCCTCTCTCGCAGCCGCGTCCGACGACTCCGGTAACAACGCCATCCACTGGGCCGTGATGACCCGGCAGCCTGACCTGTTCGAGTTCTTCGTGTCCCACGGCGCCGATCCGAATCACAGGAGAAGCGACGGGCAGACACCCGCGCAGTTGCTGGTCAATGGGGACTACGAGTTCCGAACGTGGCGCGAGTTGAAGGGCCTCGACCATCCCGACGAGAAAACGGTTCTGCGCGCGCTGCTGGACGCGGGCGCGGACTACGGACTCTCCGTAGCTTGCGCGGCCGGCGACGCGGCGCGTGTAAGTGAGATCCTCGCCAATGATCCGGATGCCGCACGCCGACTCGACTCGGGCCGGCGCAACCCGCTGTCATACGCGGCGCGATTCGGTCATGTCGAAATCGTCCGCACGCTGCTCACGCACCGCGCTGATCCCAACACGCCGGAGGAGCAGGCCCCCGACGGACAGGCGCTCTGGAACGCGTCGGCCTACGGTCACGTCGAGGTCGTCAAACTGCTCCTGGAGCACGGCGCCAATCCGAACTCTGCGCCCGACTCGTCCGACTGCTGCCTGGGCATCGCCAGGTCGCGACTCGGCGACAACGCAGGTCCGATCGTGGCGTTGCTGGAGGAACACGGCGCGCATACGCCGATCTGGTACATGAGCGTCGACGAGTTACGCGTTGCGATCGAGACGGACGCGCCGATCACGCGCGACACGTACTTCGTCGGCGAGACGCTCGCGCGGAACGACGTCGAACTCGCGAAGCTGCTCCTGGAGAAGCGCCCCGACGTGGTCGACACCTTGCACGGCGGCGGGCTCCGTATGGGAAGTCCCGACGTGGCCATCACGGAGAGCACCGTGCTGAAGCTCCTGCTTGACGCGGGCTTCGATCCGAACCGTCCCGACTGGCTCGGCAAGACCGCCCTGCACCACTACGCGGGCCGGGGCGAGACGGGCAACGCGCTGCTGGTCCTCGAGCACGGCGCCGACATCGACGCAATCGACGACGAGTTCCACGGCAC
>CAYLZR010000381.1:0-2336 GCA_964388145.1 uncultured Gemmatimonadaceae bacterium | reverse complement strand
TGCGCAGGTAACGCACTCGCCAAAACCGCCACGCCCGTCAATAGAACCGCGGTGACGGCAAACGTCACGGGATCGGTCGCGCGCACGCCGAACAAGAGGCCGCCCATCACGCGCGTGAGCAGCAACCCGCCAACGATCCCCACTCCCACACCCGCGCCCGCGAGCATCACACTGTTCCCGATGATGAGCTTCCGGATATCTCCGTGTGCCGCTCCGAGCGCCAAGCGGAGTCCCATCTCGTGTACCCGCCGAGTGACGCCGTACGACACGACGCCATAGAGACCAACCGCGGCGAGCACAAACGCCACGGCCGCAAAGAGTGTGAGCAGCAGGGTGACGAACCGTTCCGATCCCAATGATGCTTGAACCATCGCATCGAGGGTGGTCACGTTTGAGGCCGCCAGGGTGGGATCCAGTTCGGCGATAGCGGCACGCGCGGCGGGAATCAGCAACGCGGGATCGCCGGCCGTGCGAACGACCACTGCCATGAAGCTCGTCGGGAGTTGCGCAAACGGAAAATACGTCGCGTCCCGGCTGTCGTTCTGCACGCCGAAGTTCTTTATGTCTTCCGCAATTCCAACGATCTCCCGCCACACCGGGTTCTCCCGGTTGTTGACGTTGAGCCGCTTGCCGATGGGGTCCTCGTCCGGAAAGAATCGATCGGCAAGCGTCTGGTTGATGATAGTGACCGTCGGGGCTTGCTGGTCGTCACCCGGCGTGAACCCGCGTCCGCGAACAATGCGAATACCCATCGTTGCGAAATACGTGGGCGTCACACGCCGGTACCACACGGCGGTTTCCTCTCCCGGGCCCGGGAGCGGTCGTCCCTCTATGTTGAAATCCACGTCGCTATTGCCTCCGGACAGCGGCACGACACTGGTGCTGCCCAGCGACTCGACACCGGGTAATGCCGTCAAACGCGTTTCGAGACGATTGAAGAACTCGGTCGACGCAGCACGGTCTGGGTACCGGGTCTGAGGCAGGTTGAGCGTCATCGTGAACATTCCCGCCGGTTCGAAACCGAGGTCCACAGCGTTCAACTCCTGCAAGCTTCGAATCATCAGCCCTGCACCGACCAGTAATATCAACGCCAGCGCGACTTGCCCTATGATCAACGCGTTTCCGATCGCTCGACCCGCGCTCGAGGCGGCCATCCCGCGACCGCCTACCTTCAATGCGTCGTGGAGATCGGCTCGCGAACCGCGTAACGCCGGGAGCAATCCGAACAGGAACATGGCGAGCGCGGTCGCACCACCCGCGAACAACAAGACGCGGAGATCGACGGTTACATCGGCGATACGGGGTGTCCCACTCGGCGCCAACGCTACCAGAGCATCCGTCCCGACGAACGCCACGGCGAACCCGACCGCGCCACCCAACGCGGCAAGCACCGCGCTCTCCGTAAACAGTTGCCGCAAAAGTCTGCTGCCTCCGGCGCCGAGAGCCGCCCTGACCGCCAGCTCGGTCTGTCTCGACGTCATGCGAGCAAGCAACAGGTTGGCGACGTTCACGCAGGCGATGAGTAACACGAAACCGACAGCGCCGAGCAATACCCAGAGTGGCGCTCTTGATTGACGCACGAGATCGCTCCGCAGCGGGAAGATCACATATCCCACACCGGTGTTTGCCCTGGGATACTCTGCTTCGAGGCGGGAGGCCAGTGCGGTGGCACGCGCGCGCGCGGCCTCGAGCGTGACTCCATCTTTGATCCGTGCAAAACTGCGGAAGCTCGCGTTACCACGCGACAAGTTCTGTATGGTAATGTCTATCTGAAACGGCTTCCACACCTCCGCGTTCGGCACGAATGGTGGACGAAAACCTGCCGGCATCACGCCGATGATCGTGTTGGGGACGCCGCTCAAAGAGATCGACTGCCCAACAACGGCAAGGTCGCCACCAAAATGACGCGTCCAGAAACCGTGACTGATGAGCACGACGTCGGGGGCGTTAGGCTTGTCGTCTTCGGGCGCGAACGAGCGTCCTATGACGGGAGGAATGCGCAACACTTTGGAGAACATCCCCGCCGAGAGGAGACCACCAGTCACCAGCTCGGCACTCCCCAAACCCGTGAGTGTGGGATTCCAATCGCTCCACACACCGGCCTCTTCGAACGCGTCGGCTTCCTGCCTGAGGTCGTGAAAATTCGGGTAGGACAACCATTCACGCAGCCGTCCGCTGCGCACACTATAGTCTGCCCATAGCGTCACCAACTGCTCGGGGGCGGGATACGGGAGTGGCCGTAACAGGATCCCGTCGACGACACTGAAAATGGCGGTGTTTGCCCCGATCCCCAGTCCTAAAGTCATCACAACGACGACGGTGAAGCCCAGGTTCTT
>CAYLZR010000380.1:0-2353 GCA_964388145.1 uncultured Gemmatimonadaceae bacterium | reverse complement strand
CTGGTCGTACCTCTGCTCCAGCTCTGCCAGCTTCCTGGCAAGCTCCTCATGTGTCTCCAGGACCTTCCGAAGACGGACAAAGGCAGAATCTGAAATCCCTCGATCACCCGACCACTTTCACTAGCGTCAGCAATCTCGTCCCAGCCGCGGCGGGGATTTGCTCGTCCTTCAGGACCCGCAGTCCGGTACCCTCCAGGAACTCACGAAAGTCCACCCGTTGAATACGCTTGACGACGCCCGGCAAGAACCGGTGTGCCAAGAGCCCCAGTTGGCGTAAGATCGGACTCGAAAACTGAAGAGTCGCTACGACGATCCGGCCACCCGGCGCCAGCACGCGACACATCTCTCGTAGGGCGTCGGGGATTTGCTCCTGTCGGAAGAGATCGAGCAGATATGAAGTCACAACGCCTTCAAAGGAGCCATCGCGAAATGGGAGCTGAACCGCTTCGCCCAACACCAGCTTCGCCTCCACATTGCGCTTCTTGAGCCTGCGCCTCGATTGATTGAGCATGCCCCTGGAGATATCGATTCCAACGACCATAGCCGACTTGTTGCGGCGGCTCACGGCGGAGAGAATATGGCCCGGTCCGACACCGACCTCCAGGATGGTGGCGGGGGCCCCGGCGGATAGGCGCTGAGCGGCACGCGACGTCGCCAGCTCATAGAGCCCCGGCACTACGCGCCCATACACCGGCGCCAAGACGTCGTATACCTTACTGATTCGCATGTCTCAATCTGATGTCTGGATCACCGGCAGGCCATGGCGCCGGCGGCCGGGGATCCGCCAGTGTCAGGAACCGATCGACGACGGTTCACGTTGCATTGGTCACATCCTTCGCGCCGGAGTCACGATGACGGACCATTACTACAATGCCAAGGACCTTGCGCGGTTTTCCGAGATGGGCGAAGAAGCCGGCGCGCTGTGGCAAAAGTTCAACGCGTGGTACTCCGCCGTGTTCACCGAAGGCGCGCTCAGTGAACGCGAGAAAGCGCTCATCGCCTTGGCCGTCTCACACGCCGTCCAATGCCCGTATTGCATCGATGCGTTCACCGAGTCTTGTCTCGAAAAAGGTGCCGATACCGAACAGATGACCGAGGCGGTTCACGTTGCTTCGGCTATCCGCGGCGGAGCCTCGCTGGTACATGGCTTGCAGATGCGGAACAAGGCCAAACAGCTCGGAATGTAGTATGGGACGAGTCTTACCCACACTTGCAAAGCAAAACGCGCCGTTGGCCTCGGGCGCCGAGCAGCGGGCCACCCTCGCCACCGTTCCACTCGCGCGGTCGTTCGAGGCATCCCTCGCCCAATCGAGCCTCTATCCACTCCGCGCCACCGGTGTCGATGTCCTTCAGATCAACGTCGGCAAGAAGTGCAATCAGACCTGCCGCCATTGCCACGTAGACGCCGGACCCGACCGCACCGAAGTTATGCCGCGTAATGTCCTGGAGAAATGTCTCGAGGTCCTGAGCACGACGGACATACCCACTATCGACATCACCGGAGGGGCGCCGGAGCTGCACCCGGATTTTCGAGAGTTGGTCCAACGCGCGCGCGCTATGGGCAAGCACGTGATGGATCGTTGCAACCTCACGGTCCTGCTGCTCCCAAACTACGCAACGTTGCCCGAATTTTTCGCCAATCACAATGTAGAGGTCATCTGTTCCCTCCCGCATTATCGAGCCAAGCTCACCGATGCGCAGCGTGGCGATGGCGTGTTCGACGAATCTCTTGAAGCCCTGCGGCGGCTCAACGAAGTAGGGTACGGCAAGCCGGACAGCGGGCTTCGCCTCAACCTCGTCACCAATCCGGTTGGCGCATTCCTCCCGGGCAACCAGGAGAGTCTGGAGCGCGAGTGGAAACGAGAATTGGAGCGACGGTACGACATCGTATTCAACGATTTGTACACGATCACCAACATGCCCATCTCACGATTCTTGGAGTGGCTCGAAGAAAGCGAAAACTTGGAAACGTACATGACCAAACTGGTCAACTCCTTCAATCCCGGAGCCGCCCGAGGGGTCATGTGCCGCAATACTCTGTCGGTCGGGTGGGACGGACAAATCTACGACTGCGACTTCAATCAGATGCTGGAACTCGAAATGACGAAGGACGCACCGCAGACCATATTCGATTTCGATATCGAGCGGTTGCGGCGCCGTGAAATCGCGGTTGGGCCGCACTGTTTTGGATGTACCGCAGGAGCGGGATCGAGTTGCGGCGGTGCGACGGCTTAGTCCACATACAGTGTGGAGGCGGGGGAGGGAGCGGCATCGAGGGGCATCAGGGGGCATCAGGGGGCATCAGGGGGCACAGGGGGCACGGGGGCACAGGGGCACAGGGGCACGGGCACAG
>CAYLZR010000379.1:0-2354 GCA_964388145.1 uncultured Gemmatimonadaceae bacterium | reverse complement strand
CAGTCGTAGGTCAGCGGTGTTGCGAGTGTACCTGTTGCGAGCGCAGCGCGGGGAGGCATCTGTGTAGAATCTGACGTTACCATCCTACTGATTCGAAACACCCAATGTATCCCGCGACGGCCATCCGAAGCGGGTTTTTGTTTTGGAGCTGTGGCGGGGAGAAATGATCGAGAATTATGCAGCCCATCACCATCTACTACGAGCACCCCGAGTGGTTCACTGGACTCTTTGCGCGTCTGGACGAGCGGGGAGTCCCGTACCGGACGGCCAAACCTGAGAACAAGGCGTTCGACGCGTCTCGGGTACGGATCGGGTCGACTTCACTCTTCGTGAACCGGATGAGTCCGTCGGCCGCTGACCGGGGTCTCGAGTATGCGATTCCCTATACACAAGAACTTCTCGCCCACCTCGAGCAGCGAGGTCTTCCGGTGTTCAACGGGTCGCGTGCCTTTGGTCACGATATCAGCAAGGCCAGGCAGCATGATCTGTTGCAGAGTCTAGGCATAGCGACACCTCGTACGCTGGTCGCGAGGTGTGACTCGCAGCTCCTTACCGCGGCCAAGCACCTGGACTTTCCGGTTCTCGTGAAACCAAATGTGGGGGGCACCGGCGCCGGCATCACTCGCTTCGATACCGAGGACGAACTGCGCGCGGCGGTTTACGATGGAAGGATGCCCTCCGGCGCCGATGGAATCTCTCTCCTACAGGAGTATCACAGCCCCCAGGATGGGAGGATCACACGCGTGGAAACTGTGGGTGGGAAATTCTTGTACGCCATCCAGGTCGAGGTCGCTCCAGGCCGGGGTTTCAATCTCTGCCCGGCCGACGCATGCCGAATCATCGACGGACCCGAATTGTCGACTCCGGAAGCCGGCTCTCACGTCATCGGCCTCAGTGTGAAGCGGCTGAATCCCCCTCGAGAGAAGATCGCAATGGTCGAGCGGATAGCGGCTGCGGCGTCGCTGGACGCCGGTGGTGTAGAGTACCTGCAAAGCGAGCGCGACGGACTGCTATACGTGTACGATATCAACGCGATGTCGAATTTCGTCGCCGACCCGGTCCGTGTGCTTGGATTCGATCCCAATGACTTCCTGATCGATTCGTTTCTGACACGAGTACGGGAAAAAGCAGCCTGAAGACGGGACGACCGGGCACGGGGCTGCTGGGGTGCGCGCGTGCCGGCTGGTGGCCCTGCCCCCGCCTGATCCCGGCCGCGCGACCGGCTCGCGGCCGCTGATCCACCCCGGATCAGACCGGAAGCAGCGGGTGGACCACCACATCAGGCCCTGGACGGGCCACCCAGGCAGCTCTACTTTAGGCGGGCCGATTGAAATTCCGGTGAGTTCCGATTGCCATTCGGACCCGTCATTCCGCTATTGAGCTGCCTCATCGTCGGCTGGCTGCTCCTGCAGGTGCCCGCCCAAGAAGCCAGAAGCATCGCCGGGCTTATCAGCGCGTCGGCCGTCGTATACGCCATTCGAGCTATGGTTCGTGGATCCAGGAGCAAGTAGCCGCGCTACAGATTGGTTGGAGTGGGAGGCTAGAGCGAAGCCTGGCGCCCCATTGTTGCCAAGTGCACCGCGTCTCTGACCATTGACGCTGCTGTCGGTACGGGTTCACGCTCCCATAATTTGTGGAACGTTCTTCCGTAAATATCACTGTGAATTTCGACTGCCATCTCCCAACCGCTGCAACCGCCCAAGAAGCTCGCGATCGGCACAGGCGTAGGCTCGACCCGGAAACGCCATTCGGTATCGATACGTTCGGCGGTAGCCACGAGTTTGAGCACTGATCCGTCCCGACGGCACTGCTGCAGCCGATCGGGCTGCACGTCCTCAATGCCACTCACGTTCACGTCGGCGAGCGTGATCATCGTGTCCCCGATGGTATTCGCGGCGATGACGAGCTTAGCGGCAGTGTCCCAGCCACCAACGTCGAGACTCGGATCAGCTTCCGCAATCCCTCTTTCTTGTGTTTCGCGGAGCGCGTCTGCATAGCCGCGCCCATTGAGCATTTCATCCAGAATGAAGTTCGTTGTGCCGTTGAAGATACCTCGGAAGCTCAATATCTTGCCGCAGACCATGTCACGCCTAAGGATGTTGAGCACGGGAAGCCCGCCACAGAATGTCGCGCTGTAGAGGATACCCACGCCGGCGTCCGTCGCGAGCCCATTGAGCTCCTCGTGAGCAAGCACCAATGGGGCCTTGTTGGCCAACACCAGGTGCAGCCCGTGCTCCAGCCCCGTCCTACAGTTCGAGAGGCCCGGCTCCCCCGTGCTGAGGTTAAGCGGTGACGCTTCCAGGAGAACCTCGCACGCGACTCTGTCGAGCGCTCCCGCCAGGGTCAGACCTTCG
>CAYLZR010000378.1:0-2367 GCA_964388145.1 uncultured Gemmatimonadaceae bacterium | reverse complement strand
TCGAACGAATCGACCTGGATCACTTCGCTGCGCACTTCGTCGGCCGCGATCACCTGCTGGCGCTCCTCTTCCGTGATCACGCCCGCGGCGAGCGCTTGCTCGAGCAAGACGTCGCCCGGCCCACGATCGAGGCGGCCGGCGCGGACAGCGTCGCGGATCTTGGTCTCGACGGCCAACGCGGTCACCGCGTGATCGAGCGCATGCTCTAAGCGCCCCAACCCCGGCTCGTCGTGCGGCGGGATGTAGATATCCGTCGTAAGGTGGAGTCTTGCTTCTCTGTCTTCGAGCATTCCGCGTGCGACGGCACCACCCACTTTATCGTTGGCCGGCCGGTAGCGCGCACCGAGTGGAAAGATCAGCGGCCGCAGCAACCAAGCGGCGGGACGATTGGGCAGGTTCTCGAGAACTCCAACCAACGCCTTCTGGATGTTGTAGAGCGCTTCGACCAGGGCGTACTTCACAAAGCAATAGTCGCGCTCCGGTTGTCCCTCGTCGACGAAACGTTTCATCGTTGCCGAGCCCAGATACATCCACGCGAGGGCGTCCGCGAGGCGGCCGGTGATCTTTTCCCGGCGCTTGAGCCGTCCACCGAGCGTACCCATCGCTACGTCGGACACCAGGGCAAACGCCGAGCTCATTCGGGTGAACTTGCCGAAGAAGGTGTGGCCGCGTCCTCGCACGGGAGCACGCACAAAACGGCTATTCGTCAACCCCAGCACGAACGCCCGAACCGCGTTCGACGCCACATAGCCGACGTGACCGAAGAACGCGGGGTCGAACATCCTGACGTTCCCCTCGGCGGCGCCGCGCATCTCATGCTGCACAAAGGGATGGCAGCGAATCGCGCCCTGACCGTAGATGATCATCGACCGGGTGAGAATGTTCGCGCCCTCCACGGTGATTCCGATCGGGACAGCCTGATAGGCGTTGGCGAGCATGTTCCGCGGGCCGCGACAGATGGCTGCGCCGGCGCGGATGTCCATCGCATTGCTCACCACTACGCGCATGCATTCCGTGAGGTACGCCTTGACGATGGCAGACGGGACGGCGGGACTCTCTCCCGCGTCGACCGCCCCTGCTGTCATGGTTCGCGCTGCACTCATCAGATATGTCAGACCGCCGATCTTGGCGAGCGGTTCTTCGATGCCCTCGAACCGGCCGATTGGTGTGTCGAACTGCTCGCGCACCGTCGCGTACGCGCCAACAAGACGCGTGGCAAATTGCGCCGACGCAACGGAAAGCGCCGGCAGAGAGATCGATCGACCAGTTGCCAGGCTCGCCATGAGCATGCGCCAGCCGTCACCCGCGCGGTCGCGACCGCCAATGATGAAATCCAACGGCACAAAAACATCGTGCCCGCGGGTGGGACCGTTGTGAAACGGCACACCCATCGGGTCGTGCCGCTTGCCAATGTCGATGCCGGGAAGGTCGGCCGGGATCAAGGCGCACGTGATGCCAAGATCTTTCTTGTCACCCAGTAGTCCGTCCGGATCGCGCATGCGAAACGCCAATCCAATCAGCGTCGCCACCGGTGCGAGCGTGATGTATCGCTTGCGCCAGTTGAGACGCATGCCGAGCACTTCCTCCCCTCGGAAGGTCCCGCGGCACACGATGCCCTCACTCTGCGTTGCCGCGGCGTCGCTGCCGGCCTCTGGGCCCGTGAGGGCAAAGCAGGGAATCTCCTCACCGGACGCGAGCCGTGGTAGGTAGCGCTTCTTTTGCTCGTCGGTTCCGTAGTGAAGAATCAACTCTGCGGGTCCGAGAGAGTTGGGAACCATCACCGTCACCGAGGCCGTGATGCTGCGGCTCGCCAGCTTCACGATCACGGCCGAGTGCGCCGCCGCCGAGAACCCCAGCCCCCCGTGCTCTTCGGGAATGATCATGCCGAAGAAGCCGTGTCGTTTCAGAAACTGCCACACCTCGTCGGGCAGGTCGCCGCGCTGCACGACCTCCCATTCCTTCAACATCGCGCACACGTCTTCGACCGGTCCGTCCAGGAACGCCCGCTCCTTGTCGGACAGCGGTTGAATTTTGAAATCCAGTAGCTTGCGCCAATTGGGGTTTCCCGAAAACAGATCACCGTCCCACCACACGGTTCCCGCGTCGAGCGCGACGCGCTCGGTCTCTCCCATCCGCGGCAGGAGTGGTTTGACGAGCTTGATGAGCCAAGACGTGAGCAGGATCCGCCGCAGCGGCCGAAAGCCGAAGAGCAACGCCGCTATCAGGAAAGTTCCGGCGACGACACGAAACGCGGGGGCGTCAAGATCACTGATATACCCCCACCAACCGATTGCTGCGGCACCGGGGATCACCCAAGCCCAATACGGTCGGTAATAATAGAGAGACAGAATGGCGAGGACAGTGAGA
>CAYLZR010000377.1:0-2375 GCA_964388145.1 uncultured Gemmatimonadaceae bacterium | reverse complement strand
AGCGCGCTGACAAACTGTCAGCCGAGCATCGCAAGACCCTTGCGATGATTCCGGTGAAGATTTCGAATCCGACGGCCCTGGGCCAATTGATCCAGTCACTCGACGACGCCGCCGTCCAACCGACCCCAGACGAAATATCGGAGTTGTTCAGGGAACTCGGCCCCCAAGTGTTGGACACGATCCTGACTTGGATGCCGAAGTTGACGAATGACCGTGTTCGAGAAGTCTTACGCGTCGTGTCGCGGAGGATTGTCCAGGCGCATCCCGCGCAAGCGGTGAGCGCGCTCAGGGTGCGAGACGTGATAGTGCTGCTGCAGACGATGGAGATCGTGTCTACGCTCAAAGTGGAGCGCCTCGCGCCGGAGTTCGGCAGGCTGACGAAGCATGCCGACGTCGAAGTGCGGCGCCGCGCCGTGGATGCCCTCGGTGCCATCGGTTCGGCCACCGCGATGAAACAGCTGGAGTCGGCGGCGGAGGATGAGGATCGGGATGTGCGCGTGGCAGCGGTGCAGTTTTGCGTACAGCACAACTACCCGGGGATCCTACCGAAAGTTGAAGCGGTGATCAACAGCAGGCTCCTTCGCGGCGTTGATCTCTCGCAGAAGAAACCCTTCTTTGAGGCATACGGCCTCTTCGCGGGGAACGCCGGAATCGACCCGCTCTATGACATGTTGAACGGCCGGCACGTGTTCCGGCGTAAGGACGATCCCGAGACACGGGCGTGTGCGGCGATGGCTTTGGGTAAAATCGGCACACCTGAAGCCAAGGCGGCGCTCAACAAGGCTGCGGGAATCAAAGATCGCCTGGTGAAGAACGCGGTCGGAAACGCCATTCGGGAGATCGGGATATGACCGAAGCAAGCATCCCGGAACCGCAGGTCCGGCCGTCCATGGCGCAATCCATGGAGAGCTCCGAGGGGATCATTCGCCAGCAGGGGCGTGGTTTTCTCACCGCGTTCTACGGTGCGCTTCGCAGTCTCAAGCTGTATCCGGTAGAGAACGAGCAGGTGCAGCGTGCGCTCGACGCGATCACGAGTACCGGGAGACAACTCCTTGACATCGAGGGTGCGCTCGAGCTCCGGGTCTCGCACGAGTTCATTTACATCAACTCCGTTCGCCTCCGACTCAACCTCAACAATTACGCGACGTTCAGTCACGTACTCGCGACCCTACGCAAGTGCGGCATCGGAACGGTCGAAATCGAAGAAGGCGTGCAGCGTAAAGAATGGCAGATTTTTCTTTCTCAGCTCTTGGCAAACGCGTCCCGCGACGCCATCCCCGATCTGTCGGGTCTGTGGCAAAAGATGGCCGACGGCGGCGTCGCCAACATACTGCTCAAGCCGCCGCCGGAACACGAGGAGTTGTCTGGGGATTCGGAAGAAGCGAAGGAGGTGGCTAAAAGAGCATACGAACGATCCGTTTCTGTAACCAAAGAGCTGATCAATGGTGTGCGGATGGGGCGAACCGCGAGCGTGAAGCGCGTTAAGCGGGCCGTCCAAAGTATCGTTGATCAGGTCTTGAGAAATGAAGTCTCGCTCGTTGGTCTGACGACGATCCGGGGATACGACGAGCAGATTTTCACCCATTCCGTCAACGTCTGCATCTTTGCGGTGTCGATCGGTCGGCGGATCGGCCTTACCAAGCTCCAACTGTACGACCTCGGTATGGCTGGTTTGATGCATGACCTCGGCAAGAGCCGGATCCCCATCGAAATACTCAACAGTGAGGTGCCGCTCACGGAGGAGCAGCAAGAGGTGGTCAAGACCCATACGTGGCAGGGAGTGTTAACCCTATTTGGACTTCGCGGTCACGGAGAGATTCCCTATCGCGCGATGGTTGCGTCGTACGAGCACCACCTCAAGAACGATCTGAGCGGGTATCCCAAGACCGTCGAGCCGCGAGAGCTGTCCGTTTTCTCCAAGATCGTCGCGGTGGCCAACGGGTACGACGCTCCGCCGGCGCGTCCGTACGGCAAGGGCGTGCCCCTCGAACCGAACGAAGTGTTGCGAGACATGTGGCAAGACGAAAGTCTCGGATACGATCCGACCTTGGTCAAAGCCCTCATCAACCTGTTGGGCATCTATCCCGTCGGGACGTGTGTGATACTGGACACCTACGAAATTGGCGTCGTCCACTCTGCCAACCCCGACAGCTCTCAGCTGCACCGGCCAATCGTTCGGATCGTTTCGACCTCCGAGGGCGGTCGCCTGAGCGAAACGGTGCTTGCCGATCTCGCCGCCGTGAATGACCAGGGAACCTACGAGCGGTCAATCATCCAGATCACCGACGGCGAACGGTACGGCATCACGCCGTCGGACTATTTCGTGTAGCGCGCCTCCGTTAACGCAGACCAACGATGTTCTTCGCCGACTGAAT
>CAYLZR010000376.1:0-2378 GCA_964388145.1 uncultured Gemmatimonadaceae bacterium | reverse complement strand
TCGCCGTCGTTGAGGCGATCAGCCAGCGATGGGACGGCATCGCTGCTGTTCAATCGTCCCAGGGCCCATGCCGAGGATGCGCGTACGAACTCATCGGCGTAACGGAGGTTCGAGATGAGCGCCGTTTCTGCGGCCCGCGTACGTCGCATGCCCAACGCCACCGCGGCCGCCTCGCGCTCGTCAGGGCTGCCGCTGGTAGCCATCTCGACGAGCACGCTGTTGGCATCGATAGACGATGTTCGCCCGATCAAGCGGACGGCGAGATTGCGAACGCACGGATTAGGATCACGAGCGCCTTCGAGCAACGCCGCGGTCGCGTCATCGCCCTCGATGCGGTTTGCGGCCCACGTCCCCGCACCTTGTGCCCAAAACGTGTCGGCCACTACGCCGCGCAGCATCGGGGGTCGCACTGTCGTGAACATGTTAAAGTCGACGGCGCGGCTCGCCAACTCGCACATCACGGGTGACGCCGTTCGAGCGGCGGAAAACAGTGAGGCGATATTTTCCCGATTCATCGGATCGCCGGTGCTGATCTGGCCAGCAAGCGCGCGACCCGAGCCGAAGGTCACGGTTGCAAACACGGCGGCGACAACGATCGTCTTGGATTGCGTGGATTTCATGTTGTTTCTCCCCTCCAGGAGTTCCACACGGATGCTTAGATTTTACTAATGCCGCCGGGCGGGGAACTGGCCAAGGGTTCGCACTGCCGCACGGCGTACCTCGCTGTCCGCGTCCTGCAACAGCGCAATGATCGGATCGATCGCGCGCTCGTCGTGGATACGCCCCAAGGCGCGGATGGCTTCTTTGCGAACGTCGGATGCACCGTCCTGTAATGCCGCAATCAGCGGGTCCACCGCGCGTGCGTCACGCAGGTAGCCCAGGGTGCGCACTACCGCCTCGCGCACGTCGGAATCGTCGTGGTCGATTGTGGTGATGAGTGCGGGCACCGCTCGCGGCAAAGCATCTACCATTCCTGCGTACGAGTTATGCGCTTGAGCGCGGCGGCCGCGATGGAACTCCGCGAGCTGCCGAATGGCCCGCGCCGCTGTTATGCGGACCGCGGATTCATCATCGGATAGAGCGGCCATCATTGGAGCGACCACCGTCGGTCGATAAAACCGCGCAAGTCCGCCGAGCGCCGCGCGGCGCACACCCGGAACGCTATCCCGCTGCGCCGCCGATGTCAGTGGTGCGATCACCGCGTCGTCGTCGAGTTCACCGAGTCCGCGCGCTGCAGCAACCCGCACCTCCGCGGATGGGTCCGACAGAAGTCTGGTGTACGGTCCGAGGGTGCGAGCATCGTCGAACTCCCGCAGGGCATTCACGGCGCTGAGACGAACCTTTTCCTCGTCGTCACCCAGGGCTTGGATCAATCCCGGAACCGCCGTGCTATCCTTGACCGCGCCGAGGGCACGCACCGCCGCGTTTCGCACATCCGGTGAGTCGTCGTCCAGGACCGATACAAAGGCCTGATACGCACGTGGGTCGCGGAGTCTCGCCAACGAGCTGATCGCCTGCGCACGCACCGCCGGCTCGCCGTCGGAAAGAGCGCGAGAAAGGACAGCATAGCTCGAGGCTTGCCTGAACCGTCCCAGAGCCGACACGGCTGTACGCCGCACTGCGGCCGACGTGTCCGAAACGAGCCGCGCTATCGCATCGACCGACGAAGTGTCTCTGAGACGCCAGAGCTGCGAGATGGCCTGGCGTCGAATCTCGGGGTGTTCGTCGTTCATTAGAGCAACCAAAGCCGGCGCCGCTCTACGAATACCCAGTCTACCTAAGGCTTCGGCCGCGTAATTGCGGACTTGCCCGGATGGGTCGTTGAGCGCGGCGATGAGGCCGTCGGCCGCACGGTCGTCTTCGATACGCGCGAGAGCCTGTACCAGCGTCTGCCGCACCGAAGCGTCTTCGTCGTCCAATCCACGGATCAGGCCCGGCACGGCCGCTACGGCCTTCAGTCTCCCGAGCGCTTCGGCGGCTTCTTTTCTGACCGCGGCGGTGGAGTCCGAAAGTGCGCGGACCAATGATGCGACGACGCGTGGGTTCAGCGTGTCCTGCGCGGCCGCTGCGACCTCGGCCTCCCACGAGGCTGCGACCGCGACAAGCGTGGGAACCGGTACGGGATCCGGCCCGGGTTCTTCGGTCCGAACGTCGGCGTCCGAAGGCTCCGACTCGACGATTGGGTTCGCTTCGGTCTCAGTCGTAATCGGCTCCGGAGCTTGAACGGTTTCGGCGCCGATTTCAGGGACCTGGTCCGGCAACGCCGTCAGGTCGAGCGGCGGTTCGTTAGCCGGTTCGTCGCCTACTTGAGCTACCACGCCCGGTGTCACTCCGGGGGCCGCGATGATCATTAGGACGGTTGTGGCTCCAATGGATAC
>CAYLZR010000375.1:0-2380 GCA_964388145.1 uncultured Gemmatimonadaceae bacterium | reverse complement strand
CGACGATCGGGTGAGCACGGAGGATGACAGCACCCTGGGGATGCGCCGCACGGAGGTACTCTGTAGCCGGTGCGACGCGCATCTCGGTCACGTCTTCCCGGATGGCCCCAATCCCACTGGACTGCGATACTGCATCAACTCTGCCGCTCTGGAGCTCTCTCCTCCCTCCCTGGGGAGCAGGGAGCAGGGACCGGGAGCCGGGAGCCGGGAGCCGTGAGCCGTGAGCCGTGAGCCGTGAGCCGTGAGCCGTGAGCCGTGAGCCGTGACAACCTTATGGGTCAGCGCGGTCGAGAAGTCAAGAAATACTGCTCCCTGCTCCCTGCTCGGGCGGGGATAGGAAGGGCGGGAGGGATCGAAACCTCCCAACCGTGTAATACGTAGTGATTTCCGGACGCCTCATGGGCGCCGCGGACCATTTTCCAGAGGAACGAGCATGACGACAGACCTAACACGGCGCGGAAGTATCCCCGCCGCAATGGCTTGGATGATCGGACTGTCGATCCTCCTCTCCTGGATTCCGATCTTCGGCGGCCTCATTGCGGGGTACGTGGGGGGCTCGAAGGCAGGCAGCGTCGGACGCGCCGTCGCGGCGGTCTTCCTCCCGATAATCATCATGTGGGGCATGATGTTCCTCCTCGGACCCATCCTGGGAAGCATCCCGATCATTGGGGCAATTTTCATCAAGATTGCGAGTCTTGGCGCGTTCGCGCTTTCGACCATGCACATGATCCCGCTCCTGATTGGAGCGGTCGTCGGTGGTAAGGCAGCAGAACGGTAAAGACAGCGGTCCGCCCTTACTCCGTTGGCCGTCCGGCGGCCGCCATGATGCGAATGCCGCCCCGGACATTTTGGTGGACTTCGACGCGGACCGCCTTGGGCTCAATGGCATACACGATATCGTCCGCAATCCGGGCGGCGAGCGTTTCGCAGAACGCGCCCTCGTCGCGGTACGCCCACAGGTAATACTTCAGCGCCTTCGACTCCAGGCAACGCTGGTTGGGCACGTATTCGATGGAGACCTCTCCAAAATCCGGCTGGCCCGTTCGCGGACAGATGGAGGTGAATTCCGTGGCCTCCATCGTGATCACCTGCACGTCGGGCGCCGGGAAAGCCTCGGCCTTGAGAACTTCCCTGGCCTGTTCAATACTTTCCGGCCGGGGTAGCGGCCCGGACACCGGCAACCGACCATCCTGATCCGTCATGTGATACTCCTTGGCAGTCCGTTCCAACCTCTATATTCCGCAAGTAATGAAACATCAATCCGATGGTGGGCTCAATGGTCGTGCTGTCGTGCTGTTGAGCGGAGGGTTGGACTCGGCCACGGTGCTGGCCGAGGCCGCAGCTTCTGGCTTCGAGCCGTATGCCCTCACCGTCGAGTACGGGCAACGGCACCAGGCCGAGATAGACGCCGCACGACGAGTGGCCAAATCCGTCGGCGTCGTGAAACACGTCACTACCGCGTTGGATCTGCGGACGTTCGGAGGATCCGCGCTCACCGATGACATCGACGTTCCCAAGGACACACCTTCCAGCGAGATCGGGAAGGATATCCCGGCCACTTATGTGCCGGCGCGCAACACCATCTTCCTGTCGCTGGCCTTGGCGTGGGCGGAAACGCTGGACGCCAACGCCATTTTCATCGGCGTCAATGCACTCGACTACTCGGGTTATCCAGACTGCCGGCCGGAGTTCATCGAGGCGTTCGAAAAGTTGGCCGCCGTCGCCACCAAGGCAGGCGTTACAGGGTCGCCGATACGGATCCACACGCCGCTGATCCAAATGACCAAACGTGAAATCATTGCTCGTGGCATCGAGCTCGGTGTGGATTACGGTTTGACGCTGAGTTGTTACGACCCGACAATCGACGGTGCCGCATGTGGTCGATGCGATGCGTGCGCGCTGCGCCGCAAGGGTTTCGAAGAGGCCGGAGTCGCCGATCCGACACGCTATCAAACCGAGGCGAGGGTCGTTTCGTGACGGGGGTCGGGCGTCGGGGATCGGGGGTCGGGGTGTACGCGGTCAAAGAGATCTACTACACGCTGCAGGGTGAAGGCTTTCACACCGGCAGACCGGCGGTGTTTCTGCGGTTCGCCGGGTGCAATCTGTGGTCGGGCCGTGAGGAAGATCGGGAAACCGCGATCTGCGATTTCTGCGACACCGATTTTGTCGGCACGGACGGACCGGGCGGCGGCAGGTTCGATACGGCCGAGGCTCTTGCCACCGCCGTACAGAGCGAGTGGTGCGATCATGCGCCGACGGATGGTGTGCCCTTTACGGTTCTTACCGGAGGAGAGCCGCTGCTACAATTGGATGCCCCGTTGATCACCGCTTTGCACGACCGACATTTTGAGATCGCGATCGAGACGAACGGAACCATTCG
>CAYLZR010000374.1:0-2383 GCA_964388145.1 uncultured Gemmatimonadaceae bacterium | reverse complement strand
GTCGCTGCTCTTGGCAACCGTTGCCATTGCGGCGTGCTACCTGCCGGCGCGAAAGGCCGCAGCCGCCGACCCGTTGGTGGCGCTGAAAGCTGAGTGATGGGAATCGGGAGTCGGGCCCGTCCGCCCGTCTGCCCGTCTGCCCGTCTGCCCGCCTGCTCCCTCGTCGTTGAGCCGCTAGCCGTCAGGGCACCGTTCGTGATCCGACCGAAGCGCGTAAACGCGAACGAGAGAATGTTCGAGAACGGCCTGCTCAGTTAGAGCCTGTCCATCCATACCAAACAGACGATAGCGCTGTGCGGTGAGGTAATCGACAGCAGCAAGAGGGTTGCCGCCTCGCCTTCGGATCATCTCGGTGTGAAGTTCGAGAAACAACACGGGCGGGTTGGCCTGCGACAGCACCTCTCGTGAGCCCTCCAGGGCCGCCAACTCAGCGGCCTCGACGTCGATCTTGATGTGCGTTGGCCTGAGCCCAGATGTGCGTGCCAGTTCGTCCAAGGTGACCGCTTTGGTGGGGGTCATCTCGTTAGGCCGGTGCCCGGACTCGGGGAGTACCTGATAGTGCAGGCCGCCGACGCCTGCGTCCACGAGATCTAGAGTACCGTCCACCGCCGCGGCTGCCGCCTGGACGACGCGGAGCCGATCCTTAAATCCGTTGAGCCTGGCGTGCAGCCGTAACAGCCGGCATGCCACAGGAGAGGGGTCCAGCGCGATCACCTGGGCGGTCACACCGCCGTAGTGAAGACCGGCCAGACTGAACACACCGAAATGAGCGCCGACATCGAAGAGCACCATGCCGGCTGTGCACTTCGAGATGAAGTAGTCGAACTCCTCGACCTGATCCGGGTCCTGAATCTGGTGGAGCCGGACCGCACGCGCGGCCGCAGGGTGGCAGCGCAAGGTCCAGCCGTGCCGCAATTCGAGGTCGACAGGGCCGCCGAATCTGAATTGAAGCTCGTGAGCGCACCACCGAAGAGAGGCGCTGGGACGCCGCAGCCAATTCCGCAGCGTTCGCGGAACGAGAACCTTGATGACGGTTCTCATCACATGCCTATCCTTAAACATCAACAACATCTCCGCAGGGCCAGTTTTCGTAGTCGCACGTTCTTCCAGCTCCCTATCACCGTCAGCTCAATTCCAGTCGAGGTTCGCATGGGGGAGGTGCTCCGGCATAAGGCGCAATGTGTCCGCTGCGACGGGCTCGGATCAACCGGATGACTGTTTTACCTGTCGGCGCATGGCTTCCAGCTGGGCTTCGGTTTCCGCTGGAACGAACATGTTGTCGGCAATACCGGCAATTTCCTCGGCTTCGCGCCAGGCAGCCTCCAGCACATGTAACTCACCTCGGATGGCGCGCCGTTCCTGTTCTTCGTGCAGTGCCATTTCCAACGTGATCCGTGTCGCGCCCGCCAGTGACTGTAACGTCTGCGGTTTGACCTTACCCTTTCGGGTGGTTTTCCCGAGCTTGTCTGCCCGTCCGGCCCAGAGCGCATCCAGATATCCCTCCGACCCATTGAAGGTTTCGAGTCGCTGTACCGCTGCGCTGACGGATTTCTTGGAGGCGCCTGAGAAGTTGACGGCCGGCAACAGCGTCGTGGCGACGCGTATCGCTTCCTCACCCTCAAAGACGTGGTTCTTCCCCTTGTGCTTGAGCTGCAGCATCGGTGTTCTGGAATCAGGGTCCGAACTCAGCTTGGCGGCGTTGAACGATGTGCCACGCACCGTGAGCACGCGGCCGTCATGTGTCTTGACCTTCACTCGTCGCATCCCGTTGATCATGTTCGGGAGGTTGCCCCACACACCGGCAAAACTGCCGAGGCTGGCGCCAACCGCTGCCGCGCCGGCCACGAACGCCCCCGCCGCAACGAGCGCTCCGCCGCCAATGAGCAAGGCACGACGACGGCGCCGGCCAAACTGATCCCCGTATCGCCACGCGGCAAACTCCGGTCGCAGCGCTTCGCCAATGCGCACCAACGCGAGACCTTCCGACAGCCGCGCCATGCCGACGTTGTCCGTGGACACGCGGAGCCGGGCAGCGTGGAACGCCCGCTCGCATTCCTCGATGGATTCCCACCGCGTTTCGAGCGGCGAAAGGTTCCACCGCTCGCAGTGTCTGCACACCACCCAGAGCCGACCCTTGGCCGAGTCGAATGCCAAGCGGCGGCCAATCGGAAAACTCTCGATGACCTCGTTGCTGCCGAGTGACTTTTGGCAAAAAATGCAGGTGGAATACATAGGGCGTCCTGACGATCGTTGCGAAAGATCACAGCCCTGCCGGGTCGTGTGCAACGGGCCGATGGCCTACCGGACAAATATGGGCTGTGACCGGTTGCGACCCCCTGAACCCCATTTCGGGGCTGGGGGTCGCCGATCCCGGCAACATGCC
>CAYLZR010000373.1:0-2388 GCA_964388145.1 uncultured Gemmatimonadaceae bacterium | reverse complement strand
ATCGGGCGGCGCTTGTAACTCATCACCGTTTCATCGGCGTGAACACCCACCAAGAGGTAGTCACCGTGTTTTCTGGCCAGTCTGAGGAAATTCACGTGACCGTAATGGAACAGATCGGCCACCATATCGACGTACACGCGCGTGATTTCAAGTCTCCTGGTAGCCCTGGTCAGACCTGTTCAGCAATCAGAGCGTCCACTCTGCCCGAGGGATGCTGAGGATCCGGTTTATAGACGTAGTCAACACCAGGTGCGAGATGCTCAACATAGAGGATCTCGTTGTGATCCCCATATTGGACGGCGACGAGGTATGCAGCTTCCCCCGGCAGGCTGAAGTAAACATATCCATCTGTATTGGTTTTTGCCCTATCCAGCCCTATCAGGACCGTCGTGGCGGCTAACGAGACCTCGGCCCCCGCGACCGGACGCCCCTCGAGATCGAGGACCTTCAGACTGCCAGTGTGCCGTTGAGGTTCACGCTTGTTGGCCAGGCCCATGCTTCCATCGGGAAGTGTGGTTTCGGCCATGAGATCCACGACGTCCTGTTCGAACTTGCCCGCTCTTTTTGGAATCATCCATTCCGGACCGTACTTGAGCCTAAGGTATTCCTCGGGCGGATTCGGCACCAAGAATTTCGCGCCAAGGAAATCGATCTCTTGCAGGTCCGTGTGCAGGCTTACGGGGATTTGAACGACCGGCCACTGGTAAATGCTGTCGTCAATGATTCGATAGCAGGTCCAGTCCATCGGGGTACCGGATTTCTTCAGGTTAACGCTCACGTGGAGTTCGTTCTCTTCGATTCGTCCGTCGAAGCCGTGCTCCGTGAACACGTCCGCTGCACTACGTACCAGTTCCGCGGTAAGACCGTGCAGGCCGATCACCGAACCGATGTCCAGGTCATCGTCCCATTCGATGAAGGCGTTATCCCTCACAGCGCCCAAACATGTACCATGGCGCAAAAAGAAGACCAGTCCGAGTTGATCCAGGATCTGTTTCGCTTCTTTCAGCAGCGCTTCGGCAGTGGCCATGGCCATTGGATTGAAAACTCTGGGCTGCATGGCTGTGGCTACGCTCCTGTATGGTTGCTTCGCCGGTACGATAGGCGTCCCATGGGTATTGTCAACTTGAGCCAGGCTCCCGCAGACTTGGCTGATGCCAGAGAGAACCACAGGCGCGGAATATTGACTGTCTTTTCAACTGCTCCGTCCCGCTCGGTCATCTCCCGAGGCCGTCCCGGAGGCAGAGTCCGCAGGGCCCCAACGAGTACCCAACTGCCGAGACCTAGACGAGACTCGACGAACCTAAAAGTGCGGCTGGTCGGCGACGCTGCCGCGCTCACCCGTCCGCTCGCTTCGGGTCGCGCGCACGCTGCGCGCTCGCTCAGCTCTGCGTCGGGAGGACGCGGTATTTCGCTTCATCGTGAGATATCGCGCTCGCCCGAGGCACAGGTCTTACCCGTCGCGCCTCGGCACACTTCAGAACACGTTGTCTGCCTACAACTTACCCACCCGTCCCGAATCGGAGGGAGATGGTACGTACCTTGCCTTCTCCGACGTCAGAGAAGAACGCGTGGAGCAACGCACTCCGCCAACCTATGCTAAAGCGAGGATGTTACCATGGCACTACCAGATCCCGGCATGACGATCGATCCGGCTCGGACCGCTCTCGTCGTGACAGACCCGCAGAACGACTTCTTGAGCCCCGACGGCGTAATGTGGGGAGTCGTAGGCAAGAGCGTGACGGAGAACAACACGGTTGAGAACATCGAGGCCCTGTTCAAAGCGGCCAAGGACGCCGACCTGCCGGTGTTCGTTTCGCCGCACTATTACTATCCCAATGACCACAAATGGCACTTCGAGGGTGCGCTCGAGAAGCTGATGCACGACGTCAACATGTTCGACCGTCCGAGCGCGTTGAGCGTCGATGGCTTCGAGGGTTCCGGCGCCGACTGGCTCGAGCGCTACAAGCCGTACATCGAGGACGGGGAAACGATCATCGCCAGTCCACACAAGGTGTACGGACCGGAAAACAACGATCTCATCTTGCAGCTCAGAAAACGAGGCGTCGACAAGGTGATCCTCGCCGGTATGTCGGCCAATCTCTGCACCGAAGCACATATGCGCGAATTTCTCGAGCAGGGATTCGAAGTGGCGGTCGTGAGGGATGCGACTGCTGCCGCCATCGTCGACGAAGGAGACGGGTATCAGGCCGCACTCGTGAACTTCCGGTTCCTGGCTAACACCGTTTGGACGACCGACGAAGCGATCGAGCTGATGACGCAGACTGCTGCCACTGTAGCAAGTGCATGATAGACAGGTCGTGGGCCGCCCGTGGGCAGCGGGCGGTCGCCCCCCCCCGTTTTTCGATCGGCAGCAGTGATACTTCGGAC
>CAYLZR010000372.1:0-2404 GCA_964388145.1 uncultured Gemmatimonadaceae bacterium | reverse complement strand
ATCGTATCATGACATCATCGCTTAGTAGGAAAACCAGAGTCCCGTTGGGAGCACGCAAGTGGGCGACCAGCTCAGCGACGATTGCCATGCTGTTCGTCGCGGCGCCGGCGGTACAGGCACAGCTCCCGTCAATCGCCGACCGAACGGCGGGAACGACAAAAATGGAGGGGTTCTTCAACCTCTATTGGGACGACTCCACCGGGAAGATGTATTGGGAGATCGACAAGCTCGAAACCGGGTTCATCTATCAAGTCTCGATGGGGTCGGGCCTCGGCAGTAATCCGGTCGGCATCGACCGGGGCCAACTTCGCGGAACCTGGCTACTCGAGGCGAGGCGAGTCGGGCCGCGGGTGTTGCTGTGGGAGCCCAACTATCGCTATCGGGCGTTCAGTGACAACCCGGATGAGGTCCGGGCTGCACGTGACGCCTTCGCGCCGTCCGTGCACTGGGGCTTCGAGGTGATTGCGCAGACGGGCAACTCGGTGCTGGTAGACGCCACCGATTTCTTCCTGCGGGATACCCGACGCGCGGCCAGACAAATGGAACAGCGAGGCCAGGGCCGCTTCGTGGTGGATAGGTCCCGCAGCACCTTCTACCTGCCGAACACCAAGTCCTTCCCGCAGAATACGGAGGTCGAGACGATACTCACCTTTACCAGCTCCGAACCAGGACCGCTGGTCAGTGGTGTCGCTGCGACGGGTGAATCGGTGACGCTCAGAGAACACCATTCCTTTGTACAGCTTCCCGACGACGGGTACACGCCGCGCGTAATGGATCCCAGGGTCGGGGTGAACGGTCCGACCATCTTCGATTACGCCAGCGCCATCGACACGAATCTCGCCATTCATTGGGTCGCGCGGCACAGGCTTGAAAAGCGGAATCCAAACGCGGCGCGCTCCGAACCGGTGGAGCCGATCGTCTATTACGTGGATCCCGGCATGCCGGAGCCCATCCGGACCGCAGCCATCGAGGGGGCTAGCTGGTGGAACCAAGCGTTCGAGGCGGCTGGTTACATCAACGCGTTCCGCGTGGAGGTCCTCCCGTCGGATGCAGACCCCAACGACGTTCGCTACAACATGATTCACTACACCCATCGGCGCACGCTGGGCTACTCCTACGGTGGTTCCGTCATCGATCCCCGCACCGGCGAGATCATCAAGGGGAACGTGAACATGGGAAGTCTCCGTCTACGTAAGGATTATCTCCTGGGCGAGGGAGTGGTGCCGCCGTTCTCCCCGGACCAGGGCATGTACTTCGACGCGTGCGGGCTGGCTGCCGCGCCCGATTTCGAGTACCTGGCGCAGGTGGCCGATGATGCTGATGCGGTTGAGATGGCCCTCATGCGGTGGCGTCAACTCACGGCCCACGAAGTGGGTCACACGCTGGGTTTCCCGCACAACTACATGGCGAGCACCTACGGACGCGAGAGCGTCATGGACTACCCGGCACCTCTTGTGGAGATAAGGAACGGACAGTTGGATCTGTCCAACGCCTACGTCCAGCGGATCGGGGAGTACGACAAACTAACCGTCACGTGGCTGTACCAGGATTTTCCGGACGGGACCGACGAGCGCGCCGCGCTCGAGGAAATCGCGGAAGACGGGATCGAACGCGGGCTCATCTACATGGGTCACACCAACAACAACTTCCGCGGCGCCGGCCATCAGTACGCATCGGTATGGGATAACGGGTCCAACCTGGTGGATCACCTAAAGCACGAGATCGAAGTGCGCCGCATCGGACTCGAGAACTTCGGTCCCAGGGTGATCCGCCAAGGCGAGCCGCTATCGACGCTCGAAGCCGTCCTGTTCCCGCTCTACATGCACCACCGGTTCCAACTCACCTCGGCGGCGCAGAGTGTGGGCGGCACCGACTACCGGTATGCGCTGCGCGGCGACGGGCAGGTGCCCTTCACTATCATCCCCGGGGCAGAACAGCGTGACGCGCTCGAGACGGTCCTGTCGACGCTCACGGTAGATTTCCTCACGATTCCGGAGCGGATCGTGCGGATGATCCCGCCTCCTGCGTTTCGGCGGAACGAGGGTGTGTTGTTCGCGGGCTACACGGGACTCATCTTCGACCCCATCGGCGCAGCCGAGTCGGCCGCCGGCTTCTCGGTGCAACAGTTGCTGCACCCGGAGCGCATGGGGCGACTGGTGGTGTTTGGGAGCATGGGTGACTATCCGGACCTGGAAGAGGTCGTCGACCGGCTGCTCGACGTCAGCTGGAATGCGGCAGTCCCCGGAGATGAGTACCGGGTGAAAGTGCTGCACGCCATCCAGCGTGTTGTTGCGGACGAGATGATGGTTCAGGCGAGCAGTGCGGGCAACTCCGCCGAGGTTCGCGCCATTCTCACGGATCGATTGAGCCGGTTGGCTGACCGCCTGGGAGCGCAGCCGGATGC
>CAYLZR010000371.1:0-2415 GCA_964388145.1 uncultured Gemmatimonadaceae bacterium | reverse complement strand
CGCCTCGGGCTGGGCGGGCGCCTCGGGCTCGGCGGGCGCCTTCGCCGGGGCTGCTGTCGCCCCAGGCGGCGCAAACACGCCGGCCTTCTTGAACAACGAACGCACCGTGTCGGACGGCGTCGCACCGCGTGACAGCCAATCCCGCGCCTTCTCGGCGTTCACCTCGATGGTGACAGGCTCGGTGCGTGGATTGTAGTGACCGAGTGTCTCAATGAACTTTCCATCACGTGGTGCTGCCTTGTCCGTCACCACGATCCGGTACGTCGGTTGGTGCCTGCGGCCCGTGCGGCGCAAACGAATTCGTGTTGCCATGTAGACTTTCTTGCAAATCCTTCCTAACTGAGCTTGCCCATTGCCTTCATCATTTTCTTCATCTGTCCGAACTGCTTCACCAGCTGATTTACTTCCTGAACCGAACGCCCAGCACCCCGGGCGATCCGAGCGCGCCGCGATCCGTTCAGGACGTCCGGACGCTGCCGCTCCGCCGATGTCATCGACAGCACGATCGCCTCGAAGTGCTTCAGCCGCTTGTCATCGACCTTGGCGGCCTTCAGCATCTTCGCATTCACACCCGGCAACATCCCCAACACGCCCTTGAGCGGCCCCATTTTCTGAATCTGCCGCATCGCGGTCAAAAAATCTTCGAGATCTAAACCGCGTTTCGAAAACGCCTTCTTCGCGAGGCGTTCCGAGTCCTCCGGATCGACGGCGTCCTGCACCCGCTCCACAAACCCGACCACATCCCCTTTTTGGAGGATGCGCCCCGCCATTCGCACCGGATCGAACTGCTCGAGAGCGTCCAGCCTCTCGCCAACACCCACAAACTTGATCGGCGCTCCGGTCACGCCGTGAATCGAGAGCGCCGCTCCACCCCGCGCATCGCCATCCAGCTTCGTCAGGATCACGCCGGTGATCCCGACAGCATCGTTGAACCCCTTGGCGATCCGTACGGCGTCTTGTCCTGTCATGCCGTCGGCGACGAGCAAGATCTCGAGCGGGGTGACGGCCGACTTCAACCGCTCCAACTCGCCCATCATCTCGTCGTCGATCTGCAAACGGCCGGCCGTATCGACAATCACCGTACGGGCGCGGGCCTTCTCCGACGCAACGATGCCTGCCCGCACCAACTCGACCACGTCCTTTTCGTCCGGCCCGTCGTACTCTTGCGGACCGAACACGCCTACGCCGGCCCGTTCACCCAGTTGCCGCAGTTGGTCTTCGGCGGCCGGGCGATACACGTCGGCCGCTATGAGAAAGGGCGCCTTCTGCTCTTTCTTCAGCCGCGCCGCCAGCTTCGCCGCCGACGTGGTCTTGCCCGACCCCTGCAGCCCCACCATTAGCACAACGGTGGGTCCAACGCTGGCGAACGCCAGGGGCGCTACCTCGTCTCCCAGCAGGGTCACCAGCTCGTCGTGAACGAACTTCACGAGCTGCTGTCCCGGACTGACCGCCTTCCCAACCGTGATCCCAACGGCCTTCTCGCGAAGGCGTTGGACGAACTCACGGGTGAGCTCGTAACTCACGTCGGCTTCCAGGAGTACCCGTCGGATCTCCCTGAGGCCCTCTTTGACCTGGTCTTCGGTCAGGACCCCGCGACTCGAGAGACCCTTGAGAACGCCGGTCAGCCTCTCTGACAGGGCCGAAAACATATAGCCTGTAAGTGTACACTGGGGTTGGGGTTGGCGCCACGGGATTTAGCGACGGAAGAACGGAAGGACGGAAACCCTTTCGGCCTCAGCCCGCGTCTACCGCCCTGCCGTCGTACCGCCGAATCAAATGGCTACCGCGGGCCGCGCGGTCTCCTGCCTGTGGCTGAGGTCGAGGCTCTCCCCCTCCGTTTGGGCTATGAGCACGGTCCCGGTCAGGTCGCCGGTGATGTTGACCGACGTGCGCAGCATGTCGAGGATCCGATCCACACCCAGAATGAGCGCGATACCCGTCTCCGGAACCCCCGCCTGCACCAGCACGATCGTGAGCGTAATGATACCGGCGCTGGGCACTCCGGCCGCGCCGACCGAGGCCAGCGTCGCCGTGAGCACGACGACGAGCTGCGCGCCGATGCTGAGATCGATCCCAAAGACCTGGGCGATGAACATCACGGCAACGCCCTGGTACAGGGCCGTGCCGTCCATATTCACGGTCGCTCCCAACGGGAGGACAAAGCTCGCAATCTTGTTCGAGACGCCCAAATTCTCCTCGGCGGTCTGCATCGTGACCGGGAGGGTGGCGCTCGAGCTGGACGTCGAGAAACCGAGTAGCTGTGCGTTCCGGATGCGGCGGAAGAACTCGATAGGATTGAGCCGGGCCAGAAACTTCAGAATGAGGGAAAACGTACCGAAAGCATGCAGCAAGAGTCCCACCACCACGGTGCCGGTATACCACAGCAGGCTCTGCAGAATCTCGAAGCCGAACCGA
>CAYLZR010000370.1:0-2424 GCA_964388145.1 uncultured Gemmatimonadaceae bacterium | reverse complement strand
TGGTAATTTCAATCACTAACGCCCTCGCGCACTATCCGGTTTTGCTTGGCTTGTGATTCGATTGTGGTAATGTTTGCTGGGAAAATGGTCGCATCTCTCACGTGACCGACACGAGCCCAGCCGCGAACTCCGCAATCGATTTGGTAAGCAAAAACACAACCGCCTTGACCTGCCGATGATCCAAGGAAGGCTGAACCCCATGGCTGGCATCTTCTGGACATTGGTCGGGCTTGTCGTTTTGACGCCGTTGCCGCTGGCGTCGGTCTACATGTGGTCCTGGGCGCTGATGGGATGCACGGTCGGACTGCTGCTGGCAGCATGGGGCACGATTGCGGTGGTCTCACGCCAGACGCCCGCCGTCGGTCTCAGTATGATATGGCCGGTGGCGGGGCTGTTCACCTTGGCAGCAGTCTGGGCGGCGCTGCAGGGCTCCCTTGTCACCCCTGCCGAATGGCACCATCCTTTATGGAAGAGCGCGGGCGAAGTCCTGGAGTTAAAGGTCGCGAGCCGCATTACGGTCGATCCCTTTAGGACCTATTCCGCGTTGCTGCGTCTTCTGACCTACGCTGGCATATTTTGGCTGAGCCTACAGTTTTGCCGCTCCCGCGCCAGAGCCCAGCAAGTCTTCATCGCCATCGCGCTCGCGGGGTTGGTCTATGCGGCCTATGGACTGTTCGTCGAGTTCTCGGGTACGCGAATGGTTCTGTGGTTCAAGAAGACCGCGTACATCGATAACGTAACCAGCACCTTCGTCAATCGCAACTCCTATGCCACCTATGCCGGGCTTGGCCTGGTATGCGCGACGGGCATGATTCTAAAACTCTTCGCGGACACCGCGGACAGCTATTTCAGCCGAAGGGAAGCCTTAAGGGTTTCGCTGACAAACCTTTTCGAGCGCGGCTGGATCTTTATAATCGCCTGGTTCGTAATCTGCGTCGCCCTGCTGCTCAGCGATTCCCGAGGAGGATTCCTTTCGACGGCGGTCGGTTTGATCACGCTTTTCGTTGCCGCGGCCGCCACGCGTTTGCAGGAGTTTCGGTTTTCCCGAAAAGCCGCCGCCGTTTTTTTGATGGTAGGAATGGGTTTCATTGCGTTTAGCGGTGGAACGGTTCTCGACCGCCTGGCCGAGGCCACGGAAGGCAAGGATATACGACCCCAGATCTATGAAAGAACGATCGATGCCATTCACGACGCGCCGTGGCTCGGAACCGGCTACGGCACTTACGACGAGATCTTCCGGATCTATCGAACCTCCTCCTTCCCTATCACTGCCGCCAAGGCCCACAATACCTATCTCGAGAACGCCCTTGAACTCGGAATCCCGGCTTCGGTGGCGCTTGTTCTCGCCGTGCTCTCGTTAGGCCTCCTTTGCGCCGCCGGCGTCCGCCGTCGTCGCCGGGACGCGATCTATCCCTGTATCGGTGTGGCTGCGACGGCGCTAGTCGGCGCCCATTCCTTCGTCGATTTCAGCCTCCAGATACCGGCGGTGACCGCCACCTATTGCCTCCTGATGGGGGCGGCCTGTGCCCAGTCCTGGAGCAGCCGACGGAAAACGGAAACGGATTGGTGATCACTGGAAAGGCGGTCCCCCTCACCAGGAATCAGCGTGATAGCTTCGAAAACCGCTTTTCGAAAGCCGCGAGGATTCGCGGATCCCTGGCGAGGGCGGCGCGAATGACAGCAAGGCGTTCGGGTTCTCGCGCCATCCTTAGGAGTCGTTTTTTCGAACGTCTCCAAGCGTACCGGACCTGTTGGTCTATCAGCTCTCTGTCTCGTTGCGGCAGATGCGCCCAATTTTCAAAGGCGAGCTCCAGACGCAGAGGGATCATGTCGGGTTCATAGGGTCCAGTCAAAAGGGACATCACAAGGGCCGAGGCGACCTCGGGCGAGGGGCCGTCCACAAGGTGCTTGGCCAAGGCGAGGCGCGCCCAGGCATAGGGATCGGCCGGCGCCACTGCCAACCCCGCCTTCAAGTCCCGGATTGCCTGGTCGAAGCGAGAAGAATTCTTCGCTTGTGCCCCTGGGCCAGTTCCCTCCTCTTGCAACAAACGGCCCAGCGCCCGATCGGTGTAAAGCCGGCCTGACGATACCCATCGAAGGGCCGCCGCCCGTGATTCAATGACGGTTTCCAGCTCATTCGGTGCAATCGCCTGTTGCTCCTGCAGGC
Source organism: uncultured Gemmatimonadaceae bacterium (assembly GCA_964388145.1). Lineage (GTDB taxonomy): Bacteria > Gemmatimonadota > Gemmatimonadetes > Gemmatimonadales > GWC2-71-9 > B3T1B10. Next base: position 257 of record CAYLZR010000370.1, on the reverse strand, counting down.
GGCTTAACGTGCTATCGCCCGGGAGCATCAGGAATGCGGCCACCAATCGTGGTACGCCCAACCACAAGAGCGCCATCCCGAGCACCAGGGCTATGGCCACGGCGGATACACTTTTCCAAGCGCGGTCTCTTGGTGGAGTTTCTGACACTAGAGCATTATCCGATTAGCTTGGCCCATCCCGCTCCCCCATCCGACCACCCATAGCCTACGATCCCGTGGGTGGTCGGGTGGGGGAGCGGGCCGGCGCGATTCCACGC
>CAYLZR010000369.1:0-2436 GCA_964388145.1 uncultured Gemmatimonadaceae bacterium | reverse complement strand
TTTGCGGAGCAAACCGGCCAAATGGCTACCGATACCCAACAGACCCGCGTCGAGACCGACAGCATGGGTGAGATCGAGGTGCCCGCCGATCGGTACTGGGGTGCCCAGACCGCCCGGTCGCTCATCCACTTCTCGATCGGCGATGACATCATCCCCATCGAGGTCGTCCGCGGGTTCGGCATACTGAAGAAAGCTGCCGCTTTGGCCAACAACGAGTTTGGCAAGCTGGACGACGAGAAGACGGGTCTCATCGTCCAGGCGGCGGACGAGGTCATCGAGGGAAAACTCGACGACCACTTCCCGCTCCACGTGTGGCAGACGGGGAGCGGTACCCAGAGCAACATGAACGCCAACGAGGTGATTGCGAACCGCGCGATCGAGTTGGCGGGCGGCCCGTTGGGCAGCAAGGATCCCATCCATCCCAATGATCACGTCAACCTCTCACAGTCGTCGAACGACACGTTCCCCACCGCCATGCACATCGCGTCCGCCACGGTGGTGAAAGAACGCACCCTGCCGGCGGTTACCGAGCTGCGGGACGCGTTGGCGGCGAGACAAAGAGATTTCGAGGGCATCGTAAAAATCGGGCGTACCCATCTACAGGATGCCGTGCCGCTCACATTGGGTCAGGAGTTCTCTGGTTTTGTCGCGCAGCTCGACGCCAACATTCAACGCATCGAGCGCGTATTGCCCGAACTGTACGAGCTGGCAATCGGTGGTACTGCTGTCGGCACCGGTCTCAACGCGCCGGTGGGTTTTGGTGAGAAATGCTCCGAGCGAATCGCCGAGCTGACCGGACTCCCGTTTGTTTCAGCGCCCAACAAGTTTGCGGCGCTTGCGGCGCACGACGCGATGGTCATGGCGTCGGGCACGTTGCGCGTGCTGGCCTGCTCGCTGATGAAGATCGCCAATGACATTCGGTGGGCGGGTTCGGGTCCGCGCGCGGGACTCGGCGAGCTGATTCTTCCGGCCAACGAACCGGGCTCCTCGATCATGCCGGGCAAAGTGAACCCGACTCAGTGCGAAGCGATGACGATGGTCGCGGTGCAGGTCATTGGGAACGACACGGCGATCGCGGTTGCCGGCTCGCAGGGCAACTTCGAGTTGAATGTTTTCAAACCGGTGATTGTCCACAACTTTATTCACTCGGCGAAGATCTTGGCAGACGCGTGTGTAGATTTTCGGCGCTTCCTCGTGGACGGTCTCAAAGCGAACGAAGATCGCATCGCCGAGCACGTGCAGAATTCTTTGATGCTCGTGACGGCATTGACGCCCAAGATCGGTTACGACAAGGCCGCGGAGATTGCCAAGAAGGCGGACAAGGAAGGCACCACGCTCAAAGAAGCCACGCTGTCACTCGGTTATCTTTCAGCCAAAGAGTTCGACGCAGCGGTGAAACCCCACGACATGACACATCCGCACTGACGTCACACCTTTCGACCATCGGTTTCGCATACCGCTGACGCCCGAATAATCACATGTCCAAGATTCCACTCCACACGCAAATCCTGGTCGGACTGCTGATCGGCACCGTTGCCGGGGTGGCAGCCGGTTTTTTCTGGGGTGGAACAGCGGCCGTAGAGTGGGTGACGAACAACCTGGCGCGTCCGGTCGGGCAGATCTTTCTCCGTCTTCTCCTCATGGTCGTGGTCCCGCTCGTGTTTACGACGTTAGTGCTGGGTGTTGCCGGACTCGGGGATCCGCGGCGGCTCGGTTCAATGGGGATCAAGACGCTCGCGTTCTTTGTCGGGAGCACGACCGTCGCTGCGACGCTGGGTCTCGTGGTCGTCAACCTGCTCCGGCCCGGTGGCGCCATCTCGGGCGAGCTGCGCGCGACGTTGCTGGATACCTTTGCCCCTCAAGCGTCGCAGACCGTTGCGGCGGCGGGGAGCGACATGGGGATTAACACGTTCCTCGACATCATCCCCACCAACCCCGTCACGGCCGCGGCGGAAGGGAATCTCCTCGCGTTTATCGTGTTTACGATCATCTTCGCGATCGCACTGATGCAGGTTCCTGACCGGTATGCGAAGCCGGTGTTGGAAGTGCTGGATGGCGTAGCCCGAGCGGTGATGGTGATGATCCACTTCGCGATGCGCCTCGCTCCGATCGGTGTTGCAGGGCTGGCTTTCGCGGTGACGGCACAGTTCGGACTGGATCTCCTCGCACCCATGGGGTTGTATGCCGGTGGGGTACTGGTCGGATTGATTGTTTATCAATTCGGATTGTTGGCGCTCGTCGTAAAGTTTTGGGGAGGCGTGAACCCGCTCACTTTCTACCGCAAGACCCGGCTGCCGCTGGTGACCGCGTTCGCCACGGCCAGCTCGAGCGCCACGCTTCCGATGACCATAGACACCGCCGAAAAAGAATTGGGTGTTCCCCGTGAAGTCGCCGGCTTCGTGTTGCCACTCGGCGCGACACTCAACATGAACGGCA
>CAYLZR010000368.1:0-2437 GCA_964388145.1 uncultured Gemmatimonadaceae bacterium | reverse complement strand
CTCTTCGCGAGCTCGAATGGAGTTGACGTTCCAGGTGGCGACTTTCATGACGTAAAGTAAGACGTCTCACCTCTCCCCTATCTGGCTGTGGAGAACTCCGCGCGGTCGATGGCGGCCAGATCGTCTGCACTCAACTCCAGAGCGTCCGCTGTGAGCGAGTCCAACGCGTGTTCGACGGTGCGGCCCGCGGCGAGTACGATGACGTTGGGTCCCTGTGCCATCACCCAAGCCGCGACCACCGCGTGCGGTGACGCATTTAGTCGCTCCGCCATCGGGGCGACGACGGAGTGTGTGGGAAGCTTCTTGTTGAGCCTCCCTCCCCCTACCGGACTGTATGCGAGAAACCCGATACCCCGGTCGGCGCAGTGACGCACGACGCCGGTGTCGATGGCTTCGCGGAAAAACGGGTTGAGGCGGTTCTGGACTGAGACGACTTGGACAATTGCGCCGGCTTCCTCGATCTGTTCGACCGTCACGTTCGACAGTCCGATCCACTTGATCTTGCCCTCTTGCTGCAATCGAGCGAGGGCGCCGACGCTATCGGCCCACGGGACTCGAGGATCCGGTGCGTGGAATTGATAAAGATCGATGCACTCGACACCCAACGCCTCGAGAGAACGCTCGCAAGCTTGCTTCAGGTGTTCCGGGCGGCCATCTCGCTCCCAGCGTCCTTCCGGCCGAGTCATACCTCCCTTTGTTGCAACAACGATATCGTCACGCGAGCCAGTCCATGAACTGAGCGCCCGTGCAAAGAGCCTTTCGTTATGTCCGTAGTCGTCTTGATCCAGGCAGTAAACGTCAGCCGTGTCGAGAAGAGTGACGCCGGCATCCAAGACCGATTGAACGACCCGGATCCCAACATCCTCGTCGGGACGGCCTTGCGTTGAAAGCGGCATGCCGCCAAAACTGATTGCCGTGGCGTCTCGAGCCCCCGCCCCCGCCCCCGGGCCCAACGACCGTTGTTGCATCCCCGCCCCTTACCGTTGATTGTTGTTCGAACTTTTACCGCGCTCCACGATCAATCGAGTGCTGCGGTTGCGCGTGAAATAGCTCCAAGCCCACTGGAGTACGACCAACACACGATTGCGGAACTGAAGCAAGAACACCAAATGGATGGAAAGCCAAAGTACCCAAGCCAACCAACCAGAGAACCGCAACTTTCCGAAATCCGCAACCGCCGCACTGCGACCAATCGTTGCTAGGGTGCCCTTGTCGACGTAACGAAACGGTGCGGTTTCCCGTCCTCGTAGCTGGTTGCCGATTCGCTTAGCCGCGTACCGCCCCTGTTGCATCGCCACCGGCGCCACCCCGGGAAGCGGGCTCCCCGTTTGATGAGAGAAGTTCGCCAGGTCGCCGATGACCATGATTTCCGGATGATTGGGAACCGTGAGATCGGGATTGACCAGCACACGTCCTGCTTTGTCGACTTCTGCACCGGCGCTCCGCCGCAGTATCTGCCCGAGCGGCGACGCTTTGACACCTGCCGCCCACAAAACGCACCGCGTCGGAATTATGATCTCCCTGGTCGCTGTCTCGATCGTGACGGCGTCGGATTGAACGTCTGTGACGTATGATTGGAGCCGCGTTGTTACGCCGAGGCGTTCCAGAGACTTGAGGGCCTTGGCGGAAAGATCTTCGGGGAAACTGGGCAGGACACGGTCTCCTGCTTCCACAAGGAGGATCTGCGATTCAGCAGGATCAATGGCGCGAAACTCGTGCTTGAGGGTGTCGTTCGCCAACTCCCCGAGTGCCCCTGCCAACTCAACGCCAGTCGGACCCGCGCCAACGACGACGAAGGTTAACCACGCACGACGACGTTTTGGATCGGGTTCGCGTTCCGCCGCTTCGAAGGCATACAGTACCCTGCGGCGCATCTCCAAGGCGTCTTCCATCGTCTTCAGTCCGGGGGCGTTGGCACCCCAACCGTCGTTGCCGAAGTAATCGTGACTCACTCCTGTCGCGACGATGAGGGTGTCGTAGGCGACGGTGTCGCCGTCGGCGAGCACGGCTTGGCGTTGTGCCACGTCCACGTCGACCACGTCGCCCAGGAGCACCCTGACCCGTTTTTTTCCGCGCAGTATCTCTCGAAGCGGCGACGAGATGTTGCTGGGCGAGAGCCCGCCGGTGGCGACTTGATACAGCAGCGGTTGGAACAGGTGGAAGTTGCGTCGGTCGAGCAACGTGACCGCGGCGGCCGTCCGGGCCAGCGATCGTGCGGCGTAGAGCCCGCCGAAGCCGCCGCCGATGATGACGACCTGGTGGCGTTGGGAATCGGTCCGTCCTCCCCAGATGACATCGGGCGATTCGGCTTTGGGAGCCATGACCGTCTTAAATCCTTTTGCTACAATAAGTTATGCGATTTATGCTGCGTTGGCATCGACGTTGCGTATCAAACTATCAAAACGCCTGAGGCCTAACAGCCGCAATGGCGAGAAAG
>CAYLZR010000367.1:0-2454 GCA_964388145.1 uncultured Gemmatimonadaceae bacterium | reverse complement strand
GGATGACGACCGCGATGGCGCAGAGTAGGGCGAAGGCCGCGCAAATTCCGGCGGCGAACCACAGCACGCTGGCCATCGTGAGCGCCGGATAGTTGAGTCCGATAAGGGCAAAAGCGACGCCCATCAGGTAGAGGCTGTACCGCTGCATTCTGTTCGCCTGGACGTGCGGCGGAATGACATGTTTCTTTTCGGATGTGTCTGGCATGGATCGCTCCCAAAGTGGACTGGCTGACCCGGCAAGTTTGCTGGCTGCTATAAATTAATGCGTTCCCCGGTTTCACAAGCCGGCGGTACGGATTACGGTCTTCCTCTCACTTTTCACTTCTTTCTTCTTACTTATTGAACATGGTCACACATCGCCGCTGGAGCTGTCAACTCGCTGAAGAATTCGGGCATGCGGACGTCACCGGAGACGTGGAGGACCTCGTTCGTGAGTCGGGGGTCGCGGACGGGATAGTGGTCGTGGCGTTGGTTGGATCGACCGGTGCGGTGACGACGATCGAATACGAAGAGGGTGCCCTGTCGGACCTGCGAGACGCCCTCGAGCAGGTGGCTCCCGTCAACGCCCACTACGAACACAACGCAAGGTGGGGGGATGGAAACGGGTTTTCTCACGTCCGCTCCGCGCTGCTGAAGACCAGCATCTCGATTCCGATCGTCGACGGTCAGCTCCAACTGGGAACGTGGCAACAGGTCATCGTGATCAACCTGGACAACCGGCCGCGGAATCGAGAGGTGGTTGCGACGGTGGTGGGAGACTAGGTGCCAGGTTCTAGGTTTCAGGTTTCAGGTCTTAAGCGGCCGGTGACGGCGAAGCCAATCTGGCACCGAACCCCTGAAACCTGAAACCTTATCGCAGCGCCTCCTCCAACTCGAGGGCCGCATCCGTGCCCGGATCGCGATACTTCACGATGACGGGTGTGTAGAGATGAACACCCTCACGCGTCGCGGTTTCGCCTTTGGCGGGCCGGCTTCCGGCAACCACCACGGCTCGGGAGGGAACGACCAGCGGACTATCGGCGGTGCCGCGGATGATCTGGTCGTTGACGAGGTCGTAGATCGGCGTGGACTTGGTGAGGATGGTCCCGGGCGCGAGGACCGCCTCCGCACCGACGATCGTGGCCTCGTACACGCCGCAGTTGCCGCCCACGAGTGCGCCGTCCTCGACGATCACCGGCATGGCGCCGATGGGTTCGAGAACGCCGCCGATCTGCGCACCAGCTGACAGGTGCACGTTGCGGCCAATTTGCGCGCACGATCCGACCAGCGCATGGGAATCGATCATCGTTCCCTCGTCCACGTACGCCCCGACGTTCACAAACATCGGTGGCATGCACACGACGCCCTGACCGACGTACGCTCCATCGCGGATGGAAGAACCTCCCGGCACCACGCGCACGCCGTCGTCGCGCGTCAGCAGCCGAGGGGGGAGCGTGGCCTTGTCGAAGAAGGGGAAATGGGGATTGATCGAGTAATCCTCGATCCCTCCGACGCGGAAACCCAAGAGGATCCCCTTCTTGACCCAGTCGTTGACCATCCAGCCGTCGCCGGTTGGTTCCGCGGCCCGAACCTCGCCGGCCGTGAGCCGCTGCCGAAGTTCAGCGACTACGTGGACGGTGTTGTCGGGCAGGTCGGCGGCCGGAATTTCGTACAGCCTCTCGATTTCCGTTTGGAGCGGGCTCGTGCTCACACGGCCTCGACCAATTGGAGCTTCGCGAGTTCCACACGCAACAGATTACGGTTCGCGTCGGCCATGGGAACGAGGGGGAGCCGGTAGTGTTCCTCGATCAATCCCATCATCGCGAGGGCCGCTTTAACGGGGATGGGGTTGGTTTCGATGAAGTTGACCTGCATGAGCCCTAGCAACTTGTAATGCAGCTCTCTGGCGTCCGCCACCCGGCCGTCGAGTGCGGCACGCACCATAGCACTCATGATGTCCGGCACTTCGTTCGCAACCACGGACACCACACCGCTGCCGCCGAGCGTGATGATCGGCAGGGTGAGATCGTCTTCGCCAGACAACACGGCGAAGTCGGCGGGCGCGTTGGTAACGATTTCCATTACCTGCGCGAGAGAGCCAGACGCCTCTTTCGTGCCTGCGATGTTTGCGTGTTCCGCGAGTCGCAAGGCGGTTTCGGCGCTCATGTTGGCGCTGGTGCGGCCGGGAACGTTGTACATCACCACAGGTGTCTGCACGGCGTCGGCCACCGCGGAGAAGTGTTGGAAAAGTCCTTCTTGCGTAGGTTTGTTGTAATACGGAACCACGATGAGGACACCATCGACGCTGAGTGCGTCGATTTGTTTTGCCAACGCGATGACATCCCTGGTCGAGTTTCCCCCCGCGCCGGCGAGGACGCGCGCGCGACCGTCGCTCTGCTCGTTCACGACGTCGATGACGCGGATCTTCTCGTCATTACTCATCGTGGCCCCTTCGCCGGTGGTGCCGCAGGGGAC
>CAYLZR010000366.1:0-2478 GCA_964388145.1 uncultured Gemmatimonadaceae bacterium | reverse complement strand
TGCCGAGCACGGCCGCCGCGCCCGACATGTCGAACTTCATCTCTTCCATGTGGCGGCCCGGCTTGAGCGAAATACCGCCCGAATCGAACGTCACACCTTTCCCCACCAGACAAATGGGCTTGGAGGCGTCGCCTCCCCGATACTCCATGGTGATAAACCGCGGCTCTTGTGCCGATCCCTGCGCCACGGCGAGCAAGGCATTCATGCCTTCCTTTTGCATCTGCGCCCGGCGTTTCACCGACACCTTGATGCCGTGACGTTTGCCCAAGTCCTGAGCTTCGGCAGCGAGATCGCTCGGCGTGCAGTGATTGCCCGGCCGCATTTGGAGATTGCGTGCGAGCGTCTGGCCTGCGGCGATGGCTGCCCCCACCTTTCGGCCGCGCTCTGTTGCGGTGCGTGCCTTCGGGGTCGTAAAGATCTGTACGGTGGTGAGATCGGCCTTCGATTCCCGCTTCGAGCGGAGTTCTTCGAATGTCCATCCGCCCTGGCTGGCACCTTCCACCGCAACCTTGCCGAAATCCTCCGCGTCCAACCGTGAATGCACTTCCTCTAACAGAGAAAACCCCATCGAGACAGCGCCGAAGTCGATCGCGCTACGCGCTGCCTTTGCTGCCGCCCTTCGCACGCCGCCCGCATCGACCGATGTGAGTTTGCCCAGACCCACGAGTAGGACGCGCTTGGGGCCGCTGGCCGGGTAGAAGACAATGGTCTCGTCCTGTATGCCCGTGAAGTCCTTGCTCGCCACGGCCCGTGCCAAATCGCCTTTGACGGTCTTGTCGATGGCCGACAAAGAACGCGGCAACTTGTTCTTGATTTCGGGCACGCCCACAGCGAGCAATGCAACCGTCGATTGCTGCGGAGCTGTCGTCTTAACCGAGGTCTTCATGATCGTATTGGAATGTGGTTGACCACGGCCTCGGCGAACTCGGACGTTTTCACGGTCGTGGCTCCGGGCATTTGCCGTGCGAGATCATAGGTGACGGTTCGGTCGCCGACCGCCCCTTCGACTCCGTTGACGATCGCCGTTGCCGCTTCTTCCCAACCGATTTCTTCCAGCATCATCACCCCGGAGAGGATCAAGCTCCCGGGATTCACTTTATCCTGTCCCGCGTACTTCGGCGCCGTTCCGTGAGTGGCCTCGAAGAGAGCGACCCCGTCGCCGATATTGGCCCCCGGCGCCATTCCCAATCCGCCGACCTGGGCGGCGCACGCATCTGACAAGTAATCGCCGTTGAGGTTCGGCGTCGCCAGGACGGAATAATCGCCCGGTCGCAAGAGCACTTGTTGGAACATTGAATCGGCGATCCGGTCCTTGATCATGATCTTCCCGTCGGCGGATCCGCCGTCGGGATGGTCTTTCCAGTAATCGGCTTCGCTGATCGTCGTATCACCGAATTCCTCGCGACCGAGTTCGTATCCCCAATCTCGGAAAGCGCCCTCCGTGAACTTCATGATGTTGCCTTTGTGCACCAGAGTAACCGAGTCACGACCGCGAGCTAAGGCGTAACGTATGGCCTTTGCCACGAGACGCTTGGAGTTCTTGGCACTCATCGGTTTGATGCCGATCGCGCTCTGCTCGCCGATGTGCGCCGAGAAGTTGTCGATGAGGAACTCACGGATTCGGTTTGCTTCGTCACTCCCCGCTTCGTATTCGATGCCGGCGTACACGTCTTCGATGTTTTCTCGAAAGATGACGACATCGAGTTGGCCGGGATCCTTCATCGGCGACGGTACGCCCTCGAGCCAGCGGACCGGCCGCACACAGGCATACAGATCGAGCAACTGGCGAAGAGAGACATTGAGAGAGCGAATACCGCCCCCGACCGGGGTGGTGAGCGGTCCCTTGATCGCGATCCGGTATTCCGTGATGGCATCCAAGGTGGCTTGCGGCAGCCATTCGCCGGTTTGACGGTGCGCCTTTTCGCCGGCGAGGATCTCCTTCCATACGATTTGGCGCTCGCCGCCGTAGGTGCGAGCTACCGCTTGGTCGAATACGAGCTGTGCCGCTCGCCAGAGATCGGGGCCGATACCGTCGCCCTCAATAAAAGGAACAACGGGATCGTTCGGGACGACGTATGCGTCATCCTTCCATTCTATCGGTGTTCCGGACATGGGTAGTGGTTTCGGGCGTGATGTTTGAAAAACGAGTGTGAATCGCAGTGACCACAGATGGTCGTAAGCTTAGTTGGGTGAGCATCTTACAGCAAGCTTCCCCTCCGTGCCCATTGTCCTTCTAGCACGCTGCGGAATCCCGAGCTAACCTTACCCGATGCCGGACGACCGTGGCCCGATAACCCTGATTACCTCTATTTCCGACCAGCGGAACCGCTGGAAGGCTCTCGCCTATGCGTGGAAGAGCGTCGCCCTGCAAGCCGTTGACTCCTGTTCGAAGTGCGGCGGGCCCGCACTGTGGCGGGACGGCGAGACGTTCTGGTGCGAGGAACACTGGAAATCGGCTCGGCCAAGTTCGGGAGCAAC
>CAYLZR010000365.1:0-2483 GCA_964388145.1 uncultured Gemmatimonadaceae bacterium | reverse complement strand
GTTAAGCGGGCTGCGTTTCGCCGGCGTGCTTCAGCTCCTGGAGCATTTCGTTGGCCTCTGTCGGGCTCGCGCCGTCGTGCACGATCGCGCGGACCGAGCGAATCATCGGAACCGGATAATCCGACTGCCACACGTTGCGCCCCATGTCCACACCCACCGCACCCTGCTGAATCGCCCTGTGCACGAGGTTCAGCGCGTCGAGGTCGGTTTCGAGCTTGGGGCCGCCGGCAATCACGGTCGGAATCGGACACGACGCGGTGACCTTCTCGAACTCGTCGCAGTAGTACGTCTTCACGAAGTGCGCACCCAACTCCGCGACAATGCGGCAGCAGAGACCCAGGTACCGCGCGTCGCGCTTTTCGAGCTCCTTGCCGACGGCGGTAACGCCGAGTACCGGCATCCCCACTTCGATACTCTCGTCGACGAGTTTTGCCAGGTTGGCCAGGGTTTGGTGTTCGTATGCACTTCCGACGAACACCGAGATGGCCACGGCGGCGGCATTGATGCGTACCGCGTCGGCGACGGAGGTCGTGAGCGTCTCGTTGGCCAGGTTCTCACCGACGATGCTCGAGCCGCCCGAAACGCGCAGCACGATCGGAAGATCCTCGGCCGGCGAGATGCAATTGCGCAACACCCCGCGCGTGATCATCAGCGCGTCGGCGTACGGGAGCAGCGGCTCGACGGTCTCGCCGGGCTTCTCCAACTTGCTGATCGGCCCAAGGAAATAGCCGTGATCCACCGCGAGCATGACGGTGCGGTTGTCGGCCGGCTTGATGATGCGGTTCAGTCTATTCTGCAAACCCCAGTCCATTGGTCGCTCCGTATCGAGGCAGGATCGAAATCTAGCCTGGCAAGCGCGTTTCCGTCGAGATGAATCCTCATCGCAAATCCTCGAGATACCGTGCTCAATGCAAGCGCCAATGAATGAAGATGGCCACGGCGGTGGGCTGGGGAAACCATGGAAAGTGGGAGGGGTGGGGTTTCCGTGCTTTCCGTGGACTCCGTGGCTCATGGGGGTTGTGCGGAAGGATATGAAAAAAACCGATCCTCGACGTGAACGACCTACACACCACCGGCGTGATAGGGACCGAGCAAGCTGCCCGTGTTGGGGAACTGGCCGTGACGAGTATTCTCTAATCCACTCTCAACGTCCCCATCGGATCGACGCGACTGGCGCGGCGGGCTGGGATGTAACACGCGCCGAGCGCCACCAACGCAAGAAGTGCGGTAACGCTCGAGAAAGTGATTGGATCGCCCGGCGTGATGCCGAAGAGCATCCCGGACAGTACGCGCGACGTCACGACCGCGACGACCGTGCCAACGGCGACGCCGAGCACAATGAGACGGGTCCCGCCGAGTAGCACGTGCCTCAAGACGCCGGCGGAACTCGCGCCCAACGCCATGCGCACGCCCATTTCCCGCCTCCGCTGCGCAACCACGAAACCCATCACGCCATAGATACCGACCAACGCGACCATCAGGGCGAGGACCGCGAAAGAACCGATGAGAATCATGCGAAATCGGGGTTCGGCCGTCGAATCGGCGACTAGGCCCGCGGTGGATCGAATGTCAGTGATCGCTACGCGCGCATCGAGCGCCGCGATCTCTCGCTGCACACTCTGCACCATGTTTTCGGGCACGCCGGCGGACCGAACGGCGAGATAGACATGGCGCCCACTCACGAATGAATAGTGGCCATGGAATTGCGGCAGCGATAAGTACACAAGAGGACGCTCGTCATCGGTAAGGCCCCGTTTTAAGACTGTACCGACGACTCCGACCACGGTAATCCATTTGTCATTGGCGGACACATCATCAATGGTAAAACGCCGTCCTATTGGACTCGTGCCGGCCCAGTGCATTTCCGCCATGCGTTGGTTGATCAGAGCAACGAGTGGCTTGTCCGGGCGATCCGACGAATCAAAGTGGCGTCCCAACAAGAGGGGGATCCCCATCGTCTCCAGATAATCTTCGGAAATCACCTCCAGTTGTACGGATCGGTTCCCGGGCGGCACGTCGCCCGGCAAGAAGTAGGTCACGTCCATGTCCGACTTGGAAAAAGGCAAGTGCGACGTCAAACCGGCGCGGTGAACACCGGGGAGAGCCTCTAGTCGTTCCGCCAACTGCCCGTGAAACTCCACGACCCGGTTGGCATTGTACCCATCTCGCGGAAGATGAATCTGCATCGTCAATGTGTGATCGGTATCGAACCCGGGTCGCACAGCCGAGAGCCGGAGGAAACTGTTGAGGAGAAGTCCCGCGGCCACCACGAGCACTTGTGACAGCCCGATCTGGGCAACGACCAGCATCTTGAGGGTGTTGTTGCGCCGGCTTCTGGAACTCACACCAGGACCACGATCGCGCAGACCATCGGTAACAGCGATACGGGAGGCATGAAGCGCAGGGACAAGCCCGAAGATCAATCCACATGCGACGGCGATCGCCGTGGCGAACAACAGGACTACGGCGTCGACTCCAATGTC
>CAYLZR010000364.1:0-2490 GCA_964388145.1 uncultured Gemmatimonadaceae bacterium | reverse complement strand
GCCGCATCGGTTGCTGCCGGCGAGCGTCCGGTCGACCTGGCGGTTGCCGATCTCGACGGCGATGGGCTGCAAGACCTCGTTGTCGCGAACCATGACACCGACTATGTGACCCTGTTGTTTGGCGTGGCCGGTGGGACGTTCGAGCGCCGGAGCAACTCACAGTTTGAAGTAGGCGTGTCCCCACATCCGCACGCCGTAAGACTCCACGACATCAATGGCGACGGACACGCGGATCTCCTCGTCGATGACCGCACGCCTGAATCGATCCGGGTGTTCAAGGGAGTTGGAGACGGCACGTTCTCGAACGCCCGGATGATCGACGTGGGTGGTGACCCTTACCGCGGGATGACGCTCGCCTACCTCAACGGAGACGAGTTCCTGGATCTGGTGACGCCGAATCCCGACCATATCTCGGTCCTGATCGGCGATGGGGGGGGGCCGGGTGAGTTTACCCAATACACAACTCTGCGACCCGGGTTCGCTCCATTCTCGGTTGCAGCGGCGGACATCAACGGAGACGGCCTCGCTGACCTTGCGGCCGGGTCGGGTGAAGGTGTTGGAATCTTGGCCGTCTGGCTTGGCCATGGAGACGGGTCGTTTCGCGCCGCCGGTCGGTACGAGATCGCGGTAGGGCCCACCAAGACCATCGCGGCCGATCTGACCGGGGACGGCCGCGCCGAGGTGTTGGTCGCGAGCTACGTGGGAGGCGAGGTAGCGGTTCTGACCGGAGACGAACCGCCGGTTCTGTACCGTCTCGCGGTCGACGGGAATCCTTACGGGTTCGCGACGGGTGACTTCGACCGTGACGGTCGGATGGACTTTGCCATGGCGAACGATGGGACCGACCAGATCACCGTCTTCTTGTCGCGGAACTGAATCGTCACGCTGGCGGCTCGGGGTTATCTGATGGCAATCACCGAGGAGCAACTCCACGCCGTACAAGAAACGTTGTCGGACGAACTCCCCGACGCCGACAGCGTGCGTGTGGACGTGAACGAACCCAACCTGGCAAAGTTTGTCGTGTTGGTGGGTAAGCAGCAGCGCTACCGACTCGCCGTGACGCATGACTTCTTCACGGTCTACCAGACTCCCAACGCCGTCATATCGGAATTGGAGATCCGATTCGTAGCGCGAGAGTTGCGTGACAACCCAGAAAGATGGCTCTTGCTTGGTCGCGACGGACCGCCCGTTGTTGTCGAGGGTATACACCTCGAGTGATGCATCGTTACCACTCTTGCGGGCCCATGTATGCACGCTTCATTGTCATATCTTAGACGGTGGCGTGACTAGCCCCTCCGCCTTACAGACGCCCATCCGTAGGACGCCCGCCCGACGACGAGACCGCTTTAGAGTTACCGAATGAAACGAGGCAAGTCATGAGCGCAGCACGGACGTGATAGCGAGAAGGCCGGGGCTCAGGCATTTCAGCATCTTTGCACTCAGCCTCGCATGCGGCGGTGAGGACCCGATGGAACCATCCGACGCGGCCTCGTTCCCACTCCCACCCCCGACGTTCACGGTAGTCGGACACGGAAGTCTGTCGGCACAGAGGACCTCGGACCTCTGGATACACGGCACGGTCGCCTATACCGGCACGTTCGGAGGGAACACCCTGTGGGTGTGGGATGTGAGCAACCCGGCCGCGCCGGTACGGGCAGCGTCCCTTGTGGTGGATGCTGGTTCGGTCAACGATGTGAAGATCCGGGCCGACGGCACGCTCGGCCTGATCACACACGAGGGATCGAACGACGGGCTGAACGGAGTCACGCTCATCGACCTGAGCGATCCCCTGCAACCGTCGGTGATATCGCGAACCACGACGTCGCTCGAACCCGGCGTGCACAACGCGTGGATCGAGGGCGACTACGCCTACCTCGTTGTCAACGGCTCCAGCGGGATCAGGGTGCTCGACATCAGCAACCCCGCCGATCCGCAGGTTGTGGCGGGCTTTTACGCCGGCTCGAGCACTGCACATGATGTGTCCGTGCGTGACGGTCTCGCGTTCGTCAGCCACTGGAATGCGGGGCTGATCATTCTGGATGTGGGCAACGGCGTCGCCGGTGGTTCTCCAACGAATCCCGTCGAGGTCGGCCGAGTGCAAACCGTCGGAGGAAACACCCACAACGCCTGGTACTGGCCGGCCGCGGGGTATGTGTTCGTCGGCGAGGAAAGCGGCCGTCCGGGGGTGGTGCACGTGGTGGACGTCAGCGATCTGTCCAACCCGGTCGAGGTCGCCACCTTCGGGGTTAGCGGAGGAACCGCGCACAACTTCTGGCTGGATGAGGTGCGAAGCGTTCTCTACGTGGCATGGTACGGGCGAGGACTCAGGGCCATTGACGTCAGTGGAGAGCTTCGTGGCGGACTTGACGCACAGGGACGGGAAGTCGGTAACATCCTGTACTCCGGTGGTGCCACACTCAGCTGGGCACCCCAACTGCACGACGGCTTGATCTACGTGTCGGATATCAACAGCGGGCTGTGGATTCTCAG
>CAYLZR010000363.1:0-2497 GCA_964388145.1 uncultured Gemmatimonadaceae bacterium | reverse complement strand
GACGGCCGGATTCGAACCGGCGACCCCCTGAACCCCATGCAGAGCAGGACTAGGTCAGATACGACACAACGTAGCAATCACGCGGTGTTCTGGGCATCGGTGTTGTATCTGGGACCCTCGAATTAAGCAGGAAGTTGTACGAAGGTACTGTGCTCGATGCGGACTTTGCTGAGAGGAAACGAGGTTCCTAGGTCGTTCCTATGGTGGCGGGCGTATGCAAAAACGGAGTCTCGTCCTTCTGTCGCGTCAGTTCCCCACCTTCGCCTTCAATTCCTCGAACTACCTGATTTCAACCAGCACGACCTCCGGCATCCTCTTGCGTTTCATGGGACCCCAGGGTCCATTTGCCGTACGGGTCCCGAATTCAGGAGTAGCTTTCATGTCCGCTACGAAACTCCCTTTCCTGCGTCGCGCGACCCGTTCGCTGATGCTGGCTGTCCTCGTCGCGATAGAGGCCGCCGGCGTGATGGCCCAAGGGCCGCCCCCGCTTACCGATGCAGATCTTGAGGTCTACAAGCTTGCCGTGGACTCCGCGGCCTACCCCGACGAAAGCGTCGTGCGGCTGCTGAATGAGCGAGCTCTCCACGTGAACGTGGATGGGACGGTCACTCGTCGGATTCGGATCGTAAGCCAGGTTCTGAAAGAGGCGGCTGTCGCTTGGACGGCCGAGCTTTCTTTCGGCTATGACCCATCGCGCGAGACATTCACGCTCGATTGGGCGCGGGTCGTGGAACAGGATGGCACGATCGTCAGCCACGAACCAGTCCACGTTCAGGAACTTGATGAGCCCGTGGCGCGAAACGCCCCGGTGTATAGCAGCCGCAAGCGTGTGCGAGCCTCATTGGGAGGTGTAACGGTAGGGAGAATCGTGGACTGGCAGTACACCCTACACGTGGTCGATCCGCCCCTTACCGGAGACATTTGGGTCAACTGGAACGTCAATGGTCCCGGACCAGTGCGGCGCGTTCGATTCACGCTTGAGCACCCGGTGTCGGTGAGTCCACGTATGCGCGAACTCAACCTTACTGCGAACGCGCGAGTTCGCGAAGAAGGGGGAATGCGGATCAGTGAATGGGCCTACGACGACGTCCCGCCGTTCGAGCGCGAGCAATACGCCGGAACACCGAATGCGGTCCAACAGACGATAACGGTCTCCGGTGATCTCGACTGGAACGACATAGCGCGTTGGTACAACCACCTGGCCGAGTCCCGCTACGACCTTACGCCCGTGCTGGAGGCGTGGCTCAAAGAGGTCGTTGCCGACGCCTCCACACTCACGGACTCGCTCGAGGTGGTGTATCGCTGGGTGGCCCAGGACATCCGGTACGCCTCCATCTCGCTCGGGTTGGGTGGATATCAGCCGAGGCCGGCCAGCGAGGTGTTCGCGACAGGTGTGGGCGATTGCAAGGACAAGACCACGCTCTTCTTGGCCCTCGCGTCGCATTTGGGAGTGGAGGGATATCCGGTGGTGGTCAGCACGGGTCGCCGTGTGCAGCCCGACCTGCCGTCCATCCGCCAGTTCAACCACATGGTGGCCGCCATCAAGCCCGCGGATGAGTGGATCTATCTCGATCTCACGGTGCCGGTCTCGCCCTACGGGGAGGTATTCGGATCGCATCAGGGGCGCACCGGTGTGCTCTTCCGGCCAGACGGAACGGCTGACGTGATCGAGTTCCCGAAGAGTGCTGCGACCCAAAGCCGCTCGTCGATCGTGGTCGCGGGTGAGCTGTCCGGCGACGGCAGCTTCGACGGCACCTACACCGAGACCGTCACCGGTACGACTCAATACAGGATTCGCACCGAGTTCTATCGAACTCTTTCTGAGCAGCGCCGGGCACGCGTGGCCCGTAACCTCGGTCAGCGCATCTTCGAGGGTGCCAGCGCCGACTCGGTCGAGCTCTTCGTCGGACGCGATCTCTCGACCGCTCCCAGACTTTGGGGGCGCGTCCATGCCGACAATATCCTGCAAGAAATCCCGGGAGGATGGCTGTTTCCACTCAAGCTGCCACGCTACGCCTCGGAGGAGGGTATCGCGCGCCTGGAGGAGGACGCGGATCGCCAGTTTCCCATCGACGTGGAGCAAGTGTTCGGAAGGAAGGAGCACTACAGCGAACTGCGCATCCTCCTCCCGGAGGGATGGGTGGCAGAGCTACCGTCCAGCGTGACCGCCGAAAGCCGATTTGGGCGCTATGAATCATCCTACGAGCAGGACGGTCGCGAACTGGTAGTGCGCCGCCGGATCCTGGGCAATGATGGCCAAGCTCCACCGGAGAGCTATCGTGAACTCATCGACTGGTTCAAGGCGATGTTCGGAGACGATGCGAAGTACATCGTGCTAACACCTCCTCCGAGGACGTAGCGGGTCAACCGTTTGTGAACCGATCACCCCACTTCCTGCGTTGCGCGACCCGTTCGCCTACCGCCTTACCGCCTGGCGGGGAAGGGTGTGGAGGTGAGAGTGCGACCGGGGAGACTCGAACTCCCACGGGTTGCCCCA